>JAGANS010000035.1 GCA_017624155.1 Muribaculaceae bacterium | reverse complement strand
TTGGGAGCTTCGGGCGCCTTAGGATCGACCGTGTAGCATACGGCTCCGTCGGCTATGCCGCCGAGCTCGTTGATCATCTTGATGGATTCCTTCACATTGTCGATGTCGTTGAGGGCGTCGAAGATACGCATCACGTTGAGGCCGTTCTTGATAGCTTCTTCATAGAAGCCGCGGAGCACATAGTCGGGGTAGGGTACGTAGCCAAAGAGGTTGCGGCCGCGCGACAGTGCAGACAGCAGGGATTTGCCCTTCATGGCCTTTGAAACAGAGCGCAGGCGGTTCCAGGGCGATTCGTCGAGGTATCGCATTACCGAGTCGAGCACGGCGCCGCCCCAGACTTCCATGATATAGAAGCCTGCGTTTTCGTAGTAAGGGAGGAGCTTGTCGATTTCGGCCTGAGGCAGACGTGTTGCGAACAGTGACTGCTGGCCGTCGCGAAGTGTGAGGTCGCGGATTTTGAGCTTACGTGTCATAAAATATCAGGTTTTTGAGGGTAGTTCGTGTTGTTGTTGTTCTGCTGCAAATTTAGGCCATTTATTTTTATAAAAGAAATTTTTCTGCAATTATTTTGCGGAGAAAGCGTCAAGGGTGCCGTAAAACATATTTTTCGGCTTACTTGTTAGGTTTTTAGAACTAAAATAGCTACCTTTGTTAGCAAATAACATAAGACATCATGGCAAAGACCAAGAAAACCACGGCCGATACACTTGCGATCCGCAAGGCCGTCGACCTGTATATAGCGAATCCGGCTTCCAAGACATTCAACTACAAACAGGTTTCCAGCGCCATAGGCATTCAGAATCCGATCCACCACCGTGCGGTGGCGCTGTATCTGGCCGAATTGGCATTTGACGGAGACCTTATCGAGGTCGCTCCCGGCAAGTATAAGACACCCGAGCATAATGTAACGGCGACCGGCACGTTCGTGCGCCTGCGCAACGGCAAGAATTCGGTGATAACCGACGGCGACGAGCAAACAATATTCGTGGCCGAACGCAACTCGATGCATGCCCTCAACGGCGATCGCGTGCAGGTGACTATAGCCGCCCGCGTCAAGGGTCGTGAGCCCGAGGCCATCGTGACCGAGATCATCGAGAAAAAGGATCAGACATTTATCGGTACGCTGCGTGTGGAGAAGCACTTCGCCACACTGACGCCCGACTCCAAATATCTTGCCACCGATATCATAATACCGGGTTCCAAACTCAAGGGAGGCACTACCGGTGATAAGGCGATAGTGCGCATCACCGACTGGCGCGACGACGCAACAAGCCCCAGGGGCGAGGTTGTCGATGTATTGGGCAAGGCCGGTGAGAATAATGCCGAAATACATGCAATACTGGCTGAATTCGGCCTTCCCTACAAATATCCCAAGACTGTGGAGAAGGCTGCCGGGCGCATTGACGCGGGTATCACCGATGAAGAGGTGGCCAAGCGACTCGATATGCGTGATGTAACCACATTTACCATCGATCCGAAGGATGCAAAAGACTTTGACGACGCGCTGTCGATCCGCAAGCTGCCCGACGGCAACTATGAGATCGGTGTGCACATCGCCGACGTGACTCACTACGTGCATCCCGACACAATCATCGACCGAGAGGCCGAGGAGCGCGCCACATCGGTATATCTTGTCGACCGCGTGGTGCCGATGCTGCCCGAACATCTGTCGAACGGCATCTGTTCTCTGCGTCCCGATGAGGACAAGCTCACCTTCTCCACAATATTTAAAATGGATAACCGCGGCAAGGTGCTCGACACAAAGATATGCCGCACTGTCATACGCTCCAACCGCCGCTTCACCTACGAGGAGGCGCAGGACATCATCGAGACCGGCAAGGGCGACTATGCCGAGGAGATCCTCACGCTCGACCGCCTGGCAAAGATACTGCGCAAGGAGCGCTACGAAAACGGCTCGGTGGACTTTGACCGTATGGAGGTGCGCTTCGACATCGACGAGAACGGCCATCCCACCGGTGTCTACTTCAAGGAATCAAAGGATGCCAACAAGCTCATCGAGGAATTCATGCTGCTGGCCAACCGCACCGTGGCCACCTTCATAGGTAAGGCCGCCGGCAAGAAGAAGCCCAAGGCATTTGTATACCGTGTCCACGATATGCCCGATCCCGGCAAGTTGCAGGATCTCGCCACATTGTCCAAGACATTCGGCTACAAGCTGCGTACAAGCGGCACACCGCGCGACGTCAACAAGTCGATCAACAAGATGCTTGTTGATATAAAGGGCAAAGGCGAGGAGAACTTCCTGTCGACACTTGCCATCCGCTCGATGGCCAAAGCCATATACACCACGGTCAATATTGGCCACTATGGCCTTGGATTCGACTACTATACTCACTTCACATCGCCAATACGCCGCTATCCCGACATGATGGTACACCGCCTGCTCGAACGCTACCTGAAGGGCGGACGCAGTGTATCGGTCGACAAGCTCGAGGAGCAGTGCAAGCACTCGTCGGATCAGGAACAGCTTGCGGCAAACGCCGAGCGCGCATCCATCAAATATAAGCAGGTTGAGTATATGAACGACCACCTCGGCGAGGTATTTACCGGTGTTATATCGGGCGTGACCGAGTGGGGCCTGTATGTGGAGCTCGACGATAACAAGTGTGAGGGTCTTGTACCCGTGCGTGATCTTGCCGACGACTATTATGACTTCGACGAGAAGAACTATTGCCTTGTGGGTCGCCGCCATAACAACCGTTATCGCCTGGGCGATCAGGTGAAGGTGCAGGTGGCGCGCTGCAATCTCGACCGCAAGCAGCTCGACTTTGTGATTGTTGACGAGAAGAATCCGCCACGTTCGCTCGCAAACCTCGGATCGACGCCGCAGGCAGCACGTCAGGCCAAACAGAAGCAGAAGTCGCATGCCAAAGGCTCGCGGCGGACGTCGAAGAAGTCGCGTAAATGAATACGTCAATAGAGATTAATGGCTTAAAGGTATTTGCCAACCATGGCGTTCTTGCACAGGAGCGCACGGTTGGCAATGCTTTTGAAGTGTCGCTGCGGCTCGATTATGATTTTGCCGAGGCTGCCGCTGCCGACGATGTATCGCTGACTGTGGATTATGCCGAGGTGGCCGAGGTGGTGAAGCAATGTATGACTGTGCCATGCAATCTGCTTGAAACCGCCGCATGGAATATACGCAGTGCGGTTGTCGGCCGCTGGCCCTTGATAAAAGGAGGGAGGATAACAGTGTTGAAACTGCATCCTCCCTTCAGTGTTCCGGTATCGTCGGTCGGCGTTACCGTCGAGTGGTAGAATCACTCACCTGTATACGGCCTGCCGATGAGCGGGCTGTGAATTCCGGAGCATACTGGCTCTGGATTGTGGCGGTGCCCGAGGCGAATGAGCCTGCGAGCGCCGCTGTCATTTCATAGGTGAGATAATATGTGCCTTTAGGCAGATAGTTCACGTACAGACCGGTGTGGGTATCTGAGTTCTCGCGGTAGGCGCCGAGATTGCCGCTGTATACCCAGCCGGGCATCTGATCGACGGGGGCGAATGATGCGGGGCGGTCGTCCCGCACGGTGATGTATTCCATGTCGCGGTCGGCCTTTATGACAAGCTGAACCTGTACGCGCTCGCCGAGGTCGAAGCGGTCGGTCTCCACCCACTTTCCGTCGCGCTGCACCAGGTAGCGCTTGTCGATCGACAGATACCGGCTTGAGGCTGCCTTGACCTTGTCGAGCGGCCGTTGGGCGATTGATACAACCGAGCCATACGAGACAGGCGCGTCGGCCGGACGGACAAAGGTGACTTTGCGCGGGGCCTTTTTCGGGAGAAGACGCAGCGAGTAGCGGCCGGTGAGAGCCTCTACCTTGTCGATCTCGAGCGGTGTTCCGTCTACCGATACATTCGCTGTGCCGGTGTATGGGATGGATGTCCAGCGGCTGCCGGTAGCGATGAAAGCTGCGGCGAGCGTGAGCGGATCCCATGCACCGAGATCGGATGTCACCTGTGTGCGCAGTACGAGCCACTGACGCATGCCGTCGATGAGTGGCGACTGAGGGTCGATAGTGGCGAAGGCTTCGAGCAGCGAGGCATAGGAGTCAACATTATTTACCGACGGGAATGACGTGCCCTGCTTGCCATCGGTAACGGCAAACTGTGCTACCGAGCGCATGATTTCAGCAGCCACGGCGGTGTTGCCGAGGTTGTGGAGCATGAGGGCGACACGGACCTTTTGCGAAGTCGGATATTTTTTCCAACCTGCCACGGCATCCTGGATGGCCTTGTCGACAAGCTTGCGGGCCTTGAGATTGCCCGGTTTGCGGCCGGGATAGAGGCTGTAGAGGTATGCGTAGCCGAGAGCCGAATCATTGTCGGTGATCTGCGATTCGATATATCCGAATGCACGGTCGATGATGCGGTCGAGGCGGCTGTTGCCGGCGGGATAGTAGCCCAGCATATTAAGGCGTCCGATTGTCGTGAGGACGCAGGCTGTGGCCCAGTCGGACGATGTGCGGTACCAGTCGCCCCATGCAAAGCCTCCGTCGGCGTTCTGCAGGGCCTCAAGGCGCGAAATAGCTGTTTTGGCGGTACGGTCGATCACCTTGGCGTCGAATGTAAGGGCGAGGCGCTCCATCTGCTCGGTATTGGCGTTGGCCGAGCCGACAAATGGAGTCTGCGCCAGCAGCGCCAGTTTGATGTCCTCGTTGTCATAGAGCCGGCTTACGAGAGCCTTGTTACCGGGCGTTTGCTGCCACATATCGAGGGCTTTTCTGATTTCGGGGAAGGCGTTGTAGAGACCTCGCGAGGCGAAGGCAGCGTAGGCCGAGGCGGCTGCGGCCGTAGAGCTTACAGGCTTGTTGTCGTAGAGTCCCGGCAGAGTCTTTACAACATCCCATACAGGATTCTGACAATATTGCAGGGCTACGATGCCTTTCCCATCGCTTGATTCAGGAATCTCGGTGGTGAATTCCGTATCCGTGCCGCTGAGATAGAAAATCTCCGAGTCAATAGCCGTGGTGGAGGCTTCAAGCACGGGGATAAGCGATTGCTCGCCGTCGGTGAAGCCGTTGGCCGACGAGCGCACGCGATAACCCATCGCCGAAAGGTCGTATGTGCATTGAACGACGATAGGCACTATTGCCTGTCCGTGGGCCGGGATGGTGTCGTTGAAAGTGGCCGATGCCAGTACGTTTTCATCCATCTTAGTGATGAGATTGTATGACGGCCTCATGGCCGGGTCGAATACCTCGACAACAGTCTTTACTACCTGTGTCGAATCGGTATTATTGTAGACCGTAGCCAGTACACGGGCTTTGTCGTCGCGGC
>JAGANS010000034.1 GCA_017624155.1 Muribaculaceae bacterium | reverse complement strand
TTTCAGCATCCTTGGAGAAAATGTGGACCGGACGATGACCAACGCTGATTTTACGGTTATAACATATATCGACTCGGCCGGCTGCACATCATGCCGAATGAAACTTTCGGAATGGGCCGAGACTATCGACATTTTCAACTCTGTGGCCGATGTTGACTTCCTGATGATACTCAACTCCTTTGATCGCGACAAACTCGATTTCACTCTCCGCCGCGATGATTTCAGACACGCAGTGGCAGTCGACAGCAGCTGCACATTCGCCACAGTCAATACCCTGCCCTCGAGCGAGTCCTTCCACACATTTCTGCTCGATGCCGACTGCAATATACTGGCCATAGGCAACCCGGTAATGAATCCTAAAATCAAGAACCTTTATCTCAATATACTCAGGGGCGACACCATCTCCCCTTCCACCGTCACTGACGCATCTGCGCAATGTCTGTCACATAACCTCGGACTTGTGGCCAAAGGCCACACAGTCAAGACAAATTTCTATTTCAACAATACCGACAATTATGTCTATCACATACAAGGTACTGTTCCTTCGTGCGATTGTACCCGTGCCATAGTGCGTGCCGACTCCATTGTACCCGGCGCCACAGCCGTAATCGCTGTATATTATACCGGCGACAGTATCCCGGGCGGTTTCAGCAGGTATGTTGACGTTTTCATCGATGAAAAAGAGAATCCGATAAGACTCAAAGTCTACGGATTCAATAAATAACAATATCATTAACCTAAAATCAAAGATCATGAAAAAAACGTATCTTTGCAGCCACCCTGGTGGCTATCCTGGCTCTCGGCAGCTATATCGCTGTCCAAAGCCATCATCCGGGCGAGAAGGTCAGTAACGTGACACTCGCCAACATCGAAGCACTGGCGGATCCTTCTGAATTTAAGATTAGACCAGGTGCGCCTTGCTATACCTCAGGGCATTATGACATTAATTCCCCCGACGCCGTCGTTTGCGGTAACCCATGCACTGTTGAGCCCCATTATCCCGGCATAATTATACACACATCCTATTGCCCGGACGGAGATAGTGAATAAACGAAATCTATCATAATTAACCTCTTTAATAACTATATAATGTTGGCTTTATATTTACGAATGATCCGAACCAAAATTCTGACTCAATTAATTTAGCCAACATATATAGTTATTATACAATAAATTATCTATGCGATGTGGAATAGAATTTTAATATCGATTTTAACATTGATAGCCTTTTGCCAATGCGCACGAGAATCCGACAATAAGCAGATATCGTTGGACGATATAGGGATTTCAGAATATCCTAATATCACCGAATTAATACTTCAGAATCCTGATACCATTTTTGAGTTTAAGAAAGACTATCCTGTAGCTTTACGTGTTATTGATGATGCCATTATAGTTACTAAGATTCATAGCGACTCAGCAATCATCATTATTGATAAAAAATCCGGAAAACCGCTCTTCAATATCGGGCTTGTAGGAATCGGCCCAAAAGACGTGCTGATGCCGAGAATGTTGAACAATCCGATCGTCAGCAATAGTAAAGAACTGATAATGACCGATGTGAATGCAGGCAAGCTGCTACGTTTAAATATCACAGACGGAAATATCAACCAGACGCCTTTACCCAAATACATGAGAGGAATGGCATATATCAACCTTTTCAGTGATAAAATGGTAGCTTCAAAAGTAGGAAACACTGATAATATGTTTATGATATATGATATCTCAGAAAACTCCTCACATGATGTAAAATTCCCATTTGAATTATCTGAAGACAATATAAATATGCTTGGGGCAGGATTACAGACATTTATGAGCTCTAACATATTCGCAAATGAAGAAAAAGATCGCATAATTTCCTCGATGTATTATTTTGACATCTATAATGTTTTTGACTTCAATGGAAATCTGAAAAGGTGCGTTTCTCTTGGCTCTGAGTCTATTGATATTAACAAATCCATTGAAAACATTTTTTCCGGCCAGGAATTTTGGCGATATAGCATCGGATTCGCGACAAACGAGGACTGTTGGCTTAAACGTATAAAAAACAGAGCGGACTTGAACAAAGACGAAACGATAACCTTATCTCAGCAATTAATCAAGACCGACTGGGAGGGCATCCCATCTGCCGTTTATCAATTACCAAACGATCTTTTGAATTTCTGCATAGATAATGGTTGCTTATATGGCATTATCAATCAAATAAATAACGATAACGAGTCATATTATATAATACGTTGGAATTTATAGTTCTAACACTACATCACGATAAATCCTAATAGGCCAAGGAGTAACTATCAGCCCAACTCTCTGACTTAATTCTCCATGTAATTATTAGGGGTATTCATGATAAGGCAATGATAGTTGTATGGACGACAACAGCGGCAATAGCAAAAAATGCCATTGCCGCTGCGGATATATGTTTACGCATCTAAAAACGACTGTTTAATCAGCTGTCAAAAGAGCGGGGATAGGATTTGAGCGCAGATAAATGAAATCTTTTTCATTATCGTAATGCACGGTAAGCAAGCGATCGCCGCTTTCATCGATCAAATACCATATAGCATCGTCGACCATAAATGAGGCCTCCGGCACACCTTCTTTATCAAATACAAGCAGGCTACAGTTCTTGCCGTCGGCAGGGACATAAATCACCATAAGATGGCCGTTATAGAACGACGGATGAATAAGACCGGGATAGCGCTGATCCAAAGTTGCCGTGGCAGTATCGACCTCGCCCATTACAGCAATCTTTCTTATTACGTTGAAGTCGAAATCGTACATCACCATCCATGGGAGTCGATTATAAGCCGTACACAGTCGCCCGGCGGCATAATCCACGCCCAATGTCTGCTGCGTCATATAGAACATATTCGCGTTTTCAGCGAAAGTAAACGGCGGCTGGGGTTTGCGCACCGAATTTGTCTCCGCGTTATATATAAATGGCGAGGCGCCTTCACTGATTGCCAATGTTATACCGGCATAGGTGGAATCGCTGAGCTGATATATGCTTGACGGCGTCAGATCCTCGGAAACCGGCACATCCATCACTGTGGTAATTGCCGAATCACGAGGTATGGTTATGGATGCCAACTGCCTTCTGGCAGCGCAGAATACCAGCAGCGACGGATCTGTTTCTTTTCCATGCCACTGTCCATAATAAGTAGCACCGTCAGGAAATTCATCTGGGCCACCGAGCTTGGTAAACAATGTATCGACAAGTTTAAAGTCCCGGTCATAGACCTGAAAGCAGTATGCCGAACGGATGGCATTAAACACTAAGTAGTTGCCTGCCGGTTCTACCATGCCCGACAGGCATTCGGCCCTGTCAAGTTCGACACGCTCGCCCACGAGGTTTTCCTTAACGGGAAAATCTGTGGCCACGATAGTTTCAGGAATCGGTTCTTTGTGACAAGAACAAACGATAGCAGCCGTTGCTATTACAACGGCCATGTTAAGGCTTAAACGTTTCATTATTCTTCAAATGGTCATATATTTAGCATAAATACCAATCATATATCCATGCTGTAATATTGGTTTATTATTTTTTTGCAAAGCTAATATATATATATCAAATTTCCAAATAAAAATTGATTCATCATTCATCACTTTCTGATACCGGTTATCACGCGATCGGCTAAAGGCGCCATAAAGCCTTTGCGACGTCATTCAAGTCTGTAATGTATCCACTCATAGGCTCCGGAATCAGGATTGACGCCCATGACATACAAATCTTTATCAACGCTGTTTACATAAGGAAAATAGCCTTGATGATCAAGTATATATCGCACTTGCAAATTACCATCCCAATCGTAAACATCAATTTCATTGCCTCCACGGGTATTGACAAGATTGTCTGATATGGAGCCGTCCTCTTTTTTTCGCTGATGCAGCACATAAATATGCGAAGAGTTTGCAGTGGTTTTGATTCGATGTCCATCATTTGGTATTGTCGACATCATGCCGTTACTGCTTGCGCTATACAGAGCGTTGTCATCTATAATAATGTTTACGTCCTCAACCATGTTGCCTTCAAGACGAAATATAAAGGCATAACGCCGACAGCCTGATGCGTAGAAGTAACGTCCCGCAGGGCCTTTACACAGATTGGAATTTACACTGTACATGTAGGATTTTGGTGTAGCCGGGCCATTGTACCCGTCTTCGGGCCAATATTCAGCCGGCTGCCAATTACCGTTTCTAAAGTCGATAAGTGAAAAGATTGATGTTTCGCGGCCGAACGGGGCAGCGGCAATCATAATCACAGTGTCGCTTACCGCGACAAATTTGGACGGCATCATCATGACAGAGTCCATAGATACGCGCGACCACCGCCCCGAGTTGTGCTCAGCTCCGGGTGGGATATCATAGATATTGGTTCCTGTAGGCACATCCATAATTATAAGATGCCCGGCAGGTGTTTTAGTTGCAACGGGGCTGATCATCTCGGAAGGCCCCGAGCCATAACTGCCAAAATTATCAACAACGATGAGAGAATCATCAACAAATTTGAAAAGAGTAAGCAGAGAGTCTATATGCCCGTTATTCTGAATGAGGGTATCTCCATAAACCATACACAATAAGCCCTCGATATAATCGGGCGGAGCATTCACAACCGTACCGCTCAGCGATACAACAGGCGCATCGTCATCCTGCCATGTACCATTGCAGGCCAGCTGTCCGCAAACAGCTGTTACAGTTATAAGTACAGCCGGAAATATTCTTTTTTTCATATAATAGCCATTGCAAACTGAAAAGAACGCAAATATATTCTTAATATTTATAAAAAACAATTTTTGCTTTAAAAAAC
The DNA here is from genome assembly GCA_017624155.1 of Muribaculaceae bacterium. GTDB lineage: Bacteria > Bacteroidota > Bacteroidia > Bacteroidales > Muribaculaceae > CAG-873. The sequence continues at coordinate 36,031 of JAGANS010000034.1, read as the reverse complement.
TTGGAAACTCAAATAGATAAATTTTTGATAGAGGCATCGCTATCAACACATGACGCCTCCGGACGGTTCTTAGCCCTGCTCTTTCACCTGTGCGAAGTAAAAACAACATGATGTGTGAATCCGTGAAATCGGTGTACTACGGCGTGGTGGTTGAAAAGAATAAAGCCGGGGGGCCTCACGGCTTCCGGCTTCACACAAATCAACTTATGAATTTATTTCCATTTGAAACTTTTGAATCACAGGTCCAAAAAATAATCCCAAAAATTGTGTCATGTTGTCTCTTTAGAATGGTGGACGGCCACCGCGCGGACCACGGGGTGCTCCTGGAGGCGGACCTCCGGGGCCGTCGAATTCGCGGGCGTTGCGATCGCGCGGGGTGTTGCCTTTGCCGAAGGTGTTGAACTTGTAGGCGAAGGACACCATGAAATAGCGGCCGAGCGAGTTGTAGCGCACATCGTCGATATAGTTGGCGGTAACTGAGCGGCGGATGTTGGAGTTCTGCCGCAGCAGGTCGTAGGCCTGAAGGGTGACGGTGGCGTTGCGTCCCCGCAGGAATTCGTATGATATGGATGCGTTCCACATCCATTTGTCTTCGTCGTATCCGGCGGCATAGCCTCGTGTGGCCGAGAAGGAGAGGTCGGTGTTGAGGACGATGCCTATGGGTGTCTCGTATGTGGCGTTGAACATGCCGCCGTAGGTGTGGACGGTGCGGTTGCCGGTAGTCTGTACGGTATTGTGAACTGTCTGGAGGCCGTAGCGGGGGCGCAGCTCAAGCTCGAGGCGGTCGGGGCGGAATGCTATGCCGAATGACTCGTTGGCCGAGAAAGAACCCGAGCGGTTGCGCTCGCCGTTGTTGAAACCGATGGAGTTGGCATAGTATAGCATGACGTGGTTGTTGAATGTCCACAGCTTGTTGCGGAAGGGGAAGGACACCATGTTCATGGCGCGGACGTTCCACACGCCGTTGACGTTCTCGTAGGTGGTGGTGCGACCGCCGGTGGCAGGGTCGAAGGTGGTGCGCGACACTATGGAGTTCTGCACGAGGCGTGCATTGAGCATCGTCATTATCGAGCGCTGTGCCTCGGGGTTGAAGTTGTGGAAGCGGAGGCGCACGTTGTGGGTGAAGGTAGGATCAAGGTCGGGATTACCGATGACGATGTTGAGCGGGTTGCTCATGTCGGCCACGGGCTGGAGCTGAGCCATCGAGGGCTGCGACGAGCGGCCTGAATAGTCGAGGTTGAGCGCATGCGACTTGGAGGGTTTCCAGCGGTAGCGCAGATAGGGGGCGAAGTTCCACACCCAGCGCTCGGGGATGTTGCGGGCCGAGTTGATGAGGTCGATCGATTTGGAGCGCTGCGGCACAAGTGAGAGTCCGACGTCGATGGTCGACTTCTTCTGCACATGTTTGAATCCGGCACGGATATCCTGATTCATGTAGTCGTTGCGGAAGCGGTTGGACAGCTCCTCGCTGAATACGAGCTCGGGATCGATAACGGCGTCGCCGTCCCAGCCGTCGGGGAAGCTGACGGGATGATCGTAGGTGAGCTTGTCGGCATTGTTCCAGCGGTACTGGAAGCGGTATGCGAAGTTGAGGTAGTTGCCGTTGGCGGGGTTGCCGAGAGGCTCGGTCCAGCTCAGGCGTGCCGACACATTATTAGTCCAGGTGTGGTTGTCGGCAAACTGGTCGTAGAGGTCGACTGAGTCGTTGATCTGATAGAATTTGTTCCAGGAGTAGTTGTCGGCCTTCTCGCGCACATTGCTGAAGCTGTAGTTGGCGTAGATCGAGAACGATCGGCCGGGACGCGAGCGGAAGCGGTGGTTGTAGATCATCGTGCCGCCGAATTCCCAGGAGTCGCCGTGCGACGACTGGTTGTTGATCGAGCGGGTGACGGGCGAGCGGAGGGCATCGCCGGCTGATGTGAGCGACGAATCGGCCGACCACGAGTTGGCATGATTGTAGCTCATGCGGGGACGGAAGTCGAATGTGTTGAGCGAGTCGGGCTTCCACTGTATGCGGAAATCGGCGCGGACGTTGTTGCCTATGTCGCGGGCACGCTTGCCCGAGCTGATGTATGACGACGAGTCGGCGAAGAGATACTGACGCTCGGACTGCTGGGCGGTGTAGCGGTCGGAACGGGAGTACATCACGTTGCCGCCCACGCGGAATTTTTCCTCCTTGCCGATGTTGAAGTTGAGGCCGAGAGCCTGCGACTTGGTGATGCCGTTTGAGCCGCCGAATCCGCGGAAGCGGCCGCTCATGCCGTCGGTGAAGCCGAGGTCGTTGATATTGTTGATGGAACCGAGGAGGGTGATCTGATTGCCGTCCCAGAAGTGGTTGACGTTGAAGTTGCCTTTGTAGCGGTCGTCGGTGCCGTAGCCGGCCTCGGCGTTGCCAAACCAGCCGGTCTGCATGCCTTTCTTGACAGTGAGGTTGATGACTGTCTCGTCCTCGCCGTCGTCGACGCCGGTGATGCGCGAGAGTTCGCTCTTGCGGTTGACCACCTGCAGGCGGTCGACCATGTCGACGGGCAGATTGCGCGAAGCCACGGTAGGATCGTCGCCAAAGAACTCCTTACCGTCGACAAGTATCTTAGTAACAGTCTGGCCGTTGGCCGTAATGGAGCCATCAGTGCCGACTTCCACGCCCGGCAGGCGCTTGAGCAGGTCCTCGACCACGGCATTGGGACGAGTCTTGTAGGAATCGGCGTTGAACTCCACGGTATCCTCCTTGACAGTTATAGGAGTCTTGATGCCGACCACCGTGGTTTCTTTGAGCATGATGGCGCTTTCCGAAAGGGCAATATTGCCGAGGGCGACATTCTTGTCGGCCACGCGCACATTATTATACTTAGTTTCGAAACCCACATAGGAGGTTTCGACAATGTATCTGCCCTGCTTGCTGACGGGGAAAGAGAAGTTACCGTCGGCATCGGTGACGGTACCCTTCACAACCGTAGAATCCTTCGAAGCCAACAGCCGCACAGAAGCAGAGATAAGCGGCTCGCCCGCGGTATCGATGACGCGGCCGGTGATGTTGGCAGCGGCGCCGTACAGCGTGCAGAGCAGCGTGATGATGATGGAGAGAGTGATGCGGGTCATTGTCTTAGTTGAAACTTTACGAGTACAAAATTAAGAATACTTGTGCATCTGTGCAAGTTTAATAGACAAATCGGCGGATTTTACCGACAAACGGCAAGAGGCCCCCTATGCGCGGTTTCAAAGGTGCCAGATGGCCCGCTGATGCGTTAACCAGTGTCAAAAATGTATAATCTATTGCTATTTTGCAACATTCCTCCCACGGAAACGTATTAGTAGTACAACAAGCAACCAAGCAACAGCAGAAAGAAGTACAATTTGAATTAGTTTTTTCATAGGATTAGATTTTTAAGGTTTTTACGGACTGAGGCAATCGTGAGACTGCCTCTTTCTATTTTTTGATTATTTGCGTACCTTTGCAAAAATTCTCTGCCATGAAACACCTTATCATATTGTCGCTGCTGTGTGTGATATGTCTGCCCGGCGCATGGTGCACCGTGCCGGCAGTGCCCCGCGACACATCGTTCACTACATATTCCACCGCCCGAAAAATCCATAAGAAACATCCCGAAGCCGTGCTCGCACTGCCGACGCTGCCACCGGATGTGCGCGAATACCGCGACGTGGTGTACACCACGCTGCCACGCACACCTTACGGCCGGCGCGAACTGCACGCCGATGTATTCCGCCCCGACGACAATGAACGTTACCCGGCGCTGATAATGATCCATGGCGGCGGATGGAATTCAGGCGACAAATCGCTGCAGGGACCGATGGCCCGGATGATCGCCGCCCGCGGATATGTGACGATACCCGTTGAGTACCGACTGATACCCGAGGCGCTGTACCCGGCGGGACTGCACGACGTGAAGACAGCTGTACGCTGGGCGCGCGCCAACGCCGACACTTATGGCATCGACCCGGACCATATCGCCATATCGGGATGCTCGGCCGGAGCGCAGCTCGCCACACTCGCCGGCGTCACCAACGGCTCACGTCGCCACGAGGGCAAGGGACAGTGGAATAAGACCCCGAGCGATGTACAGGCGATAATCAATATGGACGGCATAGCCACCTTCGTGTCGGAGAGCAATATCGCCGAAGCCCGTGACCGCTATGAAAGCAAGGGCGAGCTGCCGGTGAACGCCCGGTGGCTCGGCGGCCTGTATGAGGACTCGCCCCGCAACTGGCAGGAAGCATCGGCCCTGCTGTGGGCCGGCCCGCAGTCGGCGCCGATATGCTTCATCAGCAGCGGGCTGCCCCGCTACAGCGACGGTCGCGACCGCCTGGTGGAAATATACGATTCGCTGGGCATCTACACCGAGCGCCACCGTATACCGGTCGACGTACATCCCTTCTGGTTCTTCCATCCTTGGGTCGACACCACCGTGGACCGTGCGGCAACTTTCCTCGACCGCATGTTCAAGCCTGAAAAAGCCCCGATACCTCGGCGCTATGTAATCACCGACCACGATGTGGCAGCCGACAGCACCCGGGTGCAGACACCGGCTATCCAGCGTATAATAGACATGGCCTCGGCATCGGGCGGGGGCGATATCGTGATACCCTGCGGAACATTCCTCTCGGGCGCACTTTTCTTCAAGCCGGGCACACGCCTGATTCTCGAGGAGGGTGCCGTGCTAAAGGGGTCGGATGACATTGCCGACTATCCGCCGCTACCGTCGCGCATGGAAGGCCGCAATATCTGGTACCGGCCGGCACTTGTCAACGCATATTTTGTTGACGGATTCGAGATATCGGGTCCGGGAACCATCAATGGCAACGGACACCGCTTCTGGCGCCAATTCTGGGACAATGTGGCCGCGGCCAACGCCGAGGGACGCCCGTGGACCAATCTCGAGGTGGAACGCCCCAGGCTGGTGTTCCTCTGGGGCTGCGACCACGCCCGGCTCAGCGGGGTGAGACTGGTGAACTCCGCGTTCTGGACTTCTCATTATTATATGTGCAACGACCTGCTTATAGAGAATTGTGAGTTTCGCGCGCCGGCCGAGCCCGTCAGGGCGCCGAGCAGCGATGCCATCGACCTTGATTATTGCAGCCGGGTGACGATACGCGGCTGTCTGCTCGACTGCGACGATGACGGCGTGTGCATCAAGGGCGGCAAAGGCGTGCGCGCGCATCTCTCGCCCGAAAACGGACCCGTGACCGATGTGACCGTAGATGGCTGCGTATTCGGCCCCAATCTGCATGGTATGCTTACTCTCGGCAGCGAGTGTATCAGAGCCTCGCACATTGTGATGCGCAACTGCCGGGCCGACACCCGCTGCCCGCTGCTGCGCATGAAGATGCGGCCCGATACATATCAGATCTACGAGAATATTCTTGTGGAAAACATCACGGGGCGCTGCGGCAGCCTGGTGGAGATTCTGCCGTGGAAGCAGTTCTTCGATCTTGAGGGGAGCGACATGCGTCCACACGGTATCATCGCCGGAGTGACAATCCGCAATGCCATATTGAAATGCGACCGACCCGGAGTCATTGCGGCCAATGCCGGCGACACAGTCAAAGACTTCACGATAGAAAACGTGTCGCTCAAGGCCAAAAGCGACACCTTGCGCTGCAATTATCCCGGGGTACGCCTCGCCGACTTTACTGTCAACGGCCATGCACCGGTCGTCCTGCCGGCCGACGAGGCCATGAAAGCGGCCCTCAACTACGACGCCGGCGATCTTGGCAATCAGTCCTCGCCCCGAAGAGTACCGTAACGCAACTCCGATTTCAGCAATTCGTAAACGCAGGCGCCGGTACGTGGGTGGATGACTGTCCGGGTACGTCTCGCCTTTGGGCTCGACGAACCCGGTTACGAGTAAATCGGCGAGCTTCGCACGCCCACAGGCTCGCATCGGTGATTCTGTGATTCACTGATTCAGGTTTGAATCACCAAGGGCCAATTTTGTCCAAAGTGCGAAAAAGCCGAGCTTCACAGCCCGGCTTTCTCTGTAAACCTTTATCTTAATCTAATACTATAAAAAACACACGCACAAAGGTAATATGAATCAGCAGTTTATGCAATAGCTTGTCTCAAATTTTAACATATATTAATATTTGATGACAAACTCTTAAAGTAGTTTTTGCAACTATTAACCATTTTAACATTTAAAGATAACTAATTTACTGTCAGATAGGCGAATTTATACAGAATTCTTCGTATAAAGGTCGAATAAGTGACACTTATCTACAAAAGGGTTTGTAATCTTTTACAAAAAATGCTTAACTTTGTCACAATGACAGAAAATATGCAACACAACGACTTTATGACCGACGAAAATAAGTCGGTTCTTACCAAAAGCTGGTTTCTGACCGCCGGCGAGACTGATGCCCGCGGACTGATGCCCGTGACACTCGTGGCAGCCCGGGCCATTGAGGTGGCCACCGAGCATGCCAATGTACTCGGCATCGGATATGCCGATCTGAAGGAACACCGCCTGGGCTGGGTGCTGGCCCGGCTCACAATAGAAATGAAACGTTACCCCCGCATCAACGAGACATATACCATGTCGACCTGGATCGAGGGATATAACCGGCGGTTCAGCGACCGTTGCTTCGAGATGACTGACGCCGACGGAAACACAGTGGCCAACATCCGCTCGATGTGGGTGGCCATCGATATGGAAACACGCGCCATGGCCGACCTCACGCAGGTAGAGACCGGTCGCTACCCGATAGTGGATCGCCCGTGCCCGGTGGCCAAGGATCGTATTCCGGCCATCGAGAAGGACGCCGTCGTAGAGGCCGGCACATATACATTCAGATATTGTGATATAGATTTCAACCGCCACGTCAACACCATCAGATATCTCGACCTGGTGCTGAACCAGCGTCCGCTCGAATTTTATGACCACAATAGCATTGACCGGCTGTCGGTAAGCTTTGATCACGAATGCTATTTCGGCGAAACCGTGCGTCTGCTCACAGGCCCTGCGGCCCGCGAAGCCGAATCATCGGTGACCGAAATACATGCCGAAGGCCGGCGTGCCGTGGGAGTGAAGCTTCACTTCATGCCCCGGGAGCAGGCGGAATGACCGTGCGGAACTCGACATCACGTGCGCCGGCATAATCATGCAGCAGCCTGCGGGTGAGCTCAATCACGGCGGCCTCGTCCATCTCGGAGGGGCCGTACATGTTTATAGTCATCAGCAGGCGCGAAGTGGATAGCGACAGCTTGGTGCGGTCGTTATCGCTCGTGGGTGTGCCTACGCCGCCGACAGCATCGCGAAACACCGGCAGACAGGCGATATTGAGCTGCCCGCGGCCTATTGCCTCGTAAGGCTCTCCCTCGCGGCCCACGCCAAGGGTGAGGTCAGGGCCGGCGATGGCATCGAGGTCAAAACCTCCGATCGAATGGCCAGTGACAATCGAGAGCAGATTGATAAGGTCGATAACTGCCAGGGAGCGATACAGTTCAAGCCCCTTGACACAACGGCGGCACAGAGCCTCGGCCGACGGGCGGTAGCGGTTGGGTTCCTTGCCGAGGGCCTTGTAGGCCGCACGGGTGGCAGCGATGGCCGGCCGCTTGTTGATGCCTTCCATAGGCATGGAGGCGCGTATATCAGCGGCGGCGCGGCAGATTTCGTTCCACAGGACGTCGGTCGTAGGGCCGTTGGATACATTTGCCTCAACAGCAATGACTTTAAGGCCGGGAGCTACCCGGGCTACCTCGGGCGATATGTTCACATTGATTTTCATAAGGGCAAAATTAGCAAACAAGTGGCTAAAAAGGCCGATAAATTGTTGTTTTAACTAATTTTAAAGATTGCAATTTCTTTTTCTATCAAATAAGCCTTAACTTTGCCATGCAAAATCTAAAGAATAAAGCAACGTGCGGAGACTCGGCCTTAGCGGTGGAGTTTCTTCATTTTTTATTCTGCCGTCACTAATTCAGTAATTTAAAACCTCACCTTAATATTATGGCAATAACCTACATGACCCAGGAGGGTTATAAGAAAAAGATGGAAGAAATCGCTTACCTGGAAAGTGTGAAGCGACCCGAGATATCACGCGCCATAGCCGAGGCCCGCGACAAGGGCGACCTCAGCGAGAACGCAGAATATGATGCTGCAAAGGAGGCACAGGGCATGCTCGAGATGAAAATCGCGCAGCTCAAAGACCTTGTGGCGAATGCCCGCATACTCGATGAGACAAAGCTCAACTGCGACGAAGTGCAGATTCTCAACCGTGTAAAGATCAAGAACATCGCCAACGGCATGATGATGGAATACACCATCGTTGCCGACTCCGAGGCCAACCTCAAGGAGAAGAAAATCGCCTCGTCGACCCCCATCGCGCAGGGCCTGCTCGGCCACAAGATCGGCGATGTGGTGGAGATCCGTGTGCCGTCGGGCATGATGAAATTCGAGATCATTGAAATTTCATACTGAGCCATGGCATCGATATTCTCACGCATAGCCGCCGGCGAGATACCCTCGTATCGTGTGGCCGAGGACGAGCACCACTATGCCTTTCTCGACATCAACCCCGTGGCCGAGGGCCACGTGCTGGTGATTCCCAAGCATGAGGTCGACTACATATTCGATCTCCCCGACGACGAGCTTGCAGCCCTGCACGTATTCGCCAAGCGTGTCGCCGAGGCCATAAAGGAGGCTATTCCCTGCAAGAAGGTGGGCATGGCCGTGCTGGGACTGGAAGTGCCGCACGCACACATCCACCTTATCCCGCTGCGCACCGAGGGCGACATGGACTTCCGCCGCCCCAAACTGCAGCTGTCGCCCGAACGCATGAAAGAAATTGCCGACGGCATCGCCGCCTGCTTTAACAAATAAGATTATCTATGAAAATAAGATTATCTATGAAAAAACTCCATATCGCCGCAGTAGCCGGTATCGCCATAATTGCAGGCGCATGCTCGCACAGCAATAACGGCTGGGGCATCGACGGCCGCCTCAACGACGGCGCCGACAACACCCTGTATATCGAAGGGTTCAACAACGGCAACTGGTATCTTGTCGACTCGGTGAAGGCCACCGGCGGCAAATTCGAGTATCGCGCCGCTGCTCCGGCGCAGTACCCCGACATCATGCGTCTGAACCTCGACGGCAAGTACATCTACTTCCCCATCGACTCGGTCGACGTTGTAAACATTGTGTCGGATACGCTCGACTTTGACCATAACTATACCCTCGACGGCACCGTTCAGGCCCGCACGGTCAAGAGCCTCGACAGCATCGTGGCCGCATCGCTGGCCGCCAAGGGAGTCGAAGCGACTATAGCCGACGAGGCTCTCAAACGCGAGCTCTTCAACAAGGCCTTCGCCGACCCCTCGGTGGCATCGGTATATTACCTTATAAATAAATCGGTGGGCGGCCGTCAGCTGTTTGACCTCGCCAATGCCAACGACCTGCGCCTCTATGGCGCCGTGGCCCAGCGCTTCGCCACCGAACGACCCGATGACCCGCGCACCGGATACCTCGCCGCCATGTTCAAGCGCGGCCGCCAGGGCCAGTACAGCCAGCAGCGCGAGATCCGAGTACCCGAGACCGCACTCTTTGAAATCGAACGCGCCGACGCCCGCGGCACCGTACACAAACTCAGTGAAACGGCCACAAAGGGCGGTGTCACCGTGCTAAGCTTCACATCCTATGCGATGGAGGCCTCACCGGCCTACAACGCGCTGCTGTTCAAAATCTACGACAAGTATAAGGATTCAGGACTGCAGATTTATCAGATAGCATTTGACGAGGACGAGACCTCATGGCGCCAGACAGCGGCCAACCTGCCATGGATCGCCGTATGGAACACCACCACCGGCGGCAACGAGCCCCTGGTGAAATACAATGTAGGTGTACTGCCAACCACCTTCATCATCGACCGCGAAGGCGCGCTTGCCGAAAGGGTAAGCGACCCCGCCCAGCTCGAAAAGGCTGTGGCCAAGTACATGTGACAGCATGAACCTGCGCGACGAAAAGGTACAGGATGACCTGCGCCGTGCCGTAGATACGATGCGGCGCGGCGGGGTCATTCTTTACCCTACCGACACTATATGGGGCCTGGGCTGTGACGCCCGCAATTCCGAAGCGGTAAGGCATGTGTTCGAGATCAAGCGCCGGGCCGATTCCAAAGCCCTAATCACCCTCGTCGACTCGCTCGCCATGCTCGACGCCACGGTAGAGGAAGTACCCGAGGTGGCCGAGCAGCTCATTGAAGCTGCTGTCGACCCGGTGACAATAATATACGACCACGGTCGCGGCGTGGCGCCCGAACTCCTCGCCCCCGACGGCAGCATAGGTATCCGCCTCACACGCGAGCCTTTCTCGGCGGCACTGTGCCACATGATGCGGGGACCGGTTGTGTCGACCTCGGCAAATATCAGCGGCGAGCCGGCTCCGCTCGACTTCGCCTCCATAACTCCCGAGATCCGCGATGCCGTGGATTATGTGTGCGAAAGCCGTCGCGATGATCCACCGGCGCCCAAAGCCTCGTCGGTAATCAAAATCTCGAGCGGAGGGCTTTTCAAAATCATCCGAAAGTAGTACATGAGCATCACCGCACGACTCCGGAGCCTATATGCGGCGAGCGACATAATGATGTCGCTCGCAGGCATGTTGGTTTTCGATGTCATACGCTGGTGTTACCTGCCGTCAGGAACAAGTACAACCCTTCAAGTCTGGATATTCCATAATCCGCACGTGTGGGGTGCACTGATAGCGATGCCGCTTGTAATGGCCGTGGTATTCGCCATATCAGGTTACTACAATGAGGTGCTGGCCAAGAGCCGTCTCGACGACCTGCGCAACTCGATGGTCACGGCGGCCTTGGGTACCCTTATGGTGTATTTTGCCGCAATGATCGATGACTATCTGCCCCATCGCATCCACAATTATGAACTTATCGTTGTACTATGGCTGTGTCTGTGGCTGCCGGTATATGCAGGGCGCGCCGTGATCACCGCTACGCGCCGCAGACACCTGCGCCGCAGCGGCGGCATATACCGCTGCCTGATAGTCGGCAGTCCTGAAGCCGCCCGCGGCATGCAACGCAGGCTCGCGCCCGACAACAGCCGCTCTATACCGATGTTTGACGTCGTGGGACACATACCGCCCGCCGAGCCGACGGATGCCATCGATGCCGCGATAACACGGCTGCAGCCCCAGGCTATAATAGTGATGCCCGTAGAGGGCGGAGTCCGGCACACAATCGACATCATAGGGCCGCTCCTGAGGCATGGCATCAATATATATGTGCCGCTCGAGGTGTACAACCTCATCACCTCCCGCACCCGCATATCAGACGTGACGTCGGAGCCGCTCATCGACATATCCCGCGCACACATACCGGCTTCCACCGCCAATATCAAGCGGATCAGCGATGTAGTAGTGTCGGCACTTGCACTGGTGGTCCTGGCGCCGGTATACGCCGCCATCGCCGTGGCCGTAAAACTCGACTCGCCGGGACCGGTGTTTTACCGTCAGCAGCGCGTAGGCAGGTTCAAACGGCCTTTCAACATAATAAAGTTCCGCACGATGAGAACCGACGCTGAGGCAGACGGTCCGCAGCTGAGCAGCCCCGACGATCCCCGCATCACCCGCACGGGACGGTTTCTGCGCAAATATCGGCTTGACGAGCTGCCGCAGTTTGCCAACGTCCTGGTCGGCGACATGTCGCTGGTAGGCCCGCGGCCCGAGCGCGAGCATTATGTGAACCGCATCGTGGAGCGTGTACCCTACTACTCACTCGTGCATCAGGTGCGCCCGGGTATAACATCGTGGGGTATGGTGAAATACGGATACGCCACAGATATTGACCAGATGATAGAACGACTGCCGTACGACCTGTTGTATCTCGAGAACATATCGTTTGGCGTCGACATGAAGATATTGTTCCATACCGTCGCCACCGTCATCACCGGCAAGGGCCTGTAAACAGATAAACCAAATGTCGCAGAAATATATACACAACAACCGCTTCAACGACATGTTCATGCGTTTTCTGGTGTGGCGCGAGCACCACATCTCGGAGCGCACTTTCCTGATATTCCTGGCACTGCTCGTGGGCGTATTCGGCGGCCTGGCCGCCCAGTTGCTCAAATTTCTGATACACACCATATCGTCGGCTCTCACCTCGCATATCGACCTCCACTCGGGCAACTACCTGTACATCCTGCTGCCCACGCTCGGCGTTGTGATTACCGCGCTGTATGTGCGATATGTGGTCAAGGACAACATAAGCCACGGCGTGACACGAGTGCTGTGGGCCATATCGCAGAACAAGAGCCGCCTCAAGCGCCACAATATCTACACATCGGTGGTGGCGTCGTCGGTGACGATAGGCTTCGGCGGATCGGTCGGCGCCGAGGGTCCGATAGTGTATACAGGCGCGGCCATCGGCTCGAATCTCGGCTCGATGTTCCGCATGTCACCCAAGATACTGATGATACTGGTAGGCTGCGGCGCCGCCGCAGGCATAGCGGGCATATTCAAGGCTCCGATCGCGGGTATGCTGTTCACGCTCGAGGTGCTGATGCTCGACCTCACCACTGTGTCGGTGATGCCGCTGCTCATATCATCGATCACATCGGCCACCATCGCCTACATGTACACGGGGTATTCGTTTGAATTCTTCTTCGTGCAGAGCGAGGACTTCTCGGTGGCCAAGATTCCGCTTGCCATAGCGCTCGGCGTGGTATGCGGGCTGGTATCACTCTACTTCACCCGCGTGATGAACATGATGGAGAACTTCTTCGGCCGTTTCAAGAGCCACCCCTGGGTAAAGACCGCCATAGGCTGCGTGATATTGTCGGGACTTGTGTTCCTGTTCCCGCCCCTCTACGGCGAGGGCTACGAGTCGATAATGGGACTGCTCGCCGGCGATCCGCGTTCGATAGTCGACGGCTCGATATTCTACAGCGACGGCTCCCATGTATGGTTCATCGTAATGTACATAGCCCTGATAGTGCTGATGAAGGCATTCGCCACATCGGCCACCAACGGTGCCGGAGGCGTGGGCGGCACATTCGCCCCCTCGCTGTATGTGGGCTGCATGGCCGGATTCCTCTTTGCGTATGCCTACAACATGCTGGGCTTCGACATCGCGGTGTCCAACAAGAACTTCGCCCTGATCGGCATGGCCGGGGTGATGAGCGGAGTGATGCACGCCCCGCTGATGGCCATCTTCCTCACCGCCGAGCTCACCGGCGGCTACCATCTGTTCCTGCCGCTGCTCATCGTGTCGACAATATCCTACGGCACCATCAAGATATTCGAACCCTACTCACTCTACACCATGCGCCTGGCCAAGCAGGGCAAGTTGCTCACCCACCAGAAGGACAAGACCGTGCTTACCCTGCTCAAGATGGACTCGGTGATCGAGACCGAATTCATGAGCGTGCGGCCGGAGATGACTCTAAAAGAAATGGTCGATGTGATATCCAAGTCCAACCGCAACCTCTTCCCGGTGCTCAATGCCGCCGGCGAGCTGCAGGGAGTGGTGCAGCTCGACGATATCCGCAACATCATGTTCCGGCCAGACCTGTACCGTAAGATGAACGTGGCGTCGTTCATGACAATGCCGCCGGCCAAGCTGCTCATCGGCGAGGCAATGGACTCGGTGATGCACAAATTCGACCGTACGGGAGCGTGGAACCTGCCCGTGGTCGACGAAGCCGGCCACTACTACGGCTTCATCTCCAAGAGCAAGATCTTCAACTCCTACCGCCGCGTCCTCCGCCACTACTGCGACGACTGAACACGAGCAATACCAGATTACCCTGAACGTCTTTCTCCCCCAAGGCGGTGGTTACAGAAAACTCCGAGTGTATAAACTTGTCGAAATTATATGCGATCTCACGGCACTATTCACTGTGAAATATATACCACGCGGCAGCCGCACCCGCGACCAAATGGAGCAGGCTGCGCGCTCAGGCAAACAGAATATAGCAGAGGGGAGTGTAGCCTCATCTACCTCAAAAGAGACCGAGATAAAGCTCACCAACGTAGCAAAGGCTTCTCTTGAAGAATTGTTGCTTGATTACGAGGACTACCTGCGTCAGCATGGCTTATCACAATGGGACAAAGGAAATCCACGCACCGCGAGATTACGCGCTTATGTGCAGAGTGACAGTTTCATGAAAGATCCCATGCATTATGCAGGTATTTATACAGCTGAGGAATATTGCAACCTTTGCATCACGTTAATCAACCAGACCACCTATCTGCTGCGCAAACTGATTGAAACACAGCAGCGGCAATTTGTTGAAAAGGGAGGTATAAAAGAACTGATGTACCGTGCCCGCACCGACCACCGCAATAAATAACGACGAAACGACCTGTCTGACCCGTCGGACGAGTCTGACTTGTCGGACTGGTCATTGAACAAGAATTTTGGTAAAGATTTGGTGGATTGGGGAAAAAGTCGTAAATTTGCAAGCCATTACGAACGGGGCGTCCTACCAGCGCCCGCAAATCGTCTGAATATTAAAGCTATAACGTTATACTAAAATGAAAAAAGACATCCATCCCGCCAACTATCGCGAAGTTGTGTTCAAAGATATGTCGAATGAAGAAACTTTCATCACCCGCTCGACTATCGCTACCCGCGAGACTATCACCATCGACGGTAAGGAATATCCCCTGGTGAAGCTTGAAATCACCAGCTCGTCGCACCCCTTCTTCACCGGCAAGCAGAAGCTCGTCGACACCGCAGGCCGCGTCGACAAGTTCATGAGCCGCTACGGCAACCGCGGCAAGAAGTAATTCTGCCACGACATTACAGCCCGGGAGTCCGCGCAAAGAATTCAACTCCCAAGGTGTAAAAAGCATAAAAAATGCTCCGGAGCAAATGGCTCCGGGGCATTTTTTGTATCGCGGGGGCAATATTTGCCGAGTTTTTGAGTTATATACTTGTCAATCTATCTACGAATGAAAGCAATACGCAATATAACTCTCCTCATCCTGGCCGTGCTGCTGTCGATGCCCGTGGCGTCGGCACAGGCCAACGGCATCAAGAATGAATTCAACCCTATCCAGACAGGCGTAACATCGCTGAGTATAGCTCCCGACGCCCGCGGCGCCTCGATGGGCGACCTCGGCGCGGCAACCGACCCCGACGCCAACTCGCAGTTCTGGAATCCGTCGAAGTATGCCTTCGCATATTCCAATGCCTCGGTGGCGCTGAGCTATACGCCGTGGCTGCGCAAACTTGTCAACGACATCTTCCTGGCCAATCTGGCCGGATATTGGAAGATCGGCTCGCAGGACAATCAGGCGCTGAGCGCCTCGCTGCGATACTTCTCGTTTGGCGAGGTGACTTCCAACAACGGCGTGGACGACATCACGCAGAGCCTCAATCCGTATGAAATGTCGTTTGACATCGGCTACTCGCGCAAGCTGTCGGAGAAGTTCTCGATGGGCGTAGTGTTCCGCTATATCTATTCCGACCTCGGATTCTCCGACTCGTATGCGGGCGATCAGTCGACCGGTGCCTCGGCATTCTCGGCCGACATCTCGGGCTATTTCACCACTTATCCGATGGTAGGCCGCAGCGAATGCCAGTGGTCGTGGGGCTGGAATATATCCAATATCGGCACCAAGGTGGCCTATAATCAAGGCGAGGATCCGGCGTTTCTGCCCACCAACCTGCGTCTGGGTACATCGTTCACCTTCCCGCTGGCCGACTATCACAACCTGTCGATCAACCTCGACGCCAACAAGCTGCTCGTACCGGCACGCCCGCGTCAGGTCGACTATGACATGAATACGCCCGAGGGACAGAAGGATTATGCCGACGCCCTGGCCAAGTGGGAGGACATGTCGCCGTTCACTGGTATCTTCAAGTCGTTCTCCGATGCTCCCGGGGGCATGAAGGAGGAGTTGCGCGAGATAACATGGAGCCTCGGCGCCGAGTATAGCTACAACAACCAGTTCTTCCTGCGCGCCGGCTATTTCTATGAGAACGAGTTCAAGGGCAACCGTCAGTACTTCGCGATGGGTGCCGGCTTCTCGCTCAATGTGGTACGCCTCGATGCATCATACATGCTGGCCACGGCGCAGTCATCGCCGCTCGATCAGACGCTGCGCTTCACCTTGTCATTCGACATGGACGGCCTCAAGGACCTGTTCGGCCGTCGCCGCTAAGACATATCGTCATAATAATATAAATCACACATGCGACACGGAATCCGTGCCGCATGTGTGATTTTATGGCTGAATGCAGCTATGCCTACTGCCCGGCATAGCTGAGCACGACGGGCGACTTTACGTCGACGCCATACTCTCGGGCGCGCATAAGGATAGCGCGGGCAAGTTGTGGTTTCAAATCTTCGGGACAATATCTGAAATAAGCCTCGGCGGCACGCACATGGGCCGCGTCGGGCATTGGGTATTCGTGCCTCTGGGGCAGCCCGTATATGTCGTCGGGGAGTATCTTGCGTTCGTCGTGCGTCAATATGTCTTTCATAATCGTTGAATATTTTCAGTAAAAACGTCCGATACAGACATAAAGTTGGCCATAATGCCTGATTTTTTATCACAGGTCGAAAAAAATTAGTAAATTTGTAGGCTCAACGCGCCGGCCGGCGCGAGCCAACATAAACCTACATTTTTCACCTTTTATGGCTGAAATAAAGATAACAGGCGTGATGCGCTCGGGCGCATTCTCGCCCAACCATATCGGCAACGACGCCACGATATTCAATATGGTGGCTGAGCAGTTGCGCAAACGTGGCTGTATCATCAATATATGGTCGGAGGAGCAGTTCATATCGGGCGAAGCGCATATCGAGCCGGTGGTGCTCAACATGTGCCGCGAGCCGCGGTCGATCGAACTGCTGCAGAAGCTCGAGGACGAGGGCACGCTGGTGATAAATTCGGGCTACGGCATCGAAAACTGTACCCGCGAACGCATGACCCGCATACTGATGGGCTCGGGGATTCCCTACCCCGACAGCTTCATCGCCGACACCGACGAAGTGGTGAAGGACCGCCTGCAGCGCGCCGGCATCAGCCGCTGCTGGATCAAACGCGGTGAAAGCCACACCAAGCACCGCGAGGACGTGACCTACGCACGCCACGCGCAGGAGGCTCAGGAACTGCTGCAGGAGTTCTTCCTGCGCGGGATAAAGCGAGCCGTCATCAACCGCCACCTCGAGGGCGACCTGGTGAAATTCTACGGTGTGGCCGGCACTCCGTTCTTCTACTGGTTCAACCCCTTCGAGGCCGGCCATTCCAAATATGGCGCGGAATCGGTCAACGGCCCTTCGGAGCACATAGAGTTTGACGTCGACACGCTGAAGCGCTATTGTGCCAAGGCATCCGACGTGCTCGACATCAAGATCTACGGCGGCGACTGCATCATATCGGAAGAGGGCGAGATACGCATCATCGACTTCAACGACTGGCCGTCGTTCGCGCCGTGCCGCGCCGAAGCCGCACCCGTGATAGCACGCATGGTGATCAACGAAATCAAGAACCGTCACAAATAGGCCTCACACCGCTCTACCTATGGCTTCGATAGATAATATAAAGGACAAGATTGTAAACGGGGGCGGCCTGTTCACATTTCTCCGCTCGTCGGTGGCTGCGCAGATAGCGTCGTGGACCGATATGGGCATCCGCATGGTGTTCTATGCGTTTGTGTTTGCCGCGCTCGAGCCCTTCTACCGCTCCAATCTGTCGGTGGCAGTGGGCGCTGTGGTTGGCGGTATCGTGAACTGCTGCATCAACTACCGCTTCACATTCCACGCCAAGGGACAGAGTGTCAAGGCGGTGGGGGTGAAGTATCTGCTGGTATGGACAGGCAGTCTGCTGCTCAACATGTACGGCACCACCTTCGTGACCATGATGCTGTCGCACTGGGAGTGGCTCATAAGCCTCGGCTTCAAGCCCGACGGCATATTCGCCGCTTCGACCCTCCTGGTGTCGCTCATCGTGTCGCTGGCATGGAACTTCGTGCTCCAGCGCAACTTCGTATACCGGCCGTCGCCCTTCGACCGCTACGCCATATCATTCATAGATTTCTTCTCAACCAAGAAAAGCCGTCGCGGCTCCGGCGGCGATACCTCAAAAGCATAATGGAACAGAAAAGTACATTCAACAAGATGCGCGACGCCCTGCAACAGGGTATCTACGCCGTGATCAACCCCTTCGTGCGGCTGCTTATCCGCATGGGAGTCACCCCCAACACAGTCACTACCATAGGGCTGCTGGGCAACCTTGCCGCAGCCGCCATCTTTGTATACGCCGCCCTCACGGCATGGCCCGGCGAGCTGCACTACGGTCTTGTGACCCTTGCAGGCGCCGTGACTATCGCTTTCTCGCTCTTCGACATGCTCGACGGGCAGGTGGCACGCCTCGGCAACATGACAACGCGGTTCGGCGCACTGTACGACTCGGTGCTCGACCGCTACTGCGAACTGCTGACCCTGGGGGGCATCGCCTACTACCTGATATGCACCGGCTATGCATGGGGAGCCCTCATCACCTTCCTCGCTCTGATAGGCTCGGTGATGGTGAGCTATGTACGCGCCCGCGCCGAGGGCATCGGCATTGAGTGTAAGGTGGGCTTCATGCAGCGACCCGAGCGCGTGGTGGTAACCAGCCTTGGCGCCCTTGCCACCGGTATCACCGGCATGAGTGCCGACCCGATGAAATTCGACGCAATGTACATCCTCATAGTAGCGATGGGAATCATCGCAGTGCTCGCCAATATCACTGCCTTTGTGCGTGTGGCTCACTGCCGCAAGGAGCTAAGCAAAAAATAATGGGTGCACGCACACACACGCAGGCATCCCGGCTGCCGTCGCTGCGCGAGGGCATCATCATGGCCGTCAGTCTGGCCGTATGGCTGGGCGTAACCGCTCTGTGCATAGGCTTCCGGCCCGAGCACCTTGTGATGGCCGCGCTGCTGGCCGCGCTGTTCATCGCCAATCCCGCCACCCGGCGCATGGTGGTGGCGCTGGTGCCGTTCGCGCTGTTCGGTATCAGCTACGACTGGATGAACCTGCTGCCCAACTACAAGGTGAACCCTGTGGACATTCAGGGTCTGTATGAAGCAGAGAAGAGTCTGTTCGGCATCACGATGGCCTCGGCCGAGGTGCTTACCCCCAACGAATTTTTTGCAATCCACCACTCGGCCGTAATGGACATCCTTGCCGGATTCTTCTATCTGTGCTGGGTGCCGGTGCCGATACTGTTCGGACTGTGGCTTTACTTCGACGGTCAGCGCCGTGAGTACCTTCATTTTGCGATGGTGTTCCTGTTTGTCAACCTGCTGGGCTTTGCGCTCTACTATGTGCATCCGGCCGCACCGCCATGGTATGTAGCCTCGCACGGCTTCGGATTCATGGAAGGCACTCCCGGCGAAGTAGCCGGTCTGGGACGATTTGACGAACTTACCGGCCTGGGGATCTTCCACGGGCTGTATGCCCGCAACGCCAATGTATTTGCAGCGATGCCGTCGCTCCACTCGGCCTATATGCTCATAGCCTTCATCTACTCGCTGCGTGCGCGCTGTCCGCTGTGGATGCGCATCGCCTGTGCAGTCATCTGTTTGGGAATATGGTTCACGGCCGTGTACAGCTCTCACCATTATATACTCGATGTGCTGGGCGGCATAGGTGTGACACTTGCCGGATACATTATATTCGAATACGGACTGATGGCCATCCGCGCGTTTCGCCGCTTCACCGACCGGTATGCGGAATATATCAGCCCAAGAAAAGAATGATTAGCAAATGTTTGTAGACCTCAAGAAGCAATATCGGCAATCGCTCAAATCAATGGACACCGAGGAGGGCATAGACCTGGCGTTCTATCGCCCGATAGGATTTGTCTGGGCCTACCTGTTCCGCAGGCTCGGCATCACGCCCAATGCCGTCACCATTGCCTCGATAGTCCTTGGTATCGCCGCCGGTATATGCTTCTACTACGACAGTCTGGCCATCAACTGCATAGGCATGCTGCTGCTTATATGGGCCAATTCGTATGACTCGGCCGACGGACAGCTCGCCCGAATGACAGGCCGGTATTCGCCCCTTGGGCGCATACTCGACGGCCTGAGCGGCGACCTGTGGTTCATAACCATCTATGCCGCGATATGCCTGCGCGAAGACACCTTCTCGCCATTCTTCATGTCGCATCCGTGGCTCATCTGGGTCATAGCGGCTGTGACCGGGGTGTGCCATGCCAAACAGGCTGCCATGGCCGACTATTACAGGCAGTTCCACCTGTTCTTTGTCAACGGCAAGGAGGGCAGCGAACTCGACCGCGCCGATGAGCTGAAGCGCCGTGTGGCAGCATTGTCGTGGCGCCACAATTTCTGGCAAAAGATCACTCAGACCTTCTACACTCAGTATACCGTCAATCAGGAAGCCTGGACACCGGCAATGCAGGCTCTCAGGCGCGAGATCGCATCGCAATGGCCCGACGGGAAATATCCGCCGAAATTCAAGGCCCGTTTCCGTTCTCTGAGCCTTCCGCTGATGAAGTATACCAACATCCTGTCGTTCAACTGGCGCACGATAGCGCTGTTCACATCGCTGTTTATCGGCCAGCCCTGGCTTTATTTCATGTTCGAGCTGATTGTGCTCAACGCCCTGCTGGTATACATGATGAGCCGCCACGAGCACCTGTGCCGCACTCTTATCGCCGAAATTAAGGAAGGGGAATATGATGATCCGCGGAATAATATTTGATTACGGCGGCACCATCGACTCGCGCGGTGACCATTGGAGCGAGGTGATATTCGACCAGTACATGGCTCTCGGTCTGCCAGTAAGCTATGAGCAATTCAGGCCGGCCTACATCGAGGGCGAGCGCGCTCTCGCCCGGGCGCGGGTGATTATGCCATGGCACAATTTTCACGACGTGATGCTCCGCAAGGCCACAGTGCAGATGGAATATCTCAAATCTCAAGGTATGCTGCAAGGTGTAGATGCCGATTCTGTCGCTGCCGACATTGCCGCACGATGTTACGAGGCCGCACGGGCGGCAGTTGCCGAGGCCCGCGGCGTGCTTGAAGATCTTGCCGATAAACTGCCGCTCGCACTTGTGAGCAACTTCTACGGCAATATCGACGAGGTGCTGCGCGATTTCCATATCCGCCACCTCTTCGCCGGCATCGCCGAATCTGCCGTGCTCGGCATCCGCAAGCCCGACCCGCGCATATTCGGCGTGGGATGCATCATTCTGGGTCTTGAGCCTGCGAATGTGCTCGTAGTGGGAGATTCGCTCAGCAAGGACATAGCGCCGGCGGCATCGATAGGCTGTCGGACGGCCTGGATAAGAGGACGTCAATGGCGCGGCGACGCAATCCCGGCCGATGCCCCGACGCCCTGCACCCTCGCCGACATACCGAAGATTATCGCTGCCGATCGCCTTTGACGTCAACTCCATCAATATACTGTATCTCAGACTTTTACCTATTTTATAAATGTTAAATAAGCATGTTGTAGAACATATTTATCAAACTTTTTATAACTTTGCAGCGTTGAAATAGCAAAAGGTACAATTAATAAACTGATTCAAAAAGATTGTTTAATTAAAACTTACTGTTATGCTTAGATGGTTCAAAAAGGCCATTGAATGGTACTGCGAGACCAGTGCCCACGTGTATGAACACGAATGACCGCAGACAACAGTCAACCCGATTCAAGTTAACATCAACAAACGACACGCCCGACACGAATGCCGGGCGATTTTATTTATACGTAGTAGGGATGAATTGCTCAGCGGAGGCGGGAGTAGGAGTAACCGAAGCGCTCGAAGGCGGCACGGTCGAGGTCCTCGCGGTCGGCGGGATTGGCGATTGATATCAGCAGCTTGGCCCGCTCGGGGAGGGAGCGGCCGCGCAGGTCGACGGCTCCGTGTTCGGTGACCACATAGTTGCCCTGAAAGCGTGTGGTAGCTACGCCGGCCCCGGGAGTAAGCACGGGCTTGATCTTGCCCATGCCCTTAGTTGTAGTTGAAGTCATGGCAAGGAACGAGCGGCCGCCCTCGCTGCGTGAGGCGCCATAGACAAAGTCGTGCTGGCCGCCGATACCCGAGAAGATGCGTGTGCCTATCGACTCGGCGCATATCTGACCGGTAAGATCGATCTCGAGGCAGCTGTTGATGGCCATCATGCGTGGATTCTGGGCGATGATGAAGGGATCGTTGGTCCAGGCAACGTCCTTGAATATCATATCCTTGTTATAATGCATGAGGTCGTACAGGCCGCGCGAACCCAGCGCCAGGCAGGCTACGGACTTGCCGGGCATCACTTTCTTGAGAGAATTATCGATGACACCTTTCTCGATGAGAGGGAGCACACCATCGGTCATGGCCTCGGTATGCAGGCCGAGGTGCTTGTGGTCGGCGAGAGCGCGTATCACGGCATTGGGTATGCCGCCCACACCTATCTGGAGTGTGGCGCCGTCGGGGATAAGCTCGGCAATGGCGTTGCCGATGGCAGTCTCAACCGGCCCCGGCTCGGGCGTCGGCACCTCTACAAGGGGATCGTCGACAAGGACCGCGGCCGTGAGCTGCGACACATGTATCAACGGATCGCCGAAACTGTATGGCATGTGCGGATTGATCTGGGCGATGACTGCGCGGGCGCATTTCATGGCCGAGGTGGCAAGGTCGGCTGATACGCCGAAACTGACATAGCCGTCCTTGTCGGGCAGCGAGCAGTTGAGCAGGCATACGTCGACAGGCCATGTGCCGTCGCGGAAGAGCGCCGGAACCTCGCCGAGGAAACGGGGCGTAGTGGCGCCGTAGCCCTCGGCTATCCACCTGCGCACGTTGGACGACACAAAGCAGGTGTCGACAAGAAATGAGTCCTTATATTCGGGCTTGCAGTAGGGGGCCTCACGGTCGGTGACCGAGAATCCCGAGTAGAGCGTCACACCGCGCAGCTCGTGGCCGCGGCGTGTCATCGCGGCCACAAGCGTCTCGGGCACAGAGGTGCTGCCCTGTATGAACACATGGTCGCCGCTTTTTATGATTCTGACGGCCTCGTCGGCCGACATCAGATTGGGTATTGCTGACATTACGGTAAAGGTTTACGATATGGGATGGTCGCGGTGGAATGCTTCAAGACGCGTGCGCAAGCGCTCGAATGTTGCCGGATCGTTGAGTAAGGACACGCATACGCGCAGGCCTTCCTGACGGCTGCCGGTCGAGGGAAGGGAGATTGTTGACACGCCATAGCGCAGGAGGGTCTTCTGCAGTTCGGCGCTTCTGAAGCCGGGGTAGCCGACCGTGAAGAAAAAGCCGTCGGATATGGGGCGGTCGCCGTCACGGTCGTATACGATATGGAATCCGTTGTCGGTGAAGGCTTTTTTGGCCAAAGCCGCCCTTCGGCCATACTCCTGGGCCTCCTTGACAAAGTCAAGCCGGCCGTCAACTGCGGCCTTGAACATCTCGGCAAGGCCATACTGCACGGAGTGGGCCACGCCCGACGAGGCGCAGTAGAGCACGCCGAAGGTATATGCGTCGCCAAACGCCGGCATATCGTAGAACTCGCGCAGGAAGTCATACTGTCTGTCGTACAGCTCGGGAGTCATGCACACCACCGCGATACGCTGACCGGCATAACTGAATATCTTGGACGCCGACACCAGCAACATGCAGTTGCCGGTATAGCGGGCTACCGTGGGAACAAAGGGCTCGCAGTAAGGCACTCCGTAGCGCACACGGAAGTCCATGCCCATATAGGCGTGATCCTCGACTATGATGACGTCGTGCTTGTCGGCCATTCGCGCCAGTATACGGTACTCGGTGTCGGTTAGGTTGAACCATGCCGGATTGTTGGGATTACTATATACAATGGCCGTGATATTGCCCTTGGAGAGCTTTTCTTCGAGGCGGGCCTCAAGGGCCTCGCCGCGGCAGTCATAAATGTCGATGGATTCCTGCTTCACGCCCAGTACCTTGGCCTGATTGTGCTGGGCCGGGAAGCCCGGATCGAGAAACAGCAGTGTATCGCGGCCCGGCAGGCGCTGGGCCAGCAGGAGGAACAATGTGAACGTGGCCTGCATCGAACCGACCGTAGGCATGATGCAGCGCGGAGGGATGTCGATGTCAAGGAATGCCTTGAGGAATTCCGAGGCATTATCTTTGAGCGGCTTGATGCCGGCAATATTTGGATACTGGTTGGCGATGCCCTGCAACAGGGCCGCGCGCTCGGCCTCGATACCTATCTCGGAGGCCGGCAGCCCGGGATTGCCCATCTCAAGGTGTACGAAAGAATCGCCGAGGTATGCTTCAAGGCGGTTGGCCAGCGCCAGGATCTGGCGTATTGTGGCCGACGAGATGTCGTCGATATTCATCGCCGACATCTCTTTTTTTAGAAATTCTGCCGATACGGGGTTCATGACTTACAAGCTCTTAATGCGACTGAGTATATTCAAGGCCGGCACGGAATGCGGCCAGATTGTCGGCGACAATTTTCTCGCCCTTTGCGCCGAAGACTGCGGCGATGCTGTCCTCGAGCACGTCGACGGGCAGCCCTATATATGGGGCCGAAGCACCGAGCAGGGCCATGTTGGACGAACGCGGCGAAGCCACCTCGCGGGCAATGGCCTCGGCGGGAAGTGTCACTACCCGCGGCAGGGCGGCGAGTTCGGCCATCACGGCCTCGATGTCAGGATAGTCGGGAATGTTGACAAATGGCTCGGTGGATGTGATCACCCGGCCCTCGGGAACGAGCAGGTGCACATAGCGCAGGGCTTCCATCGGTTCAAGGGATATAATAAGGTCGACCTTGCCCGAAGGGATAAGATCGGATGCGATAGGATCGGAACTGAGCCGCAGGCACGACATCACATCGCCGCCGCGCTGGCTCATGCCGTGCACTTCGGCTTGCTTGAGATATAGATTACGGCGCAGGGCGGCCTCGCCGAGGATGGTGGCTATAGAGAGGATGCCTTGTCCTCCCACGCCGGCCAGGATTATGTCGGTTTTCATATCGGTATCGTGATGTGTTCTATGTTACTTGGATTTGGCTTTTGCATGGCGGCGCGCCGTCTGTATGCACTCGCGGCGTGCGATTATCACCGATAGGCCGTCGTAGGACATCTCGGCGGTGAACAATGCCTTCATGTCGTCAAACTTTTTGGGCAGCGAGTCGATAGTGTGCAGGTGGGCGGGATCGACGCCGAGGCCGAGGCATATAGCCTCGAGCTTGCCGGTGCCCTGCGAGTCCTGGCCGCCGGTCATGCCGGTGGTGAGGTTGTCGGATATGATGACTGTGACGGGCGAATTTTCGTTAACGGCATCGAGGAGGCCGGTCATACCCGAGTGTGTGAATGTGGAATCGCCGATTATGGCAACTGCGGGATGCTGACCGGCGTCGGCGGCGCCCTTGGCCATGGTTATCGACGCGCCCATGTCAACGCAGGTATCGATGGCGTTGAAAGGCGAGAGGAACCCGAGCGTATAGCAGCCGATATCACCGAATACCTTTGGCGACTCAAACCCTTCGAGGGCGGCGTTGAGGGCTGCATAGACGTCGCGGTGGCCGCATCCCTGGCATAATGCCGGCGGCCGCGATGTGACGTTCTGCGCACGCCGGCCGGCGGCCGGACGCAGACGGTCGAAATCGGGCAGCAGGGTGGCCACGGCAGCAGCAACAGAGTCGGGCGTAAGCTCGCCGTCGGTGGGAATCAGATGGTCGATCTTGCCGTAGACCTTGGGGCCGCGGTCGAGAAGGCCACGCAGCATGTCCTCGATGAAGGGCTGGCCTTCCTCGGCCACAAGTATGGCGTCGCACATGCCGACAAGCTCGTCGACAAGTGCGCGCGGCACAGGATATTGCGAAATTTTGAGTAACGGAAACGGGCACTTGCCGCCAAAAGCTTCCTGTACATAATTATACGCGATGCCCGAGGCAATGATGCCAAGCCGGCGGTCGGTGCCGGGGACAATGCGGTTGAACGGCGATGATTCGGACAGAGCCTCCATATTGTCGCGGTCGGCCAGCAGTTGCCGGTAGCGCACGCGCGAATTAGCGGGCATGAGCACCCACTGACGGGGATTGGCGGGATATGACAGGCTGTTTTCGGGCATCGGCTCGGTCTCTGTTTCAACGACTGCACGCGAGTGAGACAGGCGGGTCACGAGGCGTAGCAATACAGGTATCTTCATACTTTCCGACAGTTCAAAGCCATAGCGGGCCATATCGTAAGCTTCCTGCTGGTCGCATGGTTCAAGAGTCGGGATAAGGGCAAATTTAGCATAAAAACGCGAGTCCTGCTCGTTCTGTGACGAATGCATCGACGGATCGTCGGCGGCAACGACGATAAGGCCGCCGTTGGCACCGGTCATCGCCGAGTTGACAAAGGGGTCGGCGGCAACGTTGAGGCCCACATGCTTCATCGACACGATGGCGCGCTTGCCGCAGAACGACATGCCGAGGGCCTCTTCCATCGCCGTCTTTTCATTACTTGACCAATGTGAATGGATCTTGCGCTCGCGGGCAAGCGGACTCGACTGCACATACTCGAGAATTTCGGTCGAGGGCGTGCCGGGATAAGCATAGGCACCCGAGAGCCCCGCATCGATGGCGCCCAAGGCAAAGGCCTCGTCACCAAGCAGTAGTTTCTTCGTTTTCATGTTAGGTTAGGCAGGTTAAAGAGCAAAATATTGCCGTTTGCAAATTTAACCATAAGCCACCTCATCTCCAAGCGCCGACATTATGTTTTACAACATAAGCAAGAAAATCAGCCCTAAATGGTGCGATTAAGATGGCGGGTGTAGAGAGATTTCAGATAAGAATCAGGACACTTTGCCCTAAAATAATACCAGACAAAAAAGCGATTAAGGGTATAAAGATACTCACCTTCGGGGACAAGCAGTCTATGCCAGGCTCTTTTTATTTTTGATTTGGCAAAAATCCTGAAAAGCAACTTAATTTCAACCAAATCAAGAAAACGCATGGTATAAGCGATAAGATTGTCATCATCGATTGTCGACAAGGATATTGACGCCGGGGAATATGACCAAAAAGCATCCTCCTCCTTGAGTTTATCGAGGAGATATTGCTTTATACCAACGACTTCCTGTTTATTTCTTAATACCATATTGCAAAGATAGTACTTTTGGAACTAAAAACGAAATTTTCTTTAAAAAGTTACGGAAAAGGTCAAGGCCTGACATTTCATGAACCGAAAAAAACAAATTGTGGTGTCGGTTGTCGTATTTTTAGCTACCTTTGTAAACAAATACGATGATGATGAAAAAAGCCGTCCTTATATTATGTATGGCATTGGCCGCATGGCTCGGCGCGACCGCCCGCACGGCCCGCGATTTCTTTGTGGCCGCGCCCGATGATGTGCTGCCCTTGCTGCCTCAGTCGGTCCGGCTCGACATGCTCGACTATTTCGCCTTCGGCAGCACACGTCCGTCGACCAATGCCTTTGGCGGCGAGGCGCGTATGACCGCGCTGTCCGACGCCGTGCTTGCCTTCGACACCGACAAGGATGTGAACGTGCAGATCGCCGTGATACCGACAGCCAAGGCCGATACCCTGCTTGCCCTCGTCACCACCCTGCGGATGCCCGTGGCCGACAGTGATGTACAATTCTTCACCACCGGATGGGAGCCTGCATCCAAAGCACCTTTCTCAATGCCGCTATATGCCGAATGGCTGTCGGCCGAGGGGCTGAGGCACAGCGACGACGTACACACCGAGCTGCCTTTTATGCCGGTAAGCGCCGAGTTCGACCCCGAGGCACGGATGCTGATGCTTTCCAACCAGGCTCCCGAATACCTCGACAAGAGCCGCCGCGACTCCATCGCGCCCCGGATCGTCGCGTCCAGGGTCTACGACATCACCGACGGCAAATTCATGCTACGCAAATGAATATCGCACCCCTCACCCTGCTCGACCTCAACCGGCGCATCGCCGATGCCATCGCCTCGGCTCCGGGGCTTGGCAACGTGTGGATCGTAGCCGAGACATCCGACCTCCGCTCCACTGGCGGCCATTGCTATATGGAGCTCATCGACAAGGATCCGGCCACCGGCACCCCGCGGGCCCGTGCCCGTGCCACGATATGGGCGTCAAGGTTTGCGAGGCTCAATGCCGAGTTCCGCGCGGCCACGGGCTCGCCTCTGTCGTCCAACATCAAGATAATGGTGCAGGCATCGGTCACCTACCATCCGGTGTACGGGCTGTCGCTCAATATCACCGATGTCAACCCCGAGTATACCCTCGGCGACCTGCTGCGCCGGCGCCGCGAGATGCTCGCACGCCTGCAGGCCGAGGGCATCCTCAACTGCAACCGCGAGCTGGAATGGCCTGCCGTGCCGTGGCGCATAGCCGTGATATCTGCGGCAGGCGCTGCCGGATACGGCGATTTCATCAATCAGCTCTACACCAATCCGCGGCGGCTTCGCTTTGCCACGCGACTCTTCGAGGCACGGATGCAGGGCGACGATACAGCGCCGAGTATCATAGCGGCACTCGAGGACATCGCCGCCGGCGAGGACTACGACTGCGTGGTGATAATCCGCGGAGGCGGTGCCACCGGCGACCTCGCTGCCTTCGACAACTACGAGCTCGCGGCCAACATCGCCCTTTTCCCACTGCCTGTAATCGTAGGCATAGGGCATGAACGCGATGTGACCCTGCTCGACTATGTGGCCAACATGCGCGTGAAGACCCCCACCGCGGCCGCCGAATGGCTCATAGGCCGCGGCACAGCCATGCTCGAGCGGCTGCACGGCCTCGGCGCCGACATTCTCGACGCGGCCGCCGCACGAATAAACGCCGCACACCGGCGCCTCGAATACATCACCGGCCAGTTGCCGGCACTCACCGCCGCCGTGACAGGCCGCGCAGCCATGCGGGTAGGCCCGATGGCCGCCGACGCCATGGTACAAAGCATCGAAAACCTGCTGCGCCGACGCACCGACCGCCTCGATGCCCTCGCCGCCATTATCGACACCCTGTCGCCCGAGGCCACCCTGCGCCGCGGATTCTCGATAACACGCCTCGACGGCCACGCCATCACCGATGTGGCTCAGGCCTCGCCCGGCACCAACATCACTACCACACTTGCCTCAGGCACTCTCACCTCCACCGTCAAATAAGAGCTTGTTTAAAAACCATGGAACAGCAACCGTCATTCAACCAGTCGCTCGCCGAGCTCGAGAAAATCCTTGCCGAACTCCGCTCCGACTCATGCGACGTCGACACGCTCGTGCAGCGCACACGCCGCGCCGTAGAGCTTCTCACATTCTGCCGCTCGCGCCTCACCGCCACCGAGGAGGAATTGCGCGGTGTCCTCGCATCACTTCAATCCACACAGCAATGAAACAGTATCTCGACCTGCTGCGCCACATCCTCGACAACGGCGTGGTGAAAGGCGACCGCACCGGCACCGGCACAATATCAACCTTCGGCTATCAGATGCGATTCAACCTCGAGGAGGGCTTCCCGCTCGTCACCACCAAGAAACTTCACCTCAAGTCGATAATCTATGAGCTGCTGTGGTTCTTGAAAGGCGACACCAATGTGAAATACCTGCAGGAGCACGGTGTGCGCATCTGGAACGAATGGGCGCGGCCCGACGGTGACCTCGGCCCGATATACGGCTATCAGTGGCGCTCGTGGCCTGACTACAACGGCGGACACGTTGACCAGATACGCCAAGCCGTGGAGGATATAAAGCATAATCCCGACTCGCGACGCATCATCGTGAGCGCATGGAACGTGGCCCAGCTGCCCGAGATGGCCCTGGCTCCATGCCACGCCTTCTTCCAGTTCTACGTCGCCGACGGGCGCCTGAGCCTGCAACTATATCAGCGCAGCGCCGATTCTTTCCTGGGTGTGCCCTTCAACATCGCGTCGTATGCCCTGCTCACCATGATGATGGCTCAGGTATGCGGCCTGCGGCCGGGCGACTTCGTGCACACCCTGGGCGACGCGCATCTGTATCTCAACCACCTCGACCAGGCCCGCCTGCAGCTTATGCGCGAACCGCGCCCGCTGCCCCGCATGATTCTCAATCCCGACGTAAAGGACATCCTCGACTTCAACTACGAGGATTTCACACTCGAGGGCTACGACCCGCATCCCCACATCAAAGCCACAGTAAGCGTATGACACACCCCGACCTGTCGATAATCGTGGCCGTCGACCGCGATGGCGGCATAGGCCGCGCCGGCGACCTGCTCTACCATATCTCGGCCGATCTGCGCCGTTTCAAACAGCTCACCATGGGCCACCCCGTCATCATGGGGCGGCGCACATTCGAATCGCTGCCCAAGGGAGCTCTGCCAGGGCGCCGCAACATCGTGATAAGCCGCAACGCCGCCTACACGGCCCCCGGCATCGAGGTGGCAGGCTCGCTCGACGAGGCCCTGGCCATGACGGCCGGCACCGGCGAGGCATTCGTCATCGGCGGCGCAAGCATCTATGCCGAGTCTATGTCCGTAGCCGCACGCATCTACCTCACCGAGGTGGACGCAGCCGCCGAGGCCGACACATATTTCCCACCCATTGGCCCCGAATGGCACCACACCGATGAATCGGCCACCGAGACCGACCCGCGCAGCGGCATCTCCTATCGCTTCGTCACCCTCAGCCGCGAATAAGCGGATAACTAATTCAAATGGCCAATTCAACCCTCAAAATTCAAAATTCTATATTATAAAAGCGTGCATATTGAAGTATTTTCGTAATTTTGCACCAAATTTTGCAGATTAATGACCTCACTCGACTCCATCAAAGCAGTTATCGCCCCCGACTTAGCGCGGCTCAACACCCTTATCCGTACTCAGTTGCATGCCGATAATCCATTGATGGACAAGGTTATCGAATCGTATCTCACCAGCAAAGGCAAGCAGATAAGGCCCATTATCGTGATGCTGTGCGCACGGATGTTCGGCGACATCGACCGCCGCGTGCTCGACGCCGCAGCCGCCGTGGAGCTGCTGCACAACGCATCCCTGATTCACGACGATGTGGTGGACGAGGCCAAGTTGCGCCGCAACGAACCCACAATCAATGCCGTGTGGGATAATCATATCGCAGTGCTCGTCGGCGACTTTTTCGTGTCAACATCGCTCCAGCGGGCCATCGATACCGGCGACATGCGCATCATCGAGGCCATCGGGCGTCTCGGCAAGCTGCTGTCGCTCGGCGAGATCGACCAGATTTACAATGCCCGCGAGCATACCCTCACCGAGGAAGCGTACTTCAAGATTATCAACCTCAAGACGGCCTCACTGTTCGTGGCCTGCGCCCGCATGGGCTGCTATGCCGTCGGCGCCGACGAGGACAGCACCGACAAGCTGTCGCGCATAGCCGAACTGCTGGGTCTGTGCTTCCAGATCCGCGATGACGTGTTCGACTACTACGAGCCCGACAAGGTGGGCAAACCCACGGGCAACGACCTGCGCGAAGGCAAGGTGACACTCCCCCTGCTGCATGTGCTGCTCGACCCCGATGCCCCCTGCCACGAGGCCATGAACGCTCTCGCCGCCCGCGAGCAGCTCACCGACGGCGAGATAGCCGTCCTACAGGCTTATGCGCGCGACAACGGCGGCATCGAATATGCCTACGCCCGCATGAACGACCTGCGCGACGAGGCCACGGCCATAGCCGCTACCCTGCCCCGCCCCGAAGCCTCCGCCCCGCTGATGCAGATTTTCGACTACATCATCGCCCGCGATTATTAACTTTCTGCTGTCCCCGGACGTTTACAGGTCATGGCTATAGATCTCGAACTGCTGAAGCTGCGACGCTCGTCCGTGGCACGCTATATCGCTCCGCTGCGCGAGGGCGGATCGCTGCCTGCACTCGCCGAGGGCGACGACGGATATAAATATGTGGTAAAACTGCGCGGAGCCGGCCACGGCGCCAAAGCCCTGATTTCGGAATTCATCGGCGGTCTCATCGCCTCGGCCACCGATCTGCGTGTGCCACAACTGATGCTGCTCGACCTCGACGAAGATTTCGGCCGCACCGAGGGCGACGAGGAGATCCAGAACCTGCTGCAGGCCAGCCGCGGCCTCAACCTGGGCATGCACTTCCTCAGCGGCGCCCTCACATGGGACGTCTCGGTCAACGACACCACGCCCGAGGAGGCCTCGCAGATAGTGTGGATCGACGCCTTCCTCACCAATGTCGACCGCACCGCCCGCAATACCAACATGCTGCTGTGGAACGGCGCCCTGTGGCTTATCGACCACGGCGCATCGCTCTATTTCCACCACAACTGGACGGGCTGGGAGCAGGCTGCCCTGTCGCCGTTCCCCTACGTGAAGGATCACGCCCTGCTGCGCCGGGCATCACGCATGCTCGAGGCCGACGCCGTGATGCGCTCGCTCATCACACCCGAACTCATCACCGGCATCGTCGGCATGATCCCCGACGAATGGCTCGCCCAGGCCGAGCCCGGCATCGCCCCCGAGGAGCAACGCCGCGTATACCGCACCTTCCTCACCACACGCCTCGAAAACTCACGAATATTTGTCGACCATGCAATCGCAGCCCGTAAGCAACTCCTGTCTCTATGAATATGCCGTGGTGCAGTTCTGCCCCCGCGTGGAGCGCGGGGAATGCCTCAACGTGGGCCTTGTGATGATGTGCAAGCGCCGGCGCTGGCTGCGTGCGCGCATCTATATCGACCGGGAGCTGATGGCTCTGTTTGCTCCGGGCTGGGACGCCAAGCTGCTTGCGGCGCAGCTCGCATCGTTCGAGAGTGTGGCCGCCGGCTGCCCCGGCCCGATCGGCAGCCTCGAGGCACACGAACGATTCCGCTGGCTCACCGCCGTGCGCAGCGCCTGCATCACCACCACACGCCCCCACCCTGGCCATACCGATGACCTCGACTCCACCTTCGACCGCCTTTTCACCGAACTCGTCGAGCGCAAACCGCTTTAGGCTATCTTGAATGGTTGAGGTTTGGGTTGAGGGTTTAGAAGCGAAGATGTAACCCATCCATGAGGCGAGGCCGCGTAGCGGTCGGGCGAAGGTGCATGCGGACAGAAGCCCCATTCATGAAAGGCGCCCGCAGGCCGCCGATTTACTCGTAACCGCGTTCACCGGAGCCGTCAGGCGCAGGTGCACGCGGACAGAAGCCCCCATCCCTGAAAGGCGCCCCCAGGCCGCCGATTATAGCAACGGCGCATTGACATCGTGGTTCAAATCGGCGGCCTACGGGCGCCGGTACGTGAGTGGATGACTGTCCGGGCACGTCTCGCCTTTGAGGCTCGACGGGCCCGGTTACGAGTAAATCGGCGAGCTTCGCACGCCACCGGTGAGTTGAGAGTTTGGGTTGAAGGTTTAAGGACTGCAACTTCAACATTCAACTTTCAACATTCAACACTCACATTAATGCAGAGCGCCCTCCGGCGGGATGCCGGAGGGCGCGGAAGAGGCCTTATGGCCGACTTATGAAGAAAAATATGTTACTTCACATAAACCTTGGCGGCTTTGTTGCCCTGGCGACGGATGAATAGTCCGCTCTGCGGGTTCTCTACACGCACACCCTGCAGGTTGAAATACTCGACAGCTGCATTACCGTCAACCTCAACCGACTCAATGCCCGAGAGGTCGGATGCCTGCGGAGGATCAAGGACAAAACTTACTCCATTATAACCGCTGTTAGAGGCTGTCTTTTCGACAGACTTAATGGAAAGCTCTCGTGCAAGTGCAAGGTCTACATCGTAATCGTTTGCAAACGTTACGGCCACACCTTCTTCAATTTTAGGTTTAGCAGCCCATGCCAACGAATACTTCACTGTGGAATTAATCGATGAACTAAATGATTTGTTGGGAATTACAAGTTCACCGCCATTCATCGAACCCTCCATCACGTTGGGATAGAAGAACGATACGCAACGGTCATTAAGGTGGAGACAACTCCAGTTATCAGCATCAAGCGACAGGAATTCAGGGTCAAAATCAATAGTGTATTCATCACCAACGTCGCCATTATGGAGAAGCTTTCGCGATGAAGCCACTGTCGGTGATGATACTGTTACCGAAGCCATTATATCTTCAGGCACACCAAACTGGAACTTAGCAGCGGCATGAATATTTTTCTTATCCCCCTCACCATCAGTCATATAATATTTAGATTTCACCACCGATACCTCATATTGCGGCAGAAGGGCCTCTATATCGGCCTTTGCCACTGTGGTGGGTAAACCGACCGAATTCGCATCGGTAGGAGTAACCATGAGGCGCATATCCTGTTTGGGTGCGGGGTCTACAAAGTTGATTATACCTGAAAGTTCGGAAACAGTTGCAAGGGGTTCATTGTTGAGCGAAATCTCATATTGTTTGCCTTCACCAGCCTGCTCGTCCTTAATAGTATAAGCAAGGCTAACACCGTTAACTGCATCTATTCTCTTGAAATCGCTGACACCATATTCGGTTGACTCGCTAATAGCCGGATCAACTGTCATACGACGCACCATAGGAACAACCGACTCAAAGCTTACCTGATTCTTAGGCTCGGCATCCTTGTATACAAGCGGTGTATAGTGGAGCTTGAGGACGGGGAGATAGTTATAAGTCAACTGTGCATTGGTCTCACCGGCATTGTAGTAGCTTTCAAATGTCTTACCGTCATCAGCTATACTCATTGCCAATTTTTCATTGCCTGCTACCGCAAACGATGCGGTAGAATTTGTCCATTCTCCATCAACGTCCTGAACTTCTGCTATCCATGTAATCAAAAGCGACTGGCCGTATTTTAGCTCTACCGGTTTATTCAATGACAATGTAATATCAAACTGTCCACCCATGCCCCATGAGTAAGCATATTCCCATTCTGAATCAGGTTCAATCTGATTTGAGTCAAGTTCAAACTCACCCATAGCGTCATCTGTGGAATACTCAAACCATTTCATATCGCCAGATGCGTTTTTTGGGAAGGCTGACACATCGTCTAAAACTTTCACAAAGCATTTAACATTGAATGAGCCAAAGGCATTAATTAAACCTTCTTCAAAATTAAGTTTAAAAGAAACCGATGAGATCTCAGCGCTTTGGTCTACTTTGGTTATCCCATCAAGTTGAACAGGTGTATACAGGGTCTGCGATCCGGAGTATTTATAACACATCGCAACAGGCAAGACATCTTTACACGATAAAGATGCATCCTCTCGAACCGGCTCATCATACGGACCCACAGCAAAATCTGTATCTGGCAAACGCTCTACTGTAGATTCACTTGGGAGATCTACCATTTCATATTCGATTGTAATATTAGGAAGAATTGACAATTCGTCATTCGTAGAACCTACCGCAAGAATTTTATCGGCTGTAAGTTCTTGACGACTGTTACACCAAATTAAGGTACGCACACCTGAACCGGGAGTCCAAGACATGCAGCCATTATTACAAGTATCTGTATCATAATCTGCAAAATGGCACATCCATGTTAACAGCAAGCTTTTCCCATTGTACTGCAAAGGCTCGTCAAGAACAATTTTTACAGGTAAAGCTGCATTATAGCCCTCAATAGCTTCAAGATAACCATCTTGCTCTAAAAGGCTTTCATTAAAACTGAATTTACCACTTACCGCCGTGATAAATTCAACAGGGACAGCCTTACCGTTTTGCATTGTGAATGCAGTTTCATCAACATTTTTAATATACAGAGTAACATCCCATTCCGTCACGCTATATAGCCAATATGCATTTGCTACATTAACATAACCGGTTATAGCCGTAATATTTGCTGTTTTATTATTGGCGACATCATAAAGTCCATCCAGTTCAGAAGACGTATAAAGCGACTGTGAAGCCGACCATTTAGCGCCCAAATCAACAGGCAAACTATATTCATTCGTATCTTCCTGCCCTATAAACTTGCTTTCCGCCACGGAGGGGAGGGCGGTGGCGAGGGCCAGGGCGAGGATTAGTAGAATTTTTTTCATATGATTGGTTTATTTGATAATTACTTTTGTGGTTTTGGTGCCCTGGCGACGGATGTAGAGGCCGGAGGCGGGGTTGTCGACGGGCTGACCCTGGAGGTTGAAGTACTGCGCAGGGGCGGCGGTGTCGGCGGCCACGCTGCCGA
>JAGANS010000033.1 GCA_017624155.1 Muribaculaceae bacterium | reverse complement strand
GAGCGAAAAACGGGACTCGAACCCGCGACCCCGACCTTGGCAAGGTCGTGCTCTACCAACTGAGCTATTTTCGCGTTGGTAACGCGCTTTCCGCGTTTGCAGTGCAAAGGTACGCATTATTTTTGAACCTGCAAGGGCTTCCCGCAATTTTTTTGATTTTTTCGCGAAAAAGCCCCTGCGGTGGTAGTCGGCGTAGTATGGCGTAGAGGCCGTTTACGACAGTCTGGCGGCATCGCGCTCAAGAATCTGAGCGGCAAGGGTGTCGGCGGTGTGGATCAGCGCCACCAGCGGAGATCGGTCGTGTGCCTTGCGGTATGATTTGTCCATCTCGATCGATTGCGCAGGCAGATCCCAGGGGCCCATGTGCCAGCGGATAGCAAATATCTCCTCGTCCTCAAGGTCAAGTCCCGAGCGCAGCAGCATTATCACAGATTTCTCACCATGGCCCACCGGCAGGTTGGAGTAGTCGACCTCGTATCCCTCGATTTCCTCCCATACGCCTATTTCGTTGCGCTGTTTGCGGCGTGTTTTGCGATAGATGTCGGTCTTGCACACATCGTGGAGGAGGGCCGCAATAGCAATAGAGTCGGGATTGAGAGCCTTCTCCATATCGGGGCGCAGCGGTATGATGGCCGAGCGCACGGCCATTGCCATGTCGTAGACGTTGAGTGAGTGCATGGCGAGACCGCCCGGAAAGTTGAAATGATTGCGAGCCGAAGCCGGAGCGTCGAAAAAGCCCCATGAGTCGAGATCCTCGATTACATAATCCATATTTTCGCGATTGGTGTCGCGCAGTATCTGTATGAAGCGTTCGCGGTTTGCTTTTATATCGATTGGCATTACTATTATATATATGTGGTTATAGAATCGGGCTGAGAAGCCGCACCACCGATTCGACGGCGCGGCGCACCAGTGGGCGTTTGCGCCATTTGGCCGGAACTATGCGTGTGGAATGGGTAAGGTCCTCGCGGTATACGGCAAGCATCTTGTCGGTGAACTCCCGCGAGTAGAAGAAGAGATTACTCTCGAAATTGTGCTCGAAGCTGCGGAAGTCGAAATTTGTCGAGCCGATGGTGACGAAGTCGTCGTCGACGATTATCATTTTGGAATGGAGCATTCCGGCCTCGTAGAGGTATATCTTTATGCCTGAGCGCAGGCATTCGGTGATATATGACGATGAAGCATAGTTGAGCAGCCTGGAGTCGCCCTTGCGGGGTATGAGTATGCGCACGTCAACGCCCGACAGGGCTGCAGTGACAAGTCCCTTCAGCAGGGCATCGGTGGGCAGGAAGTATGGACTCTGTATGTAGATGCGGCGCTTGGCATTGCATATTGCCTTGTGGAACATGAGCGAAATGTTGCTCCACTGGGATGTGGGGCCAGATGTGAGCAACTGCGCGGCCACGTTGCCCTGTCGCGGACGGTTGACAAGCACGGCCTCGTTGATGAGCGGCTGTCCCATGAAGTGCCAGTCGACGGCAAAGGCGTATTGCAGGGCTGCCACTACAGGCCCTTCGACGCGCACATGTGTGTCGCGCCACGATGCGAAGCGCCGTCCGCCGTCGATATATCGGTCGGCGATATTCATGCCGCCAAGGTATCCTATCGTGCCGTCAATGACGCATAGTTTGCGGTGGTTGCGCCAGTTGATACGGGTGCCGAGCTGCGGGAACGTTACCTCAAAGAAGGGGTAAACCATGATGCCGGCCTTGCGCATGCGCTTGAAAAACCGGTTCTTTACAGTAAACGAGCCTACGTGATCGTAAATCACCCGCACAGCGACACCGGCCAATGCGCGTTCGATCAGAATATCGGCGATCTCGTTGCCGATGCGGTCGTTCTCAAATATATAATATTCCAGATTGATATAATGGCGCGCATTGACAAGATCAGTCTTAAGCCGGGCGAATTTATCGGCACCGTTGGTGAAGACTTCTACATCGTTGCCGTCGTAGAACTGTGCGTCGGCCATCGACTTGGCCAGTCTGATATTCTGTATCGAGCCCGGCGACAGATCGAGCTTGCGGAAGTCGGCGTGCGACACAGCCTCGCGCTTTTTCAGTTTGCGCCGGTTGCGTCGGCTCAGCTTATGCTTGTTGGTGATATTGCGCCCAAAAAACAGATACAATATGATACCTACCATCGGCAGCAGTAGCAACACGGTGACCCATGCCAGCGATTTCACCGGATTGCGGTTTTCGGATACCACAATTACGATTATGCTGACAATGGTAAGGCCATAGGCGATAAAAACAATGTTGCGGGCCCATGTCCAGTCGATACCGTTGGCAATGGAATCAAACATATTCAAAATTAGCAATAATATACGATATGTAGTGCTGAATTAATGAAAATTAACACTGATGTCTCGTTCGGTTGTTAAAATTGCTTAATTCAAAACACCTTTTGTAATTATCGAGGGAATTTCACGTCATTTATTAAATAAGACATAAATCAATTTCATAATCGACATGAAGAAAGTGATAATCGGAGCCATTGCGGGCATGTGCGTCCTGGGGGCCGCGGCCGCCGATGCTCCTCTATGGCTGCGCAACGTGGCCATATCGCCCGACGGCTCTACCATTGCCTTTACTTACAAGGGTGATATTTACACAGTTCCGGTCGGCGGAGGTGCGGCACGCCAGATTACCTCCGACAAGGCCTACGACAGCTATCCTGTATGGAGCCCCGACGGCAGCCGGATCGCATTTTCGAGCAAGCGCGCAGGCTCGGAGGATGTGTTTGTGATTGCAGCTACAGGCGGCACGGCCACACGCCTCACAACCAATTCGGGATCGGAACAGCCCAAGGCATGGCTCGACAACGAAACTGTGTTGTTCTCGGCCGATATCGCGCCCGACCGCAAAGCCGCTCAGGGACCTTTTGCCGCTCAGGTATACAGCGTGAAGACCGACGGCTCCAGACCGGTGATGTATTCCACGATTCCGATGGCTGCATTAAGCGTGCGTCCCGACGGGGCGCTGCTCTATCAGGACCGCAAAGGGTATGAAAATGCCTTCCGCAAGCATGAACATTCGTCGAGCACAGGCGATATCCGCCTCATAAAGGACGGCCAAAACAGGCTTCTTACCACCTTCAACGGCAACGATCAGAACCCGGTGTGGACCGGCGGCGACAGTTTTGTATATCTCAGCGAGGAGGACGGCACGCTCAATGTTTACTCGCGCAATCTGTCGGGCTCCGACAAGCGCAAGCTCACGGCCTTCACCATGCATCCCGTGCGCTCGCTTTCGGCTGCCGGCAACGGCACCCTGGCCTTCAGCTGGGACGGCGAGATATATACCCTCGTGCCCGGTGCCGAGCCCCGTAAGGTAAATGTGAGCATCGTGAGCGATGACTACGACCTCGACCATGTGAACCAGCTGCGCACATCGGGAGCCACGAGGATGGCCGTAAGCCCGACCGGTAAGGAAGTGGCCTTTGTGATACGCGGCGATGTATATGTCACGTCTGTTGAATATTCCACCACACGGCGCATTACCGACACGCCCGGACAGGAGCGCCGTGTAAGTTTCAGCAAGGACGGCCGCACGCTGGTATATGACAGCGAGCGCGACGGCCTGTGGCAGCTTTTTACCGCTACGATCAAGAATCCCGACGAGAAGCAGTTTACGTATGCTACGGAAATTGTAGAAACACCCCTTTACAGCAGCGACAAGGCTGCCCAGCAGCCCGACTTCAGCCCTGACGGCAAGAAGGTGGCTTTTCTGGAGGACCGTACGGCCATCCGTGTGATCGACATGGACACCAAGGCCGTCAACACTGCTCTCGACGGCAAATACAACTATTCATATTCGGATGGAGACGTCGAGTTTATGTGGAGTCCCGACAGCCGCAATCTGCTTACCAGCTACATCGGTGTGGGCGGCTGGAACAACTCCGATATCGCACTGGTGGCCGCCGACGGCTCGCGTGTCGTCGATCTTACCGAGAGCGGATATAGCGATTCAAATCCGCGATGGGCGCTTGGCGGCGAGGCCATCACCTGGCAGAGCGACCGTTATGGCAAGCGCAGCCACGGCTCGTGGGGTTCCGATAATGATGTGATGTTCATGGCCCTCACTCCCGAGGCATACGACAAGCTTCATCTCACCGAGGAAGAAGCGGCCCTTGCCAAGGAAAATAAGGACAGCGACGATGATGCCGACGACAGCAGCACCGACAAGAAAAAAGACAAGAAGAAGGATAAAAAAGACAATAAGAAAAAGAAAGACGATAAGGAGGATGCCACACCTGCCATCAATTACGATTTCGACAACCGTGCCCTTCGTGTCGAGCGTCTTACACCACGCTCCGGAGCCAATGGCGACTATGTGCTGTCGGCCGACGGCGACAAACTCTACTTTGTGATGTCAGATGCCACCGGCAAGGCGAACCTGATGGAAACCGACCTGCGCGAGGGCGAGACAAAGGTACTTGTCCGCGGCGTTAGCGGCGGCATTGTGCCCGATGAGAAGGTCGAGAACCTGTATGTTATTTCGGGCCGTGGCATGAAAAAGGTAAACCTCGCCAAGGGCGATGCCGAGGACATCGAGTTTGAGGCTTTCTACGACCGCAAGCCCTCGCTTGAGCGTCAGTATATCTACGACCATATGCTCTCGCAGGTCAAAGATAAATTCTACGATGCGAATCTGCATGGTGTCGACTGGAAGGCCTACGGCGAGGCATACCGCAAGTTCCTGCCGTACATATCCAACAATGAGGACTTTGCCATCCTGCTCAGTGAAATACTCGGCGAGCTTAACGCTTCGCATACAGGGGGACGGTATTATTCCGGCTCTAATTACAGCACTGCCGTGCTGGGCGCCTTCTTCGACGAGGCATACGGAGGCGACGGCCTGCGCGTGGCCGAGGTTATCGCCGGAGGTCCATTGTCGACAGCCAAGGCCGGTGTCAAGGCCGGTGACATAATTACAGCCATCGACGGCAAGCCGATTACCGCCGGGATGGATTATTATCCGCTGCTTGCCGACAAGGCCGACAAGCGTGTGCGTATCGATATAACTCCCGCCGACGGCTCCGCGGCCCGCTCCATTGTGGTGAAGCCCATTGAGTCGTATGAACAGGACGACCTGCTCTACCGCCGCTGGGTGCGCCGCAATCAGGAAG
This sequence comes from Muribaculaceae bacterium, assembly GCA_017624155.1. Taxonomy (GTDB): domain Bacteria; phylum Bacteroidota; class Bacteroidia; order Bacteroidales; family Muribaculaceae; genus CAG-873. The sequence continues at coordinate 16,917 of JAGANS010000033.1, read as the reverse complement.
TTGTCGACAGCGTGTCGGGCGGACGTATCGGCTATGTTCATGTCGAAGGCATGGATTCGCCCTCGTTCCGTACCGTATTCTCCGAAATGCTCGGCAAATACCGCAACCGAGAGGCCATCATTGTCGACACCCGTTGGAATGGCGGCGGATGGCTGCACAACGATCTTGCCATCCTGCTCGGCGGCAAGGAATATGTGCGTTTTGTGCCGCGCGGACAGTATGTCGGCAGCGAGCCTTTCTCGCAGTGGACCAAGCCATCGGTGATGCTCGTCAACGAGTCGAACTACTCCGATGCCCACGGTTCTCCATTTGTATACCAGACCCTCGGTCTCGGCGATGTAGTGGGCGCACCCGTGCCAGGCACCATGACGGCTGTATGGTGGGAAAATCAGATCGATCCCTCCATCGTATTCGGTATCCCGCAGGTGACCTCGATCGACATGCAGGGCAATATTCTTGAAAATCATCAGCTTAAGCCTGATGTTGAGGTGTATAACGATCCCGGCCGTGTGGCCGCAGGCATTGACGATCAGCTCATCAAATCGGTAGAGCACCTGCTCAATAAACTCGATAAAAAATAAGCCGACCGCATGTGAACTCGCCGGCGTACCGCGATTCAGCGGTGCGCCGGTGTTGTTATTGACATGCCTGTTCATAAACTTTAGTACTGAAAATGAAGCGCTATTGAAAAAAAGTAGTAACTTTGCACAAATAACAGACAGATGATGAAATTGAAGATCCGCCATATATTGATCGGCCTTGCTATAAGCTGCACGCTTGCGGCCGGCGCCCTTGATCTGCCGGTGCGCCGCGTCAACGGTAAGGACTATTATGTCTATACAGTACAGCGCAACGAATCGCTCCTCGATGTGGCCAATAAACTCGATATTACACGAGATGAGATAATCAACTGCAATCCCGGCGCCGCCGATGGCGTGAAGATGGGGCAGAAACTGTATCTGCCGGTATCTGATTTCGCCGAGAACAACGACAAGGTGGCGGGTGCCACTTCCGATGGCACGATGCTCCGATATAAGGTGGGCAAGGGTGAGACCCTCTTTGGTATCGCCTATCGCTTCGGCGTCACTCCCGATGAGATTGCCGAACTCAATCCCAGCGTCAACGCCGGCGTAAAGGCAGGCGACATCATCATGATTCCGGCTGCCGGCCAAAAGAACCGGACAGAGTCGGCCCGCGAGCTTCCCAAGGCGCAGCATGTCACCGAGGCAAAGCCCGTGATTGCTCCCGAGGGTACTGTGGCCGACAAAGGCGAGCGGCGCCTGCGCCCCGTCAATCCGCCCGTGGTGTATGTCGAGCCCGATTCGGACGACACAGATGAGGTCCCGGAGGCTGACACTATGGAAGTGGAGCCCCGCATTGGTGTCGTTGATGTCGATGTTGACGAGCCCGTTGCCGGAGATACGGCGCGAATAGCCCTTATGATGCCGCTGATGCTCGAAGGCGATGAACTTGCCGGCCGTCAGTCAAAACATTCGCTCGACTTTGTCCGCGGGTTCCTGCTCGGTGTCAAGTCGATGGCCGGGAGTGCTCAGCCCACCGAGATTTCGATAATCGATACCCGCGAGTCTGCCGAAGTGATCGGTGGCGTGCTGCGCAGCGACAGCATGCGCGATGTCGATGTCATCATCGCTCCAGAGGACCCTGCATCCCTTAAGCCTGTTGTTGACGGAGCCGACGGACTCGACACATATATTTTGAACCTCTTTGCAATACAGGATACAACCTATATGACCGATGGCCAGGTGATACAGGCCAATATTCCGGCCAAGCTGATGTATGCCAAGGCCGCCGAGGCCCTGATGAGTATCTACGACGGTTATAAGCCGGTATTCCTGATCTCGAAGGGCGGACGTGTTGAGAAACTGCCGTTCACCGATTATGTGCGCGGACTTTATGCCGAGATGGGGGTCGAGCCTATTGATATGGCCTATGAGGGCATGTTGTCGCATGGCGACCTCGAGAATCTCGATGTCACTGAGAAATATGTATTTATTCCCGGCTCGGGCTCTGTGGCCGAGTTCAATAAGTTTGCCCGTGCACTTCTGGCCTTGCGGGATGATTTTGCCGATCCGTCCTATGTGGGTCTTTTCGGCTATCCCGACTGGACTGCCTTCCGCAGTGAGGCGCTCGACAATCTGCACCGCCTGGGCGCAACAGTTTATTCGCGCTTCTACAACAACGAGACCAACCTTGACACCCGCATGTTCAATGCCGAATACGAGCGTCAATACGGGGTAAAGCCATTGGAGCAGGTTCCGTCGCAGGCCCAGCTCGGTTATGATACCGCCCGCTATCTACTCACCAACATCAACAACAACGGTGGTCTGTACACTCCCGAAAATCAGCCTCTGTATACCGGTCTTCAGTCATCGTTCCTGCTGATGTCCGACAACGATTACAACAGCAACGAGCAGGAAGAAATAACCGGCGGCCCGGTCAATCAGGCCCTCTACATCATCACATTCATCCCCGGCGCCGAGTCGGTGGATATCAAGGTGCTTTAATCCATGAGATTCATCCGTCTGCTGCTCTTTATACTTTTGATGGCTTCTGCCGGCGCAGTCGCACAGGCCGAGACACACTATAAGGCGCGCCTTTCGGCGGGCGTACGTGGCGGCGTCACCCTTGCCCGGCAGGATCTGTCGCCGTCGGTGCCCCAGCGTTTTGTCATGGGTAGCACCGGAGCCGTCACATTCCGTTATACCGAGGAAAAGCTGTTTGGTCTCGTGGCCGAGTTCGGCTGGGTACAGCGCGGCTGGGAGGAAGATTTTGAAGAGTCGCCCCTGCGGTATTCGCGTAAGCTGACCTACCTCACTCTGCCGGTTATGACACAGATAATATTCGGCGGCCGTCGCGCCAAATGCTTCATAAATCTCGGCCCCGAATTCTCATACATGATCGGCGAGAAGATTGATGCCAACTTCAATTATAATGACTTGTCGACCGTGACCGACTGGCCCGAGCGCAAGCGCATGACAGAGCAGCTTGGCATGAAGATCGCCAATAAATTCGACTACGGCATCACCGGCGGCATAGGTGTGGAATTTTATGTGCAGCCGCGCCACTCCATCACTCTCGAGGGCCGCTATTACTTCGGCCTCGGCAATATCTTCAAGGCTTCAAAGGCCGACACATTCAGCGCTTCGCGCAGCACATCCATCGAAATAAGTTTAGGTTACAACTTCCGACTGAAATGACCGATCAACCACGTCAGTTCAACAACCGGCCCAAAAAGGCCGATGTGTCTTCTCCTCTTGAGCTTGCCGGTCTCAAGCCGCCGAGCGATGTCGCATCGGAGGCCGCTGTGCTTGGCGCCCTGCTCATAGCCAAGGACGCCTACACCAGCGTATGTGACACTCTGCGCCCCGAGGTGTTCTATGAGCCCGCGCACCGGTACATTTATGAGGCGATACAGACCCTTGGCGCCGCACAACAGCCCATCGACTTCATCACTGTAATAAATCAGCTTGAGAAGAACGAAACTCTCGAGAAGGCCGGGGGCCGTGCATTTGTCATCGGACTTACTACCAACATAGGCTCCGCCGTCCATATAGAGACTCATGCCCATATCGTAATGCAGAAGTATCTTGCGCGCGAACTTATCACATTCGGCGCCAAGGTGCAGTCGGCCGCTTTCGACGAGAGCAACGACATCGAGGACGTGATGCAGAATACCGAGGGCGAGTTGTTCGAGCTGTCGCAGCGCAATGTCAAGAAGGATGTCACTCAGATCGACCCCGTGATAATGCAGGCGGTGGCCCAGATGCAGGCCTCGTCGCAGCGTGCCTCGGGCCTGAGCGGCCTTGAGTCGGGCTTCCGTGAGCTCGACAGGCTTACGTCGGGCTGGCAGAATTCCGACCTCATAATCATTGCGGCACGTCCTGCGATGGGCAAGACGGCGTTTGTACTGTCGATGGCCAAGAACATGGCGGTCAACTTCAATATACCTGTTGCTATTTTCTCGCTCGAGATGAGTAATTTGCAGCTTGTCAACCGACTTATCTCCAACGTGTGCGAACTCGACGGCTCGAAGATCAAGTCGGGTCAGCTCTCGCAGCTCGAATGGCAGCAGACCATGGCTCGCCTCAACGCCCTTTACGGTGCTCCGCTGTATGTCGATGACACGCCGTCGCTCTCTGTGTTCGAGCTACGCACCAAGGCGCGCCGACTCGTGCGCGAGAAAGGCGTGAAAATGCTTATAATCGACTATCTGCAGCTGATGAATGCCTCGGGGATGAAGTTCGGCTCGCGCGAACAGGAAGTGTCGATGATATCGCGCTCGCTCAAGCAGCTTGCCAAGGAACTGAATATACCCATAGTGGCTCTGTCGCAGCTCAACCGCTCGGTGGAGTCGCGTACCGACAACAAGCGTCCGCAGCTAAGCGATCTCCGCGAGTCCGGTGCCATCGAGCAGGATGCCGATATGGTATGCTTTATTCACCGCCCCGAGTACTATACTCGCAGCGGCGAGGATGCCCAGGGCAACGATATCCGCGGCTTGGCCGAGTTTATCGTGGCCAAGCACCGCAGTGGCTCGGTCGATGACGTGAAGCTTCGCTTCCGTGCCAGCTATGCCCGTTTTGAGAACTGGGACGAGATTGCGACGACTTCGGTCGAGGCGCGCTCTACCATAGGTGCCGGATCTGCGCCGGCAACTGCCAATCCATTTGGGGGCGGCTCGGTGGACCTGCCGCCGGCACCCGCCGGCGAATCGGCTCCGTTCTGACACTGTTTCTTACAACATTGGTGGAATGAATGCAGCCACATCGGTATCACCGGTGAGGAAGGCAAACATGAGCCATATAAGCAGCAGCACGATCAGTATGGCGGCGCCTATTGCGGCCCATACATTTATTCTTGTCTTGATTTTCTTTGACATGATTATATCGGATTAGATTTTATTTTTAAACAACCGATATACTGTTTTTGCTCACTATACGGCCCAAAAAAAGAACCTGCCCGGAGCGGAATTGCTCTCCCGTGGGCAGGTTCTGCAAGCTGGAGTCGGGAAATGTCTTTATTACTTACCCTGATGCTCGTAGCGAAGTGTGAGCGAGGGCTGGTCGCATACCTCGGCCGGGCCGAAGTACTGGATGGGACCCGGATAGATGTAGCAAGTGTTCATTGCCCAGTCGTCGCGCTGCGATGCGAATTTCTTGAAGGGTGCGCCGTCGAGGCGGACGAGGGCCTTCTGGATAACGGGCTTGTCAGCACCGTTGCGGCGTTCGATGTTCATCATCATGGTGATGGGTATACCGCCGGCTATCCATTGTACGGAAGGCTTTACCAAATTGCGGATCGACGACATATAGCCTGTAACGCCGGCGTTGATGAGGCATGCGGCGTTGTAGCCGAGGGCGTAGCAGTAGTCGGCGTCGAAGTTGGAGGGATCGGCGCAGCGGCCTTCATAGCCGAAGAAGTGGTGCAGGGCCGAGTATTTGCCGTTGTATTTGCCTTCGGCGGCCATTGCCTTGAGGCGGGTGCCGACCATATCGGCGAGAAGTTTTTCAGTCTCGATGAGCGATACCTGTACGTTGCCGTGGGGGTCGCGGTCGAGCATAAGCTGACGGGCAACATTGGCGGGCAGGCTCTTGAGGGTGGCGGCATTCTCGGCGCTGAGGCTGCCGGCGATGAACGATTCAAGTTCGTTGCCCGAGAGAGCGGCCACCTTGTCGGCGTTTACGGCTACGATTTCGTTGAGTTCGGCGATGAGCTTCTTGATGGCGGGGATGAATTCGATGAGTCCCTCGGGTACGAGCACTGTGCCGAAGTTGTTGCCGTACTGGGCGCGGGCGGCCACGGTGTTGGCGATGTTGGCCACGATATCATCGAGGGTGAGGTTCTTTGCTTCAACTTCCTCGGAGATGATGCAGATGTTGGGCTGGGTCTGCAGTGCGCACTCAAGAGCGATATGGCTGGCCGAGCGGCCCATCAGCTTGATGAAGTGCCAGTATTTCTTGGCCGAGTTGCAGTCGCGCTGGATGTTGCCGATTACCTCGCTGTATACCTTGGTGGCGGTGTCAAAGCCAAATGATGTCTCGATGCATTCATTCTTGAGGTCGCCGTCGATGGTCTTGGGGCAGCCGATCACCTGAATGTCGGCGCCGATGCCCTTGTAGTATTCGGCGAGTACGGCGGCATTGGTGTTGGAGTCGTCACCGCCGATGATTACGAGAGCCTTGATGCCGAGTTCCTTGCATATTTCGAGGCCCTTGTCAAACTGCTCCTTGGTCTCGAGCTTGGTGCGGCCCGAGCCGATGATGTCAAAGCCGCCGGTATTGCGGTATTCGTCGATGATGGCCGAGGTGAGCTCGATGTACTTGTGATCGACAAGACCGCCGGGGCCCATGAGGAAGCCGAATAGGCGGCTGTCGCGGTGGATTTTCTTGATGCCGTCGAAGAGGCCCGAGATCACGTTGTGACCGCCGGGGGCCTGACCGCCCGAAAGGATCACGCCGACATTGACGGGCTTGCCGGCTGTGGGGTTGGAGTTCTTTTCAAACTTAAGTTCGGGCAGGCCGTAGGTGTTGGGGAAGAGCTTCCGGATCTCTTCCTGGTTGGCCACCGACTGGGTGGGCTTACCTTCAACGGCTTTTACGGCGCCGGTGAGCACGATTGGGAGTTTGGGTTGATAAGCCGCACGGGCTTTCTGCAAGGGACTCTTTTTCATCAGAATCTATCGTATAAGTTTTTTTGTTGAATATTCAGATAATTCTACGGCAAAGTTGGTGAATAATCCGCTAATATAATAGCAAATTATATTAAAATATGTAAACGGGGCAGTAAATTGCCCGACCGTCCACGTGACGTTTATTCCCACTCGATGGTTGCCGGCGGTTTCGACGATATGTCGTAGGTTACGCGGTTCACCCCGCGTACCTTATTGATTATATCGTTGGATACCTTGGCGAGGAATTCGTAGGGCAGGTGGGCCCAGTCGGCGGTCATTGCGTCGGTCGAAGTTACGGCTCTCAGAGCCACGGCGCTCTCGTATGTGCGTTCGTCACCCATAACGCCGACACTCTGTACGGGGAGCAGTATCACGCCTGCCTGCCATACTTTGTCGTAAAGGCCCCATTGGCGCAGGCCGCTGATGAAGATGTCATCGGCTTCCTGAAGGATGCGTACCTTCTCGCGGGTGATGTCGCCGAGAATGCGCACTGCCAGACCGGGACCGGGGAAGGGGTGACGGCCGATAAGATGCTCGGGCATACCGAGGGCACGGCCCACGCGGCGCACTTCGTCCTTGAACAGCCATTTCAGAGGTTCACACAGCCGCAGGTTCATCTTTTCGGGCAGGCCGCCCACGTTGTGGTGGCTCTTGATGGTGGTGCCGGTGATCGACAGCGACTCGATGCGGTCGGGATAGATGGTGCCCTGTGCAAGCCACTTCACGTCCTTGAGCTTGCGGGCCTCGGCGTCGAATACGTCGATGAATCCCTTGCCGATAATCTTGCGTTTGCGCTCGGGATCGCTTACGCCGGCCAGTTCGGAGAAGAACTTGTCGGAGGCATCGACACCGATGACATTGAGGCCGAGGCAGCGGTAGTCGTCGAGTACCTGCCTGAATTCGTCCTTGCGCAGCAGTCCGTGGTCGACAAATATACATGTGAGATTGTCGCCGATGGCTTTGGATATGAGAACGGCGGCCACCGATGAGTCGACACCGCCGCTCAGTCCGAGCACCACCTTGTCGTTGCCAAGCTCGGCGCGGAGCTCGCGCACGGTTGTCTCGATATATGCATCGGCGCTCCAGTCGGCTTTCGAGCCGCAGATGCCGCATACAAAATTTTCGAGCAGCCGGGTGCCGCATGTCGAGTGGAATACCTCGGGATGGAACTGTACGCCCCACACACGACGTCCCTCGGCACGGAAGGCTGCACAGGCCACCTCCTCGGTCGAGGCTATGATGCGGAAGTCGGCGGGAAGGGCGGTGATGGTGTCGCCGTGGCTCATCCATACCGTTTCACTGGGTCGGATGCCTGTCAGCAGCGGGTCGGCCTCGTCAACATGGTTGAGGATGGCGCGGCCGTATTCGCGCGAAGGAGCGCCTTCCACGCTGCCGCCGTTTTGCCAGGCGAGCAGTTGCGCTCCGTAGCAGATGCCGAGCACCGGGTATCGGGCAGCGATAGGGGCCACGTCGATCTTGAACGAATTGTCGTCGTAGACCGAGAACGGGCTGCCTGAAAGAATAACGCCGATAACGTCGGGGTCATCGGCGGGGAACTTGTTGTAGGGTACGATTTCGCAATAGGTGTTCAGTTCGCGCACGCGGCGTCCGATGAGCTGCGTGGTCTGCGAACCGAAATCAAGAATTACAATCTTTTGTGGCATAAGGGCTTGGATTGATATTGTGCTGATTGCCTTTTGTGGGTGCAAAGGTACTAATTTTTCGGCAAATAATGAAGAAGATTGCAGAAAAATTTCTGTAATAAAATGTTTTACATCATTAACTTTATTTAACAAATATCGAGGGGTAAATATTTCTTGTCTTTGCGCCGCTAAAATTAAACTATTAATTAAATCATACCTTATGAAATTACCTTTACTCGTCGCATTTGTCGCTGCGACAGGGGCGGCTTTACTCCCCGTCGCGGCGCAAGCGTGAATGTTGAATTCGACGCTCCAGCGCCGTGCTATTTGTCAGAACTTGTAAATCAGCATGAATGCCACGCTGTTGCGGCGGATGTCGAGCTTGCGTCCCGCATGCGACATCGAGGCCGCCGGCGTCAGCCCGATCCCTCCCGACAGGCCAAGACAATAATGATCCTTGTATGTAAGACCTGCAAAAAATCCCCATTGCAGGTCGAGTCGATGGAAGCCGCGGCCGAAAAGGTTGATGGGGTCGGGCTCGATGTCGGGCGCCTCAAAATCGGGCGACGGATGCTCCTTGGCATAAATGCTGACATTGAGCTGTGGCCCGGTGGCGACCGACAGACTGAGATCATAGGGTAATTGCATTCTGTAGCCTACGTGCACAGGTATGCGGGCGCCATAATTCTTCACTGTGCCTTCATATACATGGTCGTAGTCGGGGATAAAATCAGTACCCATCGTACTGTAGAATGCAGCCACTGCCGGCGAGATAAACCAACGCGGCGTGAAGTAGTGGGTGTAAGCCACCGACAGCGTTGCACCTCCGCCTGTGGTCCAACGGCCATGGCTTCCCGTGGGCGTGGTGAGTTCAAATGCCAGATGGGTCGATACTCCGCTACGGGTGGGATTCTGATTGAGTACCTCGCTCTCGGCTATCGATTGTGCTCCCGCTCCACAGGCGCAGGCTATATATGTGAGGATTATTATCAGTCGTTGAAACATGAGTACATTAATTTATTTGAAAACAACGCGGGAGAAGCAAAGTTGGATGCCACCGGGTGTTTTAACACTGAAAAAATAGGCTTTCGCGATAAAAAATCTGTCTATTCGGATAAATCATTAACTTAAATTGTGTAACTTTGTGCGATTATACAAATTTGCAAATGATTAAAAAGTTTTTCATCTCAATGCTCGGCACTATTGCCGGCTTCTGGATATCACTATTAATAGCAGTATTTGTCGGAATTGCCGTGATTGGGGCACTTGTATCGGCCGGCGCCGGTTCTAAGCCTGAAATCGACAAGAATTCAATACTTTACATAGACCTCTCGGGCGTGATGCCCGAGCGCTATCAGCCTGCCGACTTCTGGCAGATGGTTCAGGGCAGCGAGGAGGACGGCGAGTCGCTGGTGGATATTCTCGACGCTCTGCGTCTGGCTAAGAACGACGCCAAGATCAAGGGCCTGTATATAAACGCCGAGGGCGCCGCGGCCGGATTTGCCTCGCGTGAGGAGATTGTCGAGGCTATCCGCGAATTCAAGACCTCGGGCAAGTGGGTGTATGCCTATGCCGATGCCTATGCTCAGGGCGATTATATGCTGGCTTCGCTGGCCGACAGCGTGTTCCTCAATCCCGTCGGGGCCGTGGATGTGCGCGGCGTAGCTTCGCAGATTCCTTTCTACAAGGGCCTACTCGACAAGCTTGGCGTGAAAATGGAAGTGGTGCGTGTAGGTACATACAAGAGTGCCGTAGAGCCTTTTATCACCAATGAAATGAGCCCGGCATCGCGTATGCAGACTCAGGTGATGATCGATTCGCTGTGGCGCTACTATACCGATGTGGTTAGCGACTCGCGCGGAGTAACGCCGTCGCAGGTCAATGGCTGGGCCGACTCGATAATGGGCGTATGGGGCGCCGAGCGCACCCTCCGCGAAGGCGCGGTAAGCGCCCTGCGCTATCGACGCAGCGTTGAGGACCTGCTCCGCGATGAGTGTGGCCTTGATGTAAAGGACGAACTCAAATTCGTGACCCCTTCGGAATATATGGCATCGCGCGAGACTGCCAATGCCGACAAGGATCATATCGCGGTACTCTTTGCCTGCGGTGACATTGTCGATTCGGGCGAGGGCGGCATCGTGGGCAAGACAATGGTCCCCGAGATTCTCAGACTCGCCGATGACGACAATGTCAGGGCTCTTGTGCTCCGCGTCAATTCGGGCGGCGGCTCTGCTTTCGCTTCCGAGCAGATATGGGAGGCTCTCGAGTACTTCAAGTCCAAGGATAAGAAATTCTATGTCTCGATGGGCGACTACGCCGCATCGGGCGGTTACTATATATCGTGTGGTGCCGACCGTATCTTTGCCGACCGGTGCACGCTCACAGGTTCGATCGGTGTATTCGGCCTCATCCCCGACTTCTCGGGTCTTGTAACGGATAAGCTCGGCGTCACATTTTCGACGGTGCAGAGCAATGCCAACTCCGACTTCCCGTCGGTTCTTACCGGCATGACCGGTTATCAGCGCGATGCACTGCAGAAGTCGGTTGAACGCACATACGATACATTCACATCGCGTGTGGCCGAGGGCCGTCACATGAGTCAGGACTCGGTGAAGGCCATAGCCGAGGGCCGTGTATGGACCGGCGGTGCCGCCCTTGATCTCGGCCTTGTGGACGAGATAGGCAGCCTTGCCGCCGCCGTCAAGGCAATAGCTGATGAGTCGGGCGTCGATGCCTCCAAAGTGGTGTACTATCCCGCTGTCGAGGACAAGTTGCTGGCAGAGATTCTTGCCAGCGCCCGCGGCAATGTGAAAGCCGGCGGCCTTGATATCAACGCATCGGCAATGCGTGTTCTCCGCGTGCTCGACCGTCTTCAGACAGCCGACCCCGTACAGGCACGTATGCCTGCCGTATATTTTGAATAATCGATAAAGCCGTGAGATTGCGCAGCGTATTGTCAAAAATGGTCCTGCTTCCGTGTTCCAAAGTCTACGGAGGCATCACTGCTGTGCGCAATCAGCTGTTTGACTGGAAGATTCTTCCCCAGCACGAATTTGATGTCCCTGTCGTCGTTGTAGGCAATCTGGCGGTCGGCGGCACGGGTAAGACGCCACATACTGAATATATAGTGGAGGCATTGCGTCACAACTATCATATTGCAGTGCTCTCGCGCGGCTACAAACGCGCCACCAAGGGCTTCGTGCTCGCCACGCCATATTCCAAGCCCCGCGATATCGGTGACGAAAGCTTCCAGATGTATCAGAAGTTCGGTCAGAAAATCACCGTTGCCGTATGTGAGGACCGTGTGCACGGTATCCGCGAGTTGCTGCGGCTCGACCCCGACATCAATCTGGTGCTTCTCGACGACGCATTCCAGCACCGCTATGTCAAGCCTGCAGTCTCAATAGTCATTACCGAGTTCAACCGGCCCCTGTACAACGACAAGATGCTTCCCTATGGGCGCCTGCGCGAGCCTGTGCGCGGCATCAACCGCGCCGATATCGTTGTGGTGTCGAAATGTCCGGATACGATGAAAGATCTTGATTACCGCCTGTTCAAGAAAGATCTCAAGCTCTTCCCGTATCAGCAGATATTCTTCTCGCGATATGCCTATCAGCAACTTGTACCGCTCTTTCCCGAGCAGACAGGTTCGGTGCCGTGCCTCGAATGGATGGACGACACCGATGCCGTGCTTGCCGTGGCAGGTATCGATAATCCGCGCCCTTTCATACGCTATCTCAAGAGCTTCATGCCCAAGGTGAGGGTCAATATATTCTCCGACCACCACAACTTTACCCGCAAGGACCTCGATCTGCTGCTCAACCGCTACAAGACAATGAAGGGCAACACCCGGATACTGGTGACTACCGAGAAGGATGCTGTGCGTATGGCCGCAAGCCCATACTTCCCGCCCGAACTCAGGGCTGTTACCTTCTATCTCCCCGTCAAGGTCGAGTTCCCCGCCCATGGCAATCCGGCAGGATTTGCAGATACCCTCATACGACTTATACGGAACAACAAGGCCTGAACACCGACGGCCCTTTCAACATTAATATATAATACGGCGTTATTACGTCGGTAACCATAAACATAAAACACCATGCTGAATAAAATCAACGAAACAGCCGACTTCCTCCGGACTCGCGTCAATGGCGAAATGCCCGCCACTGCCATAATCCTCGGTACAGGGCTCGGCTCGCTCGTCGACTATATCGACGACAAACAATACATTCCTTACAAAGAAATCCCCAACTTCCCCGTATCCACGGTCGAGGGACACTCGGGCAACCTTATCTTCGGCACTCTCGGCGGCAAGCGCGTCATTGCCATGCAGGGCCGCTTCCATTACTATGAAGGCTACGATATGAAGCAGGTCACCTTCCCGGTGCGCGTGTTCAGGGCTCTCGGCGTAGATACGCTCTTTGTATCCAACGCCGCCGGTGGCATGAACAAGGAGTTCAAGGTGGGCGACGTGATGGTGATCACCGATCATATCAACCTTTTTCCCGAGAATCCTCTGCGCGGCAAGAACTACAACGACCTCGGCCCGCGCTTTCCGGCCATGACCGAGGCATACGACCACAAGCTTGTTGAGGAAGCTGACCGGATTGGCGCCGAGCGCGGCATACGCCTCATGCACGGTGTCTATGTCGGCACCCCCGGCCCCACATTCGAGACTCCGGCCGAATATGAATATTTCCGCGTGATCGGCGGCGATGCCGTGGGCATGTCCACCGTTCCCGAGGTGATTGTAGCCCGTCACGGCGGTATGCGCGTGTTCGGTATCTCGGTAATCACCGACCTCGGCGGCAAGGACATCAAGGAAGTCCCCACACACGAGGAAGTGCAGCTCGCAGCCGAGAAGGCTCAGCCCAATGTGGTGGCCCTCATCACAGAACTTGTCAAACGCTCCTGATATCATCAACTCGCCACGGGATAGGTGTATTCCGTGGCGATAATTCATCATTATATGTCCGAAATATCATCCTTAGGCGAATTCGGCCTAATCGACCGCCTTACCGAAAACATTCAGCACGTCAATCCGTCCACGCTGCGCGGGGTGGGGGACGATGCCGCGGTGATGCACTATGAACCCCACAATGACGTGCTCGTAACTACCGACCTCCTGCTCGAAAACGTGCACTTCGACCTCACTTATGTGCCGCTCAAACATCTGGGCTACAAGGCCGCCGTGGTCAACTTTTCCGACATATACGCCATGAACGGCACTCCCCGTCAGATAACCGTGTCGCTCGGCATCTCGAGCCGTTTTACGCTCGAGCACGTCGAGGAACTGTATGCCGGTATCCGTCTGGCATGCGAGGTATACGGCGTCGACCTTGTAGGCGGCGACACATCGGCTTCGCATCAGGGCCTTGTGATTTCGATTACATGCATCGGCGAGGCTCCGCGCGACCGTATAGTATACCGCGACGGCGCCAAGCCTACCGATCTGATATGTGTATCGGGCGATCTCGGTGCCGCTTACATGGGGCTGCAGCTTCTCGAACGCGAGAAGGTGGCCTCAGCCGGCCGCAAGGACTTCGTACCCGACTTCGCCGGCAAGGAATACCTCGTCGAGCGCCAGCTCAAACCCGAGGCCCGGCGCGACATCATCGAACGTCTCGACAAGGCCGGAATCAAGCCTACCGCCATGATGGATATTTCCGACGGCCTGTCGTCGGAGCTCATCCATATATGTACTCAAAGCAAAACCGGATGTCGAATCTACGAGGACCGCATTCCTATCGATTATCAGACCGCCGTAATGGCCGAAGAGCTGAATATGAACCTTGTCACCGCAGCCCTGAACGGCGGCGAGGACTATGAGTTGCTGTTCACTGTTCCGCTCACCGACCACGAAAAGGTGCTCAAAGTTGAGGGCGTGCATGTCATCGGCTACATCACAGAGGAGAAACTCGGCTGCGCCATGATTACACGCGACGATGCCGAGATAACACTCAAAGCCCAGGGCTGGAACCCCCTCAGGGACGAGCAAAAGTAAAAAATATGGCCACAACGCCCGATTTTTTCCGCAATAATTGCCTGTGAAGCCAAAATGTCGTAAATTTGCACGCCTTTTGGCAAGAAAAAACACCAATACAGTATAGAACATTAACGTATGATAAATCGCATTCTTATCAGAATCAAGGTGGTGCAGATACTTTATTCATATCTGTTGTCACGCAGCGAATTCAAAATCGACAGTGCTCCCGAAGCTCCCTCCCGCGACCGTAAATTCGCTTATGCCGTTTATCTCGATATGCTCTCCCTCATTCAGGAATTGTCGGGCATTCGTACCAATAACCCCGCCCGCAGCCTGCCGGCCATTGACGTTCATCCCAAGTTCCGTTCCAATCGCGTAGGCCGTGCTTTGGCCGATAATCCTGATCTCAAGTCGATTACTTTCCGTGAGATTGCCGACCTCAACTCTTTCGGCCCGATATTGCAGTCGCTTGCCGACACACTGGCCAAATCCTCGGCATTCACTGATTACGCCCGCAAGCGCTCTCACACCCTCGACGATGATGTGAAACTGTGGACCGTGCTGCTCGAGACTGTGATTCTCAAGAATCCCGACGTGCAGTCTCTTCTGCGCAAGAATCCCGACTTCTCACTCACCGGCCTGCACCATGGCGTCATGCAGACAGTCGACACTCTCAAGGCCTACAATGATGCCCGCGCTATGTATCTCAAGGCAAAGAACGAGCTCGAGACTTCGCTCGCCAAGGCTTATGAACTCTACTTTGCTATCTTTCAGCTCATTGTTGAACTCACCCACGAGGAGGAAGAGCGCATCGAGACCGCCAAGGCAAAATACCTTGCCACAGCTGAAGAACTCAACCCCAACCTGCGCTTTGTAGAGAATCGTTTCGCACGTTACCTTGCCGATAATGAAGAACTCCGCAAGGTAGTCGACGACAAGAAAATTACATGGACCGACTCGGTGTCGCTGCTCAAGAACCTTCTCGGCCTCATTACTCAGTCGGACATCTATGCCGACTACATGGCCCGCGAGACGACCACCTGGCAGGACGATTGCGACTTTTGGCGCAGCATCCTCAAGAATGTGGTTATGCCTTCCGACGCTTTGGCCGAGGATCTCGAGAACAAGTCGATATTCTGGAACGACGATATTGTCACGATGGGTACCTTCGCCCTCAAGACTATCCGGCGTTTCGCGACCGACGACAAGGTAAGCTTCCTGCCACAGTACAAGGATGAGGAAGACGCAGAATTCGGCGCACGCCTCTTTACACTCGCCGTCGAAAACCGCGACACATACCGTGAATATATCGACAAGTTCATCAATCCCGACTGGGATCCCGATCGCCTTGCTTTCATGGATATCGTGATAATGCTGGCGGCCATCGCCGAGATTCTCAACTTTCCCGGCATTCCCCTGCCCGTATCGCTCAACGAATACATCGAGATCGCCAACGACTACTCGACCCATCGCTCGGGACCGTTTATCAACGGCATCCTTTACTCCGTAGCTTCGATGCTCTCCGACGAGGGCCTGCTCAGGAAGCCTCTGTCGCAGCAACGGACCGACGAATAATAATTCAATGAAATAACACATTATATCCTCAACAACATGTTCCTCGAATTCATCCCCCTTCAGGACGCCGCACCTCAGGGCGGCGGCTTCAGCGGCATCATCATGATCGTGCTGCTCCTCGTAGTGTTCTGGCTCTTCATGATCCGTCCGCAACAGAAGCGTCAGAAAGAAATCCGTAAATTCCGCGAAAGCCTCACCAAGGGCGACAAGGTCGTGACCGCCGGCGGTATCTTCGGCAAGATTTGCGAAGTCAACGACAAGACTTTCGTTGTCGAGATCGCTCCCGGCATCAAGATTACAATCGATAAAGGCTCGGTTTATCCTTCTGCTGCCGAAGCAACTCAGGACGCCCAGCAGAATCAGCAGAAATAATTCGCGCCGTGACTGTGTGAGTCCTGCGGTGCAGCGGCTCACACAGTCACACTTTGATTTTTCTCTCCCATGAACGCCAAAGCTATTTTTAGCAGGTTACGTGCAGCGGTGCGCTCTCGCCGTGGGCACAATCTCATTGTGTTCATGGTATTTCTCCTCATTGCAGCTTTTTTGTGGTGTGTCATCGCGTTCAACGACGAGTCGCAGGCCGATATCCGTATGCCGGTCAAGGTTACACATGTGCCCGACTCAGTCACTATCGTATCGCAGATTCCTCCCACGATGTCGGTCAGCCTGCAGACAAGCGGCACCCAGCTTCTCAAAATAGGCCTTACCAGGCCTCCGGTATTCAACATCGACTTCCGCATGTACCGACAGGGAAACACACTGCGTCTTACCGATACCGATCTCAAGTCAATCGCACGCAGCGCTCTCGACGGAGCTGCCATCGCGGTGGTGTCGCCCGACTCACTGGCGATTGCCTTTACCTCTCAGCCCCCGGTCACACTTCCCGTCAATCCAGACTATATTGCCACCCCCGGCCCGCAGGCCGCCATCACAGGGAAGCCCTTGCTGTCGTCCGACAGTGTGAAGGTCTATACCGTCGGGCGTTTGTCGCCAAGCGTTTCGGCCGTCACCACCGAGCCGCT
>JAGANS010000032.1 GCA_017624155.1 Muribaculaceae bacterium | reverse complement strand
GTATTGATTTACTATCGTATTGGGTGTGTGTACCCAGTCTAAGGTGACGCTTATATCGAATAATGAACCGGGATACAAGGAATATGAAGCACCCAGATTGTAGTTGGTCGGCGGGATTATATCGGGGTTTCCGGAAATCTCAAGCAATTCGTCGGTGCGTCGTGCCACAGCATTGAGTTCTGAGATTCCGGGGGTAAAACGGTCTATTCCTCCATTAACTGAAACAGAGGACTTGTCGTTTGTAAGCCAGCTGAAATACATACGGTAAAACGGATGATAATGTACCGAAGTTTTTGAAACGTCAGACTTATAATACAGCAATCCGTTTGCTGCGTTGAGGCCGATTCTTACTTTATCAGAGAACCTGTGCGACAGATTTACGGTAAGATCATGTTGTCCACGTGTACTCCGTGTATTTGCATTGGTCGAGCCTGTATAGTCGGCGAATACGCGGGCGTATTGGTTGTCGAGCGATGCATAAAGTTCAAGTTTCTTTATTCTTTTAAAAAATGAAAGGTTAAGATACGGAGTATATACTTTCTCATCTACCTTTGTCACGATTTCGGGCATGAAGTCGGATGTGTAGCCGAAGTCGTTCTTGTTGAAGCTGCCCGAGATGCCGGCGGTTATGCCGAAGTATTTTTTATCCTTTGTATTGATGGCGAGTGTCATCTCAAGGCCGGGGGCTGTATAGCTGCGGTCGGTATGGTTGACGGTCGTCGACTTTTTGCCATCGCCATAGTCGGTGTAGCCCTCCGAATAATCCTTACCCGACGGAGAATGCGACCCCTGTAATACTACAAAAAATACGTTGCGCTGGTCCTCGCCGAAACGCAAGGTCGACTTCAGCGCTCCCATCAGGAGCGTGTTGCTTTGCCTGGTGATTTTTGAATAGCTGTCGCGGTTTATCTTGATGGGATTGCCGTTGTCAATGAAATTATATTCGGAACTTGAACTTGTTGTGCTTCCCGAAATATCAGAATGTCGCACCTGGCCGTCAAACTGCAGAATCCAGTTTTTGCGCTGAAATTTACTGAATACCTGCCCCCTTTCGTTATTATTGATAAATGTCTTGTTAGCCGACAATATTGTGTATCCGCCATAATCGTATTCCTTTGCAATGATATTTATTACGGCTTTGCCGCCCCGGAACATCGGGTCGGCAGGATTCTGAAGCACCTGTATGCTGATTATCATCGATGCCGGAAGATTGTCGATTTCGTTTTTGGATGCCGGTTCTTTGTTTATAAAGTATACAACATCGTTGTTGAAATGATCTTTGAACGACTTGTCTTTCGGATTGTAGATCAGCGTTGGCGGCTGCATCACCTCGAGCAGGTTCAGGCCTGAGAACGAGGCGTCTTTCTCAAGTTTGGTGGGGCGGATGTTGATGCCGTCCTTTATCTGCTCCACACGGCGCCCTTCAACCACTATTTCCTTGAGCTCATTCACATTTTGCGATGTGGAGTCGGCGGGCGTGGCAGCCGCTACTTGTGCCGCGCATACTGTCAGTGCATAGGCGAGTGTGTTTCGGAGTATGATGTTCATAGTGGTTGACCTTTCTTTTTTGATGGATTATATATACTTGCCTGATGTTAATAAACGCAAAATTAGTTTGTTGAATTTATAATTGCAAGTAAAATGCCGATTATTTTTGAAAAAAGTTGGCTGCGGCGTTATGGTTTATGTGCTCTTTTGGCTTATTATCAGTCGGTTGTGTGCTCTGCCGTCTTTTTGTCGGCTGTAGACAGATAGTAGTTGTAAAGCAGATCGGCGAGAGCCTCGGCGTTGTTGTCGTTGTAAATGGTGCACAGGTCATAGCCGGCGTCGATTTCGCCGTTAAGCAGCCGTCGCTTGGCGCAGCCGCCGTTGGCGGATTGCGGAGATCATCAGATTCTTCATAGTGATGATATTTGTTTAGTTAATTGATTAGGGTTGATTATCACTTATTATGGTACCATTTTTGCTTATTGAATTTCGAGCACACCCTCATATTCGTTCTTGGCAGTCTTTATATTGAGAGTATACGTGCCGGGTTCTGTGCCTACGTAGTAATAGTAGGGTGTAGCAGTTAAAAACTGTTTGGTGCTTACTTCTCCTGTTTCAAAGCATGAGACTGTAAGGGTTGCTTTACCCTCCGGCACATCGAAGCGGAAACGGAGTTGCCCCTGCATATAGCTGCAGTGAAGATTCACGTCGGATGATGTGTCGCTGGGCCGATTTTTAATCGGTTTTACTTTTACATCATTAACTTCGCCGCCGTCGGCTTGAATCGAACCGAATGACGGAAGCATTAAAAGAATGAATAACAATTTTAGATATTTCATAGAACAAATGTTTTTGGCAAATTTATTAAAGATGGCTTATTTATGCAATAAATTGTTATATAAAACGATCTATCAAAGCAAACTCTTAGTGTTTAAATATCAGGAAGTTATAACTGATGATAGATCGGTAAATCTATCATCAGTTATAACTTCCTGATATCATGTACTGTTTCTGCGCTGTGTGAAACGCTTTTGATAGGTTGTTATTTTGGCGAAAAGCGACCTTGGTTCAATATATCTAAGTAGTAAGATGCTTTTTCTGCCTGCAATGACTCAATTTTGGTTTTAAGTCGCGATAACCGATTGTAATAATTGCTGAGCTGAATGTTAAGGATAATCGAAATGGCTTTTGCTGAGAATCCAGCGAATACCAAAGCAAATAGCGATAAATCGTCGTCTTTTATTTTGGGCAGATCAAGGGCGAGATTCGACAGAATCCCATTGCTTTGCGAGTCAATGCTCTTTCTCAGCTTTTCGCGGAATTTTTCCGATTGCATTTCTTCAAGTTCAGTTTCGAGCAACTGCCCGAGTTTTTTCTGGCTGTTTTTTGTAACCGAACACTCAAAATATGCGTTACAAAGATCGTTGATTATATTAATGTGTGTGTATAGAAACGGCGGACGACAATCGATGTTGTCATGTCGCATCTGCTCAATTCGATCTTGTAGGCTTTGGATCTTTTCAAGAGCAGTCTTTTCTGTAATATTGAGGTTGTCAAGCGCCTTGTCGCGCGATAATGTCATTTCACCTAAAGACTCGTTTAATTCGAGCATCCTTTCGGTAAACTCGGCCTTTTTTCGTTTTTGACTTCTGTAATAAGTGAAAAAAGCGATACAAATGATAAAGATGAACACGGATATGATAGCAAGTACAAATATAATTCGTTTTTCGTTCTCTATCCGTCTTTGATTATATATATTCCTTATAAATTCACTTTCATTAAATGACAAGGTCTTGGAAAAGGCATTTTTAATACTGTTATTTGAGATGGTCCGTGAAATTTCAAGATACTTGAGAGCACTATCGACGTTGCCACATTCCTTATAATATCTGTATTTAATATTTGATAGGCGACTTTGATATTCCGGCACATCCAATGGTAGCGGACGTTCAAGACAGATGCGAGCCTGCTCCAAACTGTCAAGATCAAGGTAAGAAACGGCGATGTCGGGCCAAAGGATCTCTGAGCTGTCGTTATTCCAGTAATCAAGGGCTCGCTGCAGGCGTGAGATAGCCTCGTGTGAACGGTTCAGGCTGTTCAGAGGACGTATATATTCACATTGTATATGCCCCAGTAAATAAGAATCTACATATTGGTATTGCATTTCAAGAGTGTCAAGAATGTCGAGTGACAACAGGTGATCTCCTTTGTGCTCATGGGCCATTGCCAATGACAGCAGGGAATAAGCGGCGTTAATATGGTAGCCGGTATTTTCAAAAAGTTTATAGGCTATGCTGTCGTTTCGGATAGATGCCTCCATATTATATCCGGAGTAATAAATGTCTCCGAGGAGTTCGTGGGCGCGGGCTTGCCAGTAGGTGGCATGCTGCTCTTTGGCAAGCTCGTTGGTGAGCAGGGCTTCGGTGAGGGCTTCGCCTTTGTTGCCTATAGCGTCGAGGGCCACTGCGCGGTAGAAGTGGGCGAGCATGCGCAGCGAGTCGGCGCCCCGGCGATCGTAGTATGCTACGGCGATGTCGGCGATGGAGTCGGTTGCGGGAGGAATATGGCACTTGCTCATGGCCTGAGACAGCAGCAGGGCGTAGAAGGCATGGTTGCCGGCGCCGCTGATATCCGACGGGTCGATGTGCCGGAGGATGGCGAGTGCCGAATCGGGAGCGGTGTACATGACGTCGGAGGCTGCGGTGAGCCTTGCATCGCGGCGGTTGCAGGCACCCAACGCGAGGAGCACAACCGCCAGCAGAAGATAAAGAAATGTGCGCATCAGTATCAGATTGCGGATATGAGGTTATGCGCCCCGGACGGGGGCGCATAACCTGGTGCGGGTCAATAGTCGAAGATGCCGGTGTAGGTGGCGGGGGTGAGGGCGCGGAGCTCAGCGCGCACGGCGTCGCTCACATCGAGGGTGTCGATAAACTGCGAGATGCTCTCGGCGGTGATGTGGGCGTTGGTGCGGGTGAGCTGCTTGAGGGTTTCGTAGGGCTTGGGATAGCCTTCGCGGCGCAGGATTGTCTGTATGCCTTCGGCTACCACGGCCCAGTTGGCCTCGAGGTCGGCATCGATGGCTTCGCGGTTGAGCAGCAGCTTGCCGAGGCCCTTGAGGGTGGAGGCGATGGCGATGAGCATGTGGGCCAGGGGCACGCCGATGTTGCGCAGCACAGTGGAGTCGGTGAGGTCGCGCTGCAGGCGCGATACGGGGAGCTTGGCGGCGAGGTGGCCGAGGATGGCGTTGGCGATGCCGAGGTTGCCCTCGGAGTTCTCGAAGTCGATGGGGTTGACCTTGTGGGGCATGGCCGATGAGCCTACCTCGCCGGCCTTGATCTGCTGCTTGAAGTAGTTCATCGATATGTACATCCACATGTCGCGGTCGAGGTCGAGGATGATGGTGTTGATGCGGCGCAGGGCGTCGAATATGGCGGCGAGGTTGTCGTAGTTGGAGATCTGGGTGGTGCAGCTTTCGCGCAGGATATTGAGCTTCTCGGCGAGGAATCTGTCGCCGAATTCCACCCAGTCGATGGCGGGGTATGCCACGTGGTGGGCGTTGAAGTTGCCGGTGGCGCCGCCGAATTTGCCCGAGATGGGCGTGGCGCTGAGGAGTTCGCTCTGCTGCACGAGGCGCTCTGCAAATACGTTGAGTTCCTTGCCGAGGCGTGTGGGCGATGCCGGCTGTCCGTGGGTGTGGGCAAGCATCGGGATGTCTTTCCACTGGTCGATCAGCTCGTCGAGCTTGTCGACGAGCTGTTGCAGGGCGGGTGCCACGACATCCTGCAGGGCGTCGGCCACCGACATGGGCACGGAGGTGTTGTTGATGTCCTGGGATGTGAGGCCGAAGTGGATGAACTCCTTGTAGGCGCCGAGGCCGCGGGCGTCGAACTGCTCCTTGAGGAAGTATTCCACGGCCTTGACGTCGTGGTTGGTGGTGGCTTCGATTTCCTTGATGCGGGCTGCGTCGTCGAGCGAGAATGAGGTGTAGATGTCGTTGAGCGAGGCGAGGGCTTTCTTGTCGATGCCTTTGAGCTGGGGCAGAGGCAGCTCGGCGAGGGCTATGAAATAGAGTACCTCGACCTTGACGCGGTAGCGGATGAGGCCGAATTCAGAGAAATATTCGTCGAGGCGCTCGCATTTGGAGCGGTAACGGCCGTCGACAGGCGAGATGGCGGTGAGCGATGTGAGTTGCATATCAGAGTGTATTTATGAAAATGCAAAGGTACGAAAAAATGCCGAAAGGGCGATTTTGAATGCTGAAATAAGGCCCGTTAATAAAAATTAAGCATTCACAAGATAGTTTGTCGACTTTATGGCCAAATCTTTGGCAATTTTGGGAGAGCGCGTACGCGATAAAATTCGTAACTTTGCAGCGTGAAAAAGTGTTCACATACTTGATTGATAATTATCACAGTCATATTATAAAAATTCTATGAAGCGTAATTCGTTTATCTACACCTGCATGGCCGCATCGGCCATAGCCGTGGCCACGCTCGGGTCGTGCTCGGGCAAACAGGATGCCATGCAGCAGGCTCCCGCCCCATCGCTCCAGGTTGTAACCGTAGAGCCCGCAACGTCGGAGCTCTACAAGTCGTACCCCGCCACTCTCAAGGGTAAGACCGACATTGAGATCCGCCCGCAGGTGAGCGGATTCATCACCAAGGTACACGTCGACGAAGGTCAGCGTGTGCGCAAGGGACAGCCCTTGTTCACCATCGACCAGGTGCAGTATCAGGCTGCGGTCGATCAGGCTCAGGCATCGGTGAACGCCGCCCGCACTGCGGTGGCCAACGCCAAGATTCAGGCCGACAACTCACGCCAGCTCTACGAGCGCAATATAATAAGTGAGAACGCATGGCAGGTGACCGACAACCAGCTGCGTTCGGCCCAGGCCCAGCTCGCCCAGGCCCAGGCGGCCCTCACGTCGGCCAAGAAGAATATGTCGTATACCGTAGTGACCGCGCCGAGCGACGGCGTAGTCGGCACCATCCCCTCGCGCGAAGGCTCGCTGGCCTCGCCCTCGTCGATGACGCCTCTCACCACCATATCCGACAACTCCGAGATGTATGCCTACTTCTCGCTCACCGAGAAGGATCTGCTCGAGATGACCGACGGCGGCGCCAAACCGCTGGCCGAGGCCCTCAAGGACATGCCCGCAGTGAAGCTCAGCCTCGCCAACGGCACGGAATATCCCATCGAGGGCAAGGTGGCCACCATATCGGGTGTGATCGACAACAGCACCGGCTCGGCATCGGTGCGCGCCCTCTTTGACAATCCCTCGGGCATGCTGCGCAGCGGCAACACCGGCCAGGTGAACATCCCCGTGAAGCAGGACAGCGCCATCGTGATCCCGCAGAAGGCCACATTCGAGATCCAGGACCTCAAATATGTGTTCGTGCTCAATGACTCCAACAAGACGGTGACCACGCCCATCGAGATACAGGCCCTCAACGACGGCAAGAACTATGTGGTGACATCGGGCCTCAAGGCCGGCGACCGCGTAGTCACCGAGGGCATCGGCACCACAGTGCGCGCCGGCATGGAGATCAACCCCGTCGACGCTGCCTCGGCCGCTCAGACTCAGGCCGCCGTTCAGGCCAAGTAATGGCCCGCGCCGCTAATTGTACATTAAAACTGATCATTTAGAATTGAACTAATGAAACTCGATACGTTTATCAACCGCCCGGTGCTGTCGACGGTAATCTCGATATTCATCGTGCTGCTGGGTCTGCTTGGCCTCGTGTCGCTGCCCATCACGCAGTATCCCGATATCGCTCCGCCTACCATCAGTGTGTCGACCACCTATACGGGTGCCAACGCCCAGGCGGTGCTCAACTCGGTAATCCAGCCCCTTGAGGAGTCGATCAACGGCGCCGAGGGCATGCAATACATCACCTCGACAGCCACCAATACCGGCTCGGCCACAATCACGGTGACCTTCGAGCAGGGCTTCGACCCCGATATGGCCGCCGTCGACGTGCAGAACCGTGTGGCCAAGGCCGCCAATCTGCTGCCGTCGGAGGTTAACCAGGTGGGCGTGCTCACACAGAAGCGCCAGACCTCGATGCTCGTGGGCGTGGCCGTCGTGGACACCACCGGCCGCTATAGCGAGGAATTCCTCGACAACTACATGAAGATCAACGTTATCCCCGTGCTTCAGCGTGTCAACGGCATGGGCGACGTGATGAGCTTCGGCGCCGACTACTCGATGCGCGTATGGCTCAAGCCCGATGTGATGGCCCAGTACAACCTGATGCCGACCGATGTGGCCGCCGCACTGGCCGAGCAGAACGTCGAGGCCGCTCCCGGCTCGTTCGGCGAGCAGGGCGACCAGTCGTTCCAGTACATCATGCGCTACCGCGGCCGTCTGAGCACCCCCGAGGAGTTCGGCGACATCGTGGTGCGTGCCACCCCCAACGGCGAGACCCTCTATCTGAAGGATATCGCCGACCTCGAGCTTGGCCGCGTCACCTACGGCTTCCACAACAAGGCCAACGGTCACCCCGCCTCGATGGCCATGGTGTTCCAAACCGCCGGCTCCAACGCCACACAGATCATCAACGACGTGCTCAAGGAGGTCGACAAGCTCAAGCCCGAGCTTCCCGAAGGCCTGACATTCGACATTCCTATGAACAACAACGAGTTCCTCTATGCCTCGATCCACAATGTGATCCGCACACTTATCGAGGCCTTCGTGCTCGTGTTCTTCGTGGTATATGTGTTCCTGCAGGATATCCGGTCGACGATCATCCCGGCGATCGCCATTCCTGTGGCCCTTATCGGCACATTCTTCGTGCTCAACCTCATCGGCTTCTCCATCAACCTCATCACTCTGTCGGCCCTCGTGCTTGCGATAGCCATTGTGGTGGACGATGCGATTGTGGTGGTCGAAGCGGTGCATGCCAAGCTCGATCAGGGCTACAAGTCGTCGCGCAAGGCATCGATCGACGCCATGAGCGAGATTGCCTCGGCCCTTATCTCCATCACCCTTGTGATGATGCTCGTGTTCATCCCCGTGTCGTTCATGCCCGGCACGGCAGGTGTGTTCTATCAGCAGTTCGGCCTCACGATGGCCATCGCCATCGGCTTCTCGGCCGTGAACGCGCTGACACTGTCGCCTGCCCTGTGCGCAGTGTTCCTCAAGCCTAAGGACGATGATTCGACCCTCAAGGAACGCCTCGGCAAGGCCTACTCGGCCACCGGCGAGGTGATAAAGGAGAAATACAGCCGCAGCTTCGGCCTCAACTTCCCGCCCGTCATTACTCTGGTATTGCTCGCAGCCACCATCACTTTCATGGTGCTCGACTGGTTCGCATTCGAGAATATTGTCGAGAGCCTCATTGCATGCGTGGTCGCCCTGCTGGCCGTGCTCGGCCTCTTCGGCAAGCGATTCCACAAGGCATTCGAGAAGGGCTATGCGGCTCTGCTCGGCCACTACCGCAAGTGGGTGAGCTGGATGTGCCGCCACCGCATCACATCCTTTGCCACAGTTATCGTGGCCGTGGTGCTGCTGGTATGGCTCATGTGGCGCACGCCGTCGGCAATGGTGCCCAACGAGGACACCGGCTTCCTCTTCGGTATGGTCGACATGCCTGCCGGCACATCTCAGGAGCGCACCACCGAGGTGCTCGACTCGCTCGAGAATATCGTGATGAAGATACCCGCCGTGCGACTGGTGCAGTCGATCAACGGCTACTCGTTCCTCGCTGGCCAGGGCGCTACCTACGGCACCCTGCTCATCAAGCTCAAGAACTGGGACGAGCGCGGCAAGGGCGAGGATGTGGAGAGCGTCATCCAGCAGCTGTTCATGCTCACCAGCTCGGTGAAGGACGGCCGCGTAGTGTTCTTCGCTCCGCCTATGATCACCGGTTACTCGGTCACCAACGGCTTTGAACTCAAGATGCAGGACAAGACCGGCGGCGACATCAACCAGTTCTATGCCGTGACCCAGGCCTTCCTGGCCCAGCTCAACGCCCAGCCCGAGATACAGGCCGCATACACCACCTTCAACCCCAGCTTCCCGCAGTATCTCATCGACATTGACGCTGCCAAGGCCAAGCAGGCCGGCATCAGCCCGTCGACCTTGCTCTCCACCCTGCAGGGCTACTACGGCGGTATGTATGTATCCAACTTCAACCGCTTCGGTAAGATTTACCGTGTGATGATGCAGGCTAATCCCGAGAGCCGCGTCAGCCCCGAAACCCTCAAGAACATCAAGGTGCGCAATGGTGCCGAGATGGCTCCCATCGAGAATTTCGTGAAGCTCACCCGCGTATACGGCCCTGACCTGCTCAACCGCTTCAACCTGTTCAACTCCATCTCGGTCAACGGCTCGCCCGCGCCCGGCTATTCGACCGGCGACGCCATCGCCGCCATCAACCGGGTGGCCGCGCAGACACTGCCCCAGGGCTTCGGCTTCGAGTATGCCGGTATGACCCGCGAGGAGGCCGGTTCCGATTCCGGTTCGTCGACCGCGATGATCTTCGGCCTGTGCCTGCTGTTCGTATACCTGCTGCTGTCGGCCCAGTATGAATCCTACCTGCTGCCGTGGGCTGTTATCTTCTCGATACCCTTCGGCCTCATGGGCGCCTTCGTATTTGCCGATATCGCCGGTATATCCAACAACATCTACCTGCAGATCGCCCTCATCATGCTTATCGGCCTTTTGGCCAAGAACGCCATCCTTATCGTGGAATTCGCGCTCGAGCGCCGCATGACGGGCATGAGCATCTTCAATGCCGCCGTGGCCGGCGCCGCCGCCCGTCTGCGTCCTATCCTCATGACCTCGCTGGCTATGGTGATCGGCCTGTTGCCCATGATGCTCTCAACCGGTGTAGGTGCCAACGGCAACCGCGCCCTCGGTACCGGCTCCGTAGGCGGTATGCTCATCGGCATGGTGCTCCAGGTACTCGTGGTGCCCGCACTCTTCTGCGTGTTCCAGGCTATCCAGGAGAAGATCTCGCCCATCCGCTGGCAGAATCAGGAGAAGGGCGGCACAATCGAGAGCGAAATCGAACAATATGCACGCTAAATCACTCAAAGACTCATGAATATAGCAATCAAAGCAGCCATCGGCGCGGCTCTGGCCGTATCGCTCTCGGGCTGCCACATATATCAGAAGTACGAGACGCCTACCTCGACTCCCCTCACCAAGGAATACGCCGAGGTGAAGGCTCAGGAGCCCGATTCCACGGCATTCGGCAATCTGCGCTGGCAGGATGTGTTCACCGACCCAGTGCTCGCCGACCTTATCAGCCGTGCTCTCGTCAACAACACCGACCTGCGCAACGCCCAGCTCAACGTCGAGGCCGCCCAGGCACAGTTGCTCGGCGCCAAACTGGCCTACCTGCCGTCGCTCGCCATTGCCCCCAACGGCGCCGGCGCCAAGTATGCCTCAAACCCCTTCGGCTGGAGCTATCAGCTCCCCGCCCAGGCATCGTGGGAAATTGACATATTCGGCAAATTGCTCAACAGCAAGCGCGGCGCACAGGCCGCCGTGCTCAGGAGCGAGGCATACGCCCAGGCAGTGCGCTCGCAGATAATCGCCGCCGTGGCCACCACATATTACACCCTGGCCGCCGTCAACGAGCAGCTGCAGCTGTCGCGCAACACTTCGGAACTCTGGCTCGAGACCGTGCAGAAGATGCGCGACCTCAAGCTCGCCGGTCGTACCACCGAGGCCGGTGTGATGCAGAGCGAGGCCAACTACTACAATATCCTCGGCCAGATCACCGACCTTGAGGCATCCGTAGTGCAGCTCAACAACACCATGTCGCTGCTGCTCAACACCATGCCCCAGCAGTGGACCGTTGAGGCCGGCGCCGCCCTGTCGGCTCCGTCGGCAGCACGCTCGGGCGTAGCCATGAGTATGCTCGCCAACCGTCCCGACGTGGCAGCCGCCGAGCAGAGCCTTGCATCGGCCTATTACGCCACCAACTCGGCCCGCGCGGCCTTCTATCCCGGCCTCACCATCACGGCCAACGGCGGCTTCACCAACCTGCTCGGCTCGATGATCGTGAATCCCGGCGACTGGTTTGTGCAGCTTGCAGGTTCGCTCGTGGCTCCTATCTTCTCGCGCGGCCGCAATATCGCCACCCTCAAGGCCGCCAAGGCTCAGCAGCAGCAGGCCATGAACACATTCGAGTATACACTGCTCAGCGCAGCCTCCGAGGTGTCCAACGCCCTCACCGTGTATGAGAAGAGCCGCGAGAAGGCTGCCCTGCTCGACCATCAGGTTGAGGACCTTACAAAGGCCGTGTCGATGACACAGGATCTGTTCACCTACTCGACAGGCGACATCGACTACCTGCAGGTAATCACCGCCCAGCAGGGCCTGCTCGGCGCACAGATATCGCGCATATCCTGCACTCAGGCCGGCAACCTTGCCGTCATCAACCTCTACCAGTCGATGGGCGGAGGACGATAATAATGTTGAATTTAGAATGTTGAATGTTGAATTGGCATTGACGATCTAAATTTTTCCGGAAAAATTCAATGGCCCGTGAACCAAAATTCGCGGGCCATTGTTGTATATACAGAATGTGATTAATGATTGGTTTATCTAACGTGGCGGCGCCGTGAGGCAGCCGCCACGTTGGGTTTTTAGGGTTCAACTAAAACACCACGCGGTCGGCTTGTACCTGCTCGTCCATGAACAGTGAGGCGAGGGCGTTGAAGCGCTCGGGGAGCTCGGTAGTGAGGTAGCGTGTCGTGCCGCCGCGGCTGACGTGGGCATCCATTTCGGGGTGCCGGTGCAGGTAGTTGACGAGCGAGTCGGCCACAACGGGGCCTTGCAGCAGTATGTTTACGCCCTCGGGTACGTATTGCCGTATCTTGGGCAGCAGCAGCGGGTAATGTGTGCAGCCGAGTATCAGCGTGTCGATATCGGGCGACTGTGCGAACAGGGTGTCAAGATCTTTGCGCACGAAATAGTCGGCGCCGGGGCCGTCGGCCTCGCCGTATTCGACGAGCGGTACCCACATGGGGCATGCATGAGTATGGATATGACAGCCGGGCAGCAGCTTGGCCACCTCGATGTCGTAGGACTTTGAGGCTATGGTGCCGGGCGTGCCTACAAGGCCGATATGGCCTGTACGCGTGGCCGCACCAATGGCTTCGACGGTTGGCCGTATCACGCCGAGCACACGTCGCGCGGGGTCGATGACCGGCAGGTCGCGCTGCTGTATCGAGCGCAGGGCCTTGGCCGAGGCGGTGTTGCAGGCCAGGATTACGAGATGGCAGCCCCGGTCGAACAGATGCCTTACGGCCTGCAGTGTGAATTGGTAAACGAGGTCGAACGAGCGCGTACCGTAGGGCGCACGTGCGTTGTCGCCGAGATACAGGAAGTCGGCGTCGGGGATAGCCCGCCGCAGTTCGCGCAGGATGGTAAGTCCGCCGTATCCGCTGTCAAATACTCCAATCATTGTAATTCGGCCCTTATCGGGCCGAGGGTTATAAGATTATGGGTTTAAGAGGTTAAGAGGTTAAAGGGTTATTGGGTTAAATTATTCGTTTAGTTTTTGTTGGAAGCTTTTGCTTAGTGCGTTGAGAAGTCTTGATACAGTGAAAAACTTGGGCTTTATTGTTTGGAAGTCTTGTTCGCTGATATAGTTGAGTTCCAATGCAATTTGCATCTGGCAATAAGCTTCGAGTAAGGATCCGTATGCGATCTCGATAAAGTGAATTTTCTCTTTATAAGAATTCCGGCCACTGCCTTCTGCAATATTTGAGGGCACAGACAGAATACTACGCTGTAATTGATTACCTAAGGCATAAATCTCATGTTTCGGAAAGGATCTTAATAATGGATAGACCATTTTCAAAAGGCTTTTAGCCTCTTGGTAAACATTGAGTGACTCAAACGAGAACCGGTCCATAAAATATTGAATGATCTATGCCCGAAAGCACGGAAAGATAACCTTATAACCGAATAACCAAATAAACTTATAGCCGAAAAGCAAATAACCTTATAACCAAATAACCCTATAACCATAACATACAGGGCTGCGGGCTACCCGCAGCCCCGAATGTTATTTAAAGGCGTGACTTGATGGCTTTGGTGGCCTCTTCGTAGCCGGGCTTCTCGAGAAGGGCAAACATGTTGCTCTTGTAGGCCTCGACACCGGGCTGGTTGAAGGGGTTGACACCGAGCAGGTAGCCGCTGATGCCGCAGGCTGCCTCGAAGAAGTAGATCAGCTGGCCGAGGAACTGCTCGCTGAGGCGTGGCATGACGATGCGCATGTTGGGCACGCCGCCGTCCACGTGGGCGATGCGGGTGCCGAGCTCGGCCATCTTGTTGACTTCATCGACCCGCTTGCCGGCGAGGTAGTTGAGGCCGTCGAGGTTGTCGGAGTCGGTGGGAATGCGCACCTCGTGGCGCTGGTCACGTACCGAGATTACCGATTCAAATATGATGCGCTCGCCGTCCTGAATCCACTGGCCCATCGAGTGGAGGTCGGTGCTGTTGTCGACAGCGGCGGGGAATATGCCCTTGTGGTCCTTGCCCTCGCTCTCGCCGTAGAGCTGCTTCCACCATTCGTTGAAGAAGTGGAGGTTGGGGTTGTAGTTTACGAGAATTTCGATTTTCTTGCCGGCGCGGTAGAGGGCGTTGCGGGTCATGGCATAGGTCATGGCCGAGTTGTCGGCGCCGGTAAGGGTGGCCTGCTCCATTTCGCGGGCGCCTGCCACGAGTGCCTTGATGTCATAGCCGGCCACGGCGATGGGCAGCAGGCCTACGGGGGTGAGAACCGAGAAACGGCCGCCCACATTGTCTTCGATAACAAATGTCTTGTAGCCCTCGGTAGTGGCGAGCGAGCGGAGTGCGCCCTTGTGTGCGTCGGTGATGGCAACGATAAGCTTGGCAGCTTCCTCGCGGCCAACCTGCTGCTCGAGCATGGACTTGAGAAGGCGGAATGCGATGGCGGGCTCGGTGGTGGTACCCGACTTGGATATCACGATGATGCCGAAGCGACGTCCGCGCAGGTGCTCCATGAGGTCGTAGAGGTAGTCCTCGCCGATGTTCTGTCCGGCGAAGAGTATTTCGGGCGAACCGGCGGGCGTGGTGCCGAGCTGGTTGCCGAGAGCTGCGATAACGGCCTTGGCGCCGAGATAGCTGCCGCCGATGCCGATGCATACCACGGCGTCGCAGTGCTCGCGCAGATTGTTGGCGGCGGCGATGAGGTCGTTGAGCAGGGCTTCGGAGGTTTCTGTGGGAAGTTTTACCCAACCCAGGAAGTCAGCGCCGAGGCCGGTGCCGTCGGTGAGTTTGGCAAGGGCTTCGTCTGCCTCGGGGCGCAGGGCTTCGATGTCGGCTTTGGATACGGTTTGAAGAACGTCTTTAATATCGACTTGAATTTTTTCCATAATTTGTGAGGTGTTTATGTCCTTTTCTTATGTTTTGTTATGTTTTGGGCAAAGTTAGCAAATAATTGCCGAGGTTGCAAATTTTTATAGCGTGCATACCGACTAAACGGCTTCCGAAGCCGCAAGGTTGCGTTCATAATGTGAAAGAGGGGTGAAAATAGCTTAAATTTTTTTGGCGGAATCGTGAAATATTGACTATCTTTGTGCCTTATATGAGAAACTTAAGCCAAAACGTTATCGCATTAATCATTTGCCTGTTGTCAGCATGTACGGCCGTAGATGCGGCCGGCCATACGCGGCATGTCGTGATAGCTTTCGACGACGCTATTTCCACCGATGCTTACCGTGCCTATCTTGGAAATTCGCGTGACAAAATACTCCAGAGGATATCAAGGCTGATCGAGCGCGCCGACAGCCTGCCTGTCGGCGAGGCCGACTATGTCACTGCCATAGGTTTTGTGGCCGATACCTATGCCCCCGACCTCGGCAGCGGATTTGCGGCCCCTCTGACCGGTGACGGCCGCGCATTGTCGTGGCTCGGAGGCCGGGAGTTTCCATCGATGTTTGAGACAGGTGACAAATGGTATGCACAAGTGTATGAGCAGCGCCGCAGCAATGTGAAGGGCGACTTTTATTCGTTGCTTACCGGTGCGAAGGAGTATACGGTGGGCGCGGCCCGTCCCCCGCGTGACGGCCTCAAGGCCAACCGCCTGCTTATAGTGCAGGTGACCGACAACCACTATAACGGCAATGACGATTATCAGAAAGAGTTTGCCGATTTTAAAAAAATGGGTGCCCGCACATCGGCCGATGCTTTTTTTGATTATCGCGACAGGTTTTATCAGAACTACCGCATAAAGCTACTTGCCGCGGACACCTTGCTGAGAGGCGCTCAGAACCCTTATCAGCTGCGCCTCTACGAGGTGATGGCCGGCACGGCCATGTCGCTGCAGGCAGGCGTCGACTATCCGGCGTCGCTGGGTCTCGAGCGCGTGCGCGGCGGCTACCGCATCGACTTCACGGCTTCGGCCACCACACCGGACTATGACATCGACTCGCTGTCGCTCGAGGTGCCGACCATCGACGGACGTGTACTCGCGGCCGAGATCACTGCCGCCGACGATGCCGGCGGAGCGCGATCGCGCCGGGTGGAGCTGTTCATCCCCCACGACGCCGTCGACCCTGACAGCATACACGCCATACTGAGCGGCTGGCTGCACCAGCGCGACGACATCTACGATGCGTATGTGCTTAGCCCCGACGACGCCTCGTATCCGCGCCTGCGCACGCATATCACGCTCAACGGCCGCAACGAGGCCAAGGTATTCGGTATGCGCCTGCCCGACTCGATGTGGTGGTTCTATCCCTCCGACATCAAGATGGCAGCGTTTGTGTGGGAAGTGATACTGCTGCTGATAGTCGTTGGCGCGGTGGTATTTGCCATATACCGCCTCAACAGCCGATCGCTGCGCTATGTGCCGGGGCACGACGAGATCTCGCTCAGGCATCTGGAGCTGCGCAGCTACGACAGAGCCGACATCAGGCCGAAATCTAAGAAGACAAAAAAGAAATAAAATATATGAGCAAGAATACCACAGTAACGGCCAATGCTCCGGCAGGGCTTAGGCAGACGGTCAGCGTCGACCTTACGACCGCTCACCGCGACCCGGTGAACATAGGTACCGAGTGGCAGGTGAATGTGACTCAGAAGCGGAGCGCCTTCAACTTCTTCGGCTCGCGCAAGAGCATTGACACCCACGTGAAGGTGCAGATCGGCAACGTGAAGCTGCCCAAAGAGCTGAAACTGTCGGCCACGCGCCCGCTGTTTTCGATTATCAGCAGCGGCAAGGAGTATGATGCGCTTACGCGGAATGTACCCGGCGAGGCCGTCGACCTGCATCTTACGTCGACCAGCGCCTCGTTCTCGCTGTTCTTCCATCCCGAGGCAGTCGAGGACTGCACGGTGAAGCAGCGCCGCGACAATGTGTATCTCGTGTCATTCAGCCTGTCGCTGACCGATGAGGACGGCACGGAAATATGCAGCAACGAGGTGACTGTAAATGTCAGTCTTGCGCATGTCGATACCCGGCCTGTAGTCAGATTTGTCGTAAAGCGCGATTTAAAGGAATCGACATACAGCAACCGCCGCCGCGTGGAGACAGTGGCTTCGCTTGAGGTCGCCAACGAGTCTGTGCTGGAATATGCCCCCGATGTGGATGTGACTCTCGAGCCGGTGTTCAAGCGCGACGGCGCAGCTGCCTCTGACCGCCACCTGTGGGCGGATGTGGCCAAGGCATCCGATGCCGCGGCCGTGGAGCGCGACGACGACGGTGTGCTGCATATCCGCAGCCTGCAGCGCGGTCGCAAGATCGTTATTCCCGTGCTGGCTGATTTCGCTGCCATCGGCAACCCGGTCGGCGGCGAGGGGAAAACCGTATTCGAACTCGGCGCACGTGTGAAATACAACAACAGCAACGAGCCGGGCCGTGTGGAGCAGCTGCATGTGCCAGAAAACAGTTTTACAGTGTTGCAGAACGCGCAGCAGCCCTCGCTTGAGGTTAAGGTGCGCGACCCGCAGTCGCAGAAGACTTATAATGTATCGCCGTTGGCGCAGAATCCCGACGACCGCCGGCCGGTGATGTTCGAGCGTTTCGCCTTCCTGCCGGGTCAGGGCCTTGAACTGCCGATAGAGATAAATGTGGCAAATCTCGCCACCGAGGGTTCGCATGCCGCGATTTATATTAAGAATCCGGTCGTGACGGCGCGTTTCGCGCCCGACACCACAGTGCGCTACCGCAGCGCCCGCGACAATGCCTCCACAGCCTTTGTGCTCCGTGGCGCCGATGTCGACACTGTGCTCCCCAACGCCCCTGATTCGAGCCGGCGCTGGACGCTGGTATTTGTCGCCGACCGCATCAGCGACATTTACCGCGGCACCGAGCAGCGCAACTACAATGTGAATGTGATGCTCCACCTGTCGTTCGACTACTACGTCGACGAGCACGGCGACGCCGACATCATGCCCGACTTCTTCACTAATCCGGACAACTGCCGCAGCTTCAAGGTGGCGATAAGCCTGCCGCTCTACCGCAAACCCAATCCCAACTGGCTTGCCATCGACTTCGGCACATCGGCCATAGTGTCGAAATATGCAGGCAACGCGCCGCTCGACCTGCACGGCCGCAAAAAGGCGCTCGACCCCTCGGAGGACGATTACGAGAAGGGCTCGCCATTCCTGTCGTCGAATATTGTGCTCCGCAATATCGGTGAGCAGGAGACCGAGGGCATCAGCCAGCTGATGACACAGCCCCAGGGCACCGGCGACTTCAATAAGCTGGCCGTATTCCTGTCGCCCACCTCGACCAAGGAGAAAGGCAACATAGAGTTTGCCATGCCGTGTCTCAAGCTCATCGTGGGCTATGACCTGCTGCCCAATATCGAGAACTACAGCCGCTACAACTATCGTTATCTCGACCCGTTTACAGGCGAACTCAACCGCAGCGGCCTTGTTGTGAAGGAGAAGGACGACGCCGGCATCGAGCAGGATGTATACACTCCGCTGGCCAAGGTCGACACGATATTCGGCGAGGTGTACTCGCAGCTGTTCCGCTTCTACCTCGCGCCTGTGATCAAGGACGAGGCCCGCGACATCAACCAGCTGGTGCTCACCATTCCCAATACCTATACGCCCATGCATCTGCAGCGCATCAGCGACATCGTGCGCCGCTCGCTCAGCGATCTCAACGTGCGTAACATCACATTCGTGAGCGAGAGCGACGCCGTGGCCTGCTACTATCAGCGCAACTGGGCCGACATCAACCGCCGCATAGGCCGCGAGGCCACTAAGCGCCTCATGGAGTCGGAAAATGTGCTTGTATTCGATATGGGAGCCGGCACGCTCGACGTGACACTCTTTGCCAAAGACCTTGACGAGAATGACGGCCATATCGACATTCGCGTGCTGGGCAAGATAGGCATTGCCAAGGCGGGCAACTATCTCGACAGCCTCATCGCCGAGCTGCTCACACGTGTGTTCCCGGCCATGAAGGTCTATTCTGACCCCGACGAGATAAAGACCGGCGACCGTGTAAAGGGCGCCATCATGCTCAAGAACTTCATCAAGAACGAGATCAAGCCTCGTCTTAGCGCCAAGAATCCCTTCTATACCTTCAGTGAGCAGCGCGAGATCGGCATACGCCTCGATCCAAAGGCCATAGCTACTGGCAAGGATCAGTCGGCCAAACCTGTGATCGGCACGCCGGTCGACCTGCGTACACTCATTCTTGAGCAACCCGAGTTCAAGGACTATATTCGCGAGGTGACGGGCGATTTTCTCGGCAACTTCTTCAGGTTCTTCGGTATCCACGGTCTCAAGATTGATACTGTGCTGCTGTCGGGCCGCAGTGCCAAGCTCGCCGCCATACAGAAGGCGCTCGGCGAGGCCATCCGCCAGTGGGCCAACCCCGACGCCCGTGTGATCGACATCAGTACACTCACCGACGAGAAATCTACTTTTGATAAGTCGAAGACTATCGTGGCCGAGGGAGCCGAGATTTATGCCAAGTTGTTCAGCGACGCCGAGTCGTCGGTGAAATTCCTAAGCCCCAACCTTGTGGCATGTTATGGCGTGATTTACCGTGATCAGTATGGCCGCGAGCAATACACCGAGCTACTCAACCCCCGCACATCTCCCATTACCGGCAAAAAGGTGGAGAACGGTATGATAATCAAGACATTCAAGACCCCCGAACAGGTATTTGACCTTTCGGCTACCGAAACGGTGAAGCTTGTACAGACCTTCTCGGCCGATACCGCCGCCGACTGGGCTGCCGGCAACCATGAATATATCACCGTGATGTGCGAAATCAACAGCGCGGCCATCGCCGGCCGCTCATCGGCGCGCCTCAGCCTTGAGGTGGACGGCTCCAACACTATGTCGTTCCTCATCAACGGCCTGCAGTACTCCGGTCTGGCACCGATGAAAATCGACATCAACAGCCGCTCCAACCGCCGCAGTCTGTGGCCTGTGATGAAGCACTGATCCGCTCTATTCTCCTTATTTAGATTAAAAAACAAAAACATATATGGCAAAGAACAAAGCAAGCAGGGACCGAAAGCATGTCATGCCGTCCCCGGCCGAAACTCCCGTGAAAGCCGACGAGAATTCTCAGCCCGAAAACATCAATATTGATGAAACCCCGGATGATGAGGCGCCTGAAACTGCATCGATGGACGAATGCAGCGGTGACAAACTGACTTTTGGCGAGAAAATTGCCTCGATCTTCGTTCCCGTCAGGCAGCTGAAAAAGACTGCCGCTTTGGCCGAAGAGCGTGCCGAAAGAGCCACTGTACGTATTGAGGAGCTCGAAAATCAGCTTGAAGAACGCAATCAGCGATATTCCGAACTGGAAAAAACTCTCCATGAGGCCCGATTACAGAGCGATAAGCTGAGCCATACCATGGAGTCGCTCGGCAAAGACCTTGCTGACGCCAGGCAGGAACTGGATGAAATGTCGAGGCTTGCCGATAATCTGAAGGCAGAAACATTTGCCGAGGCGGCTAAGGCACTGCCGGCCGAAATGCAGAGTCGCTTCAAGTCGTATCACGACATCATATCGGTCGTTATCGCCCATGATGAGGCCGGAAATGCGACTCCCCGGCAGATCGTGCGTTCGCTCGAACAGGTGCTTGCCCAGCCCACTCCAGGTGAAACGGATAAACTGCTTACTCACTTTATAAAACTGCTTGTCGCTGAGAAACTTGTCCCGTCCAACTGCACCAACTGGCGTGCTGCCATAAGTTATCTGAATGGCAAAAATTCTGAGATTCAGACATTGAACGGACGCCTGGCTTTAGCCGAGAACAAACTCAAAGAGACTGCATCCGTCGACCATGAGGCCGAGTTTGTGGGCAGTTTCGAGGATAACAATGTATCCGATCGCGTCGGCGCCGCTATTGCTCCGTGGCTTGAGCGCCGTATCAACGCCCTTATCGATAATGAGGACCGCCGTCTCAAGGCAGTCGGCGATCTGGATACACGCCTCAGCGAGATTGCCGAGGCTGTGGCACGCCCAGGCAGTCACGACGAGGCCGTGGCCGACGGTGTGCGCAGCGTGCTCAGGCCGCTGTCCGAGCATCTCGGCCGCGATGTCACCGAGGTCGACCGCCTTGCCGATGCTCTGTCGCAATATTTCGACGAGAAGCTGGAGCACGACGTGATAGCCCGCTTCACCGAGGCCAGCCGCGAGGAACGTGCCTCGCTCGGCGCACTTGTGGATGCAGCCAACAAGGCCTTGGCCGACCGCGCCAAGATCGACACTCTGCTGCGCAAACTCGCCACAGATCGCATTGAGGAGATATACGAGCGGGCCATCTCTTCCCATTTCAAGGATATCGTAGCCAAGAACAAGCCTGACGAGGCGGTGGAAGAGGTGATGGAGGCATTTGCCCGCGACAACTCATTCGACGCGCTGATACGCCACCTTGTCAAGGCCGTCGCTACCGTGGAGCGCCGCCGCGACAAGGCGCAGCAGGATGCCGACATGACACAGGTCGAAGTTGACCGTCTCGAAAAGCAGGTAAAGGACGATGCCGAGGAGCGCGACCGGCTTGTCAAGACGCACAATGAGGCTGTTGCGGCTCTCGACAGCGAACATAAAGCCGAACTTAAGGCTCAGGAGGAGCGCCGCGTGGCCGACCTTGTCGCGCAGAAAGCCGAGCTGGATGAAGCACATGCTGCTGTCACCCGAGCACTTGAGGAAGGTATCGCAAGCCGCGACGCCGATATCCGGGGGCTCTTCGACGCATATCTCGGTTCGGTGAAGCAATCACTCGAGACCATCGCCGCCGACGTTGACGCCGCCTATACCGGTGATCGCAGCAACAACAGCGTGGCCGATGTCATCGACCACAACGTCATCGACAACGACATCTATGGCCTTGAGGAATTCCGGGCCAATCTGCTTGGGCGCCTTGATGCGGTAGGTGAGCTCACCGCCGATGCTGTGCGCCGGGCCGTGCGCGAGGCCTTTGCCGACATTCTCAAAATCGAGTCTGCCACCTGGATCGACAACCTGGCCCGACTGGCTCTCTACTCGCAGGTGCCCTTCATCGCTGCCGAGTTCATGGCATCGGGCGTGCGCATCGACCGTTTCGCGGCAGCATTCGCTGCTCTCGAGGCCATATTGGTGCAAGGAGGCATTACCCTGCAGCTGCCGCGCCTGTTTGTCGACCGGTTCAACGAGAGCCGTCACAATGCCGAGGCAATCAAAAACATCACTTCGATAGTGAGCGATGTGGCTTCGCATGTGCCCGACGAGTCGACAGTCATCGACCTGTTTACTGTGGGCTACAGCATCGACGGCGCCGAGGTGCGCAAACCCACAGTTTCGCGTCTGAATAGCTAAATAATGTTAATTATTGGCAAGCTATCAAAATAATGAACTTTTTTCACTAAATTTGGCAGATAAAAAGCATTTGTAAACCAATGAAAAAGCTAATCATATTTTTAGCGGCTGCTGTGGTTGCCGCGGGGTTCAACTCATGCGGAAGTTCAGACTCGCTGGATGCCAAGGCCGTTGCCAAAGAGGCCCGCAAGACCGCTCAGGGCAAGGTTATTGACCAGGAGCGTTACGACAGACTTGCAGCCATTTACGAAAAAGAACACGGCGACACAGCCGGCTTCTATAAGGAGCTTAACAAAATTCTCCTGAAGATGGGCAAGGATGCTCCCGCGCTGAAACTCGAGCCCGTCAAGGCCAAGAAGCCCCTTCACGTGGCTCTGTATCTCGACAATACAGCCAGCATGAAAGGCTATATCAAGCCCGAGAACAAGAACGTGGGCACCGAGGGATTCGCACGTACCCTTATAAGCCTGAAGAACAATTACGACGGCGCCGACGATACCGTATCATGCTATTATATCGACAAAAAGGACCTCAAGAAAGTGACGCCGACTGAGTTCAACGAGCTTATCAGCAGCAAGAATCTCGCTATGGGCGATGCTTATCGCTTTGATGAGTTCATCGGCCGTATAGTCGATGAAACACTTGCCGATTCGACACATACGAGGCTCAACTTTTTCATAACCGACGCCATCCCCAGCGGTACCAACGAGCAGATTGCCTCGAGTCCCAACCGCCGCTATAACATCGAGCGCCGTGATGTGCTTGAGGACAATATCCGCGAGCAGCTTAAGCGTCTGCGCGGCGACAGCTACGGCGTATCGGTGTTCCGCTTCGATGCGGCCTTTGACGGCAAGTATCCCGATTAT
>JAGANS010000031.1 GCA_017624155.1 Muribaculaceae bacterium | reverse complement strand
GAGTTGAAAATGTCGATAGTCTCGGCCCATTCCGAAAGTTTCATTCGGCATGATGTGCAGCCGGCCGAGTCGATATATGTTATAACCGTAAAATCAGCGTTGGTCATCGTCCGGTCCACATTTTCTCCAAGGATGCTGAAATGCAGGCTGTCGGGAATCACAATTTCGCGTCCTATCCATTGCTTCACCATCTCGGTCGATGTGTCGGCCTTGCGGCACGACGGCAACGCAATGCATACGGCAATGGCTGTAATGCAGATACAGGCGATGAATGGAGTTTGGCGGGACATAGCGGAAACGGTTGTTTTAAAAATAATTGCGTTTATCAGTCGCAAAGATAAATACATATATTAAAATTACAAAATGTATTTAGTTAAAAAAAATTATTCCACCGATGCAGATAACGATGTAAACCTTAATAATCAGTTTGGTCAGTGCTCCGCTATAAAGAGTGAGCCAAATTATGGCCGCGTTTTGGTGCGCGTCAAAAAAAATTGCGTACCTTTGTGATTATTATGGACATCGACCTTATACTGAAATATTTTCCCGGCCTCAGCGACAGGCAGGTGGAGCAGTTGCGCGTCATGTGCGCGCTTTATCCCGAGTGGAACGCCAGGATAAACGTGATTTCGCGCAAAGACATCGACAATCTTGTGCCGGCACACATTTTACATTCCCTGGCCATCGCCGCATTCCTCGGCCCGCTCGAGGCAGGCACCACAGTGATGGACCTCGGCACCGGCGGCGGCTTCCCCGGCATCCCGCTGGCCGTGATGTATCCCGACTGCAAGTTTCATCTCGTCGACCGCATCGCCAAGAAGCTGCGTGTGGCCGCCGATGTTGCCGAGAAGGCCGGTCTCGGCAACGTGACATTCCAGCACGGCGACGCCGGCGAGTGCCACGAGAAGTTTGACTATGTTGTATCGCGGGCCGTGATGCCGCTCGACGGGCTCGTAAAGATTGCCGCCCGCAACATAGCCCGCGACAAGCGTCCCGCCAACCGCTATGCCAACGGCCTGATATGCCTCAAGGGCGGCGACATTGAACAGGAAAGCGCCTCTGTGCGTTATCCTGTCATGGAATACATGGTCAATGAATTTTTCTCTGAGCCGTGTTTTGATACTAAGAAACTGATTTACGTGCCGATATGCTTAAAGTAAAGCAATTCGTATTCAATCTCTTCGGCGAGAGCACTTATGTGATATCCGACGAGGACAGCCGCGAGGCCATCGTGGTGGATCCCGGTATGGCCGAGCCTGCCGAGCTGGCCCGCTTCGACAAATATGTCGGGGACAATCACCTGCACATCACTGGTGTTGTCAACACCCACCTGCATCTTGATCACTGCTTTGGAGCAAACTACGTGAAGGATAAATACGGCGTGCCCGTCAGCGCTAACGTGGAGGACGCCTTCCTCGGCAACACTCTGGCCGAGCAGGCCCTGCGCTTCGGCATGAGCGCGTCGCACGACAAGGTGATGATCGACGCTCCGCTCGCCGACGGCGATACCATCACCATCGGCAAGGAGCAGCTCGAGGTAATCCACACCCCCGGTCACAGTCCGGGCGGGATATGTCTCTACAGCCCCGGCGGCAAGTTCCTGATCGCAGGCGACACCCTGTTCAAGGGTTCGGTGGGCCGCACCGACCTTCCCGGCGGCGATGCCCGCACCCTTGTCTCAAGCCTGCGCGACAAGCTGCTTAAGTTGCCATCCGACACCCTCGTCCTTCCCGGGCATGGCCCCTCAACAACAATCGGCCACGAAAAGGCCACTAATCCATTTGCCTGATCATGCTTGAAATAGGAAAATACAACATGCTTGCCGTAGCCCGCGAGGTGGACTTCGGCTATTATCTTGCCACCGATGACGGCCGCGAGATTCTGCTTCCGCGCAAATATGCTCCCGACGGCATCGCCATCGGCAAGGCGGTCAAGGTATTCGTATACACCGACTCCGACGACCGTCTCATAGCCACCACCGAGACACCTTATGCCACCGTGGGCGAGTTTGCCTACCTGCAGGTGAACGACGTCAACGCCACCGGCGCATTCCTCGACTGGGGCATCACGGCCAAAGATCTTCTGGTGCCCTTCTCCCAGCAGAAGGCCCGCATGAAGCGCGGCGGCATATATCTGGTGTATGTCTATCTCGACGACGCCTCCAAGCGCGTGGTCGCTTCGGCCAAGATCGAGAAATATCTCGACAACGCTCTGCCCGAATACCGCCACGGCCAGCCCGTTGAGGCGCTCGTGATCGAGCATACCCCCATCGGCTATAAAGTGATTGTCGACAACCGCCACCGCGGCATGATATACGACAACGAGATTTACCGTCCGCTCGAGCTTGAGCAGACCGTCAGGGCATACGTCAAGAGTGTGCGCCCCGACGGCAAGATCGACCTCTCGCTCGGCGACAGCACCGGCCGCCGCGTCATGAGCCTCAGCGACCGCATCATTGAGGTCTTGGAGCAGGCCGGCGGCCGTATCACCGTCACCGACCGTTCAACTCCCGAGGAGATAAAAGAAGCCTTCGCCTGCTCCAAGAAAGACTTCAAGAAGGCGCTCGGCCATCTATACAAAGAGGGCAAGGTGCTCCTCGGCGAAGGCGTTGTTGAACTCGCTAAATAAGAGAGTTAGCTTTTTTAACAAATTTTTCTCGCCGAAAAATTTGGAGGGTATGAAGAAAAGTCGTAACTTTGTACTCGGAAATGGCGATTTAGTGTAGTGGCCTAGCACGCCACCCTCTCACGGTGGAGACCAGGGTTCGATTCCCTGATTCGCTACAAAAAAACTTCCGGAAAGCATTGCTCTCCGGAAGTTTTTGTATTTATATGCCCTTACTCGCTGCGCTCGGGATTGTTGCGGCTGCGATACTCCTGGCGGATGGCCACGCGCCGAATCTTGCCGCTGATTGTCTTGGGCAGCTCGTCCACGAATTCCACCACACGCGGGTATTTGTAGGGAGCGGTCACCCGCTTCACATGATCCTGAATTTCTCTGGCGAGTGCATCGCGATCCCTGTCGCGGTAGCCGGCGGCAAGCACGATCGTGGCTTTTATCACCTGGCCGCGTATCTCGTCGGGCACGCCCGTGACGGCACATTCCACCACAGCAGGGTGGGTCATCAGTGCGCTTTCCACCTCAAATGGCCCGATACGGTAGCCCGACGACTTTATCACATCATCGATACGGCCGACAAACCACAGATAGCCGTCGGCATCGCGCATGGCCACATCGCCCGTATGATACAATCCGTCGTGGCAGGCCAGTGAGGTCAGCCCGCCGTCGTGCAGATATTCCTTGAACAGGCCCAGCGGCTTGCCCTTGTCGGTGTGTATCACTATTTCGCCCTCTTCGCCGACGGCCACCGGATGCCCGTCCGGATCGACGATGTCGATATCGTATTGCGGCCCGGGCCGTCCCATCGAGCCCGGCTTCGGCTCTATCCACGGATATGTGCCTACGGTGAGCGTCGTCTCTGTCTGCCCGAAACCCTCCATCAGACTGAGCCCGGTGAGGCGCTTCCAGTCGTCAAACACGCTGGGATTGAGGGCCTCGCCGGCTATGGTGCAATAGCGTAGCGCCGGCATCGGATGGGCCGCCACATCCTCCTGGATGAGAAAGCGGAATACCGTGGGCGGCGCGCAGAACGATGTGATTTCGTAGCGCGACAGCACATCCAGTATGTCCGATGCCTTGAATTTGTCGAAATCATATACAAATACCTCGGCGCCGCATATCCACTGGCCGTACAGCTTGCCCCACACAGCCTTGCCCCAGCCTGTGTCGGCCAGCGTGAGGTGTCGGCTCGTCTCGTCGAGATTCTGCCAGCAGCGTGCGGTGATTATGTGGCCGAGAGGGTAGGTGAAGTCGTGCGCCACCATCTTGGGCTCGCCGGTAGTTCCGGAGGTGAAGTAGAGCAGCATCACGTCGTCGTTGCTGTTGACCGCCACAGGCCGTGTGAAGGGCGCGGCCTCTGCAATTCCTTTGTCGAAGTCGTGCCAGCCCTCAGGCACACATGGCCCTGTCGAGACGAGTGCCCTGACTGTGGGGCATTGCGGCAGCGCCTCCTGTATATGCTCCACTATCACCGGCTCGCCGGCGGCCACGATGGCCTTGATGCCGGCCTTGTCACAGCGGTATTCGATATCCCTGGCCGTGAGAAGATGGGTGGCCGGGATGGCTGTGGCGCCGAGCTTGTGCAGTGCGATAATGGCGAACCAGAACTGATAGCGGCGCTTGAGCATCAGCATCACCATGTCGCCGCGTCCGATGCCGAGGCTCTGGAAGAACGATGCCGTGCGGTCGCTCTCGCGCTTGATGTCGGCGAATGTGAAGCGCCGTTCGCGGCCGTGTGCGTCGGTCCACCACAGGGCCGGCTTGTCGGGAGTCTCCCGGGCCATGGCGTCGACAACGTCATAGCCGAAATTGAAGTTTTCGGGTACTTTTACCTTGAAATTGCGCATGAAGT
This sequence comes from Muribaculaceae bacterium, assembly GCA_017624155.1. Taxonomy (GTDB): domain Bacteria; phylum Bacteroidota; class Bacteroidia; order Bacteroidales; family Muribaculaceae; genus CAG-873. Next base: position 2,825 of record JAGANS010000031.1, on the reverse strand, counting down.
CGTCATACGACTCAAACGATGTCTTTTCCAGGAATTTCTCAATCATCTTTACCTTAGTTATGTGTGTACCATAGTGTGAATGGATTGCAAATTTAAGCAATATCCTCGGGATTCGCACCATTTTTCAACAAAAAACTTCCGCAAGATGTTGATTTATAAGCAAAACCTGCACACTCTCCCCGCAAATGCGCAAGAAAACGTTCCCCCGCTTATTCTCCCAGCGACTGCATTTCCACCAGTCGGCGGTACTGGCCGTCGCGTGCCATGAGTTCGTCGTGGGTACCGCGCTCCACGATGCGGCCTTCGTGCATCACGCATATCAGGTCGGCATTGCGGATAGTGCTCAGGCGATGGGCGATGACAAGGGTGGTGCGGTCGCGCATCAGCCGGTCGAGAGCTTGCTGCACCAGCACCTCGCTCTCTGTGTCAAGGGCCGAGGTGGCTTCGTCGAGGATCAGCACCGGCGGATTCTTGAGGATGGCGCGGGCGATCGACAGGCGCTGGCGCTGGCCGCCCGACAGGCGGCAGCCGCGGTCGCCTATCGGCGTGTCGTAGCCCTGTTCCGACTCCATTATGAAGTCGTGGGCATTGGCGATGCGGGCGGCCCGCTCAACCTCCTCCATCGTAGCCGACGGCACACCGAAGGTGATGTTGTTGTAGAAACTGTCGTTGAAGAGTATTGCCTCCTGGTTCACATTCCCCATCAGCGAGCGCAGATCGGCCACGCGCAGGTCGCGGATGTCGGTGCCGTCAATGGTTACAGAGCCCTTGGCCACGTCATAGAATCGCGGCAGCAGGTCGGCCATCGTGGTCTTGCCCGAGCCCGACTGCCCCACGAGCGCCACTGTTGTGCCGGCTGGAATATGCAGGTCCACATCGTGGATCACCTCGCGCTCTCCGTAACTGAAGCTTACGCCCTTGAAGTCAATGCCATCCCTGAGCTGCGGCACAGGCAGCGGATTGGCCGGGTCGGCGATGGGATTGCGCGTGTTGAGGATCTTGTCGACACGCTCCATCGAGGCCAGACCCTTCTGTATCGAATACATAGCCTTGGAGAGATCCTTGGCCGGGTTGATGATGCTGTAAAATATCACCATGTAGTATATGAAGGCCGGCGCCTCGAGGGTGGTGTGGCCGCTGAGTATCAGCGAGCCGCCAAACCACAGTATGATTGCTATAGATATCGTGCCGAGAAACTCGCTCATCGGGTGAGCGAGAGCCTGGCGACGGGCCACGCGGTTGGAGATACGGTAGAACACCTGATTCTCGGCGTGGAAACGCCGGCGCACCTTCTCCTCGGCGTTGAAAGCCTTGATCACGCGCAGGCCGCCGAGGGTCTCCTCGATATTGGCCATCAGCACGCCCCACTGGTTCTGCCCTTCGAGCGACTGCCGCTTGAGCCGCTTGCCCACGCGGCCCATCACCATGCCCGATACAGGCAGCAGGATGAACACGAATATCGTCAGCTGCCACGATATAATTATCATGCCGGTGAGACACACTATTATCATCACCGGATTCTTGAACATCATGTCGAGCGACGACATGATTGAGTTCTCGATCTCGGCCACGTCGCCGCTCATGCGGGCCATCACATCGCCCTTGCGCTCCGAGGTGAAGAACGATATAGGCAGCGTCGTTATCTTGTCATAAACATAGTTGCGCAAATCGCGCACGATGCCCGACCGCATCGGTATGATGAAATACGAGCTCAGGAACGTGGCGCCCGTCTTGAGGCCCGTCATCACCACCAGTGCGGCCGCCAGCAGCGCCAGCGTGGCCGTCGCTCCGTAATTGGCGATCGACTCCTGTGTGTAATAATAGAAGTTGTTCACAGCCACATCCTTGAGCGATGCCGAGCCAATCGGCATGAACGTGTAGCTGGCCTCGCGGATCTTGAACAGCATCTCCAGGATAGGGATGATGAGCGCAAACGAGAAGAGCGTCAGTATCGCCGCAAGGATATTGAATACGATATTAAGAATCAGATACTTCTTGTATGGCGGCACGAATCGCCGCAGTATTTTGATGAAATCCTTCATTAATGATCGGTTTTAGAGTGCAAAATTACGATAAAATTCGCAAATTGCGCCACCACATCCTCTTAAAGAGTGCAAATGGACAATAAATTGTCGCTTTTGTCAATGCATTTCGATATTTCCACTGTTCCTCGCCGTGTTAAATAGCCTCAATATTGGTGTTATTAATAGAATTGTTGCTACCTTTGCAGAGAATTTATCCGCACTTAACCAATCGCGAAGCATTTGAGAAAGTTTCTGCTCTACATATTGGCGCTTGCCGTGCTGCCTCAGATAGCCGAGGCAGTGGCCTCGTTTGCACGCGATGTCGACCCGGTCGCCCTCGCGCCCGATGTTCCTGCGGCCGACTCCGCCGTCCCGCTGCCGCTTCCCGACAGCCTCGCGCCGGTTTTCGACCTCAGTCCGTCGGGCGATACATTTGCCGCCGTGCCCGATTCCGCCCTGCCGCTTGCCGACTCGCTGACATTCGTGGAGCCTGAACCCGTCGATACCTTCGTCCCTTATCTGCGGCCCGTCGAGCAGAAGGTCGACCTTGAGGCTCCGGTGCAGTTCTCCTCGACCGATTCGATGCTCATCATCCGCCGCGACTCCGCATTCATGTACGGCAACAGCTCGGTCAACTACGGCGAGATAAAGCTCGACGCCGCCAATATCGAGCTTGATCTCAACAACTCCACGGTCTATGCTGTCGGAGTTCCCGATTCGGTGGGCGATATCGTCGGCAAACCGGTATTCAACGACGGAGGCTCGGAATACGAGGCCGCCAACATGCGCTACAACTTCAAG
>JAGANS010000030.1 GCA_017624155.1 Muribaculaceae bacterium | reverse complement strand
CTGATACAGGGGCTGTGGAAAACGGTATCAGGTTTTCTGTTGTGGAATTGTTGAATGATCTGAGAGCCAATGGGAGAACGCTGTTAGACACCATGCATGATATTCAGCTGGAGGATGTTGAAGAAGCATTGCTTTATCTGTCGAAGATTGGTGCGTTGAAGCTTGAAGGAGGCTTTTTAGTGCTTTATAACGCTATGGATATCCGCCGTATCAAAGATAGCAAATTGCGTTATAAGCAGGATGACTACCGAATGCTGAGCGAGTTTTACAAGCAGAAAATTCAGCAGGTGCATATTGTGGGTGAATATGCCAATCTGATGGTACGTGACTATAATGCAGCTCTGCAATATGTGCAGGATTACTTCCAGATGGATTATAAACGGTTTGTGCAGAAATATTTCAAAGGTGAACGTGTCCGTGAGATAGAACGAAATGTCACACCCGAGAAATATGAGCATATTTTTGGTATGCTTTCCGAAAAACAAATGGAGATTATCTCTGACAAAGACTCGCGTTGTATCGTGGTAGCGGCGGGACCCGGTAGTGGAAAGACACGCGTGTTGGTCCATAAGCTTGCTTCATTGCTGTTGCTTGAAGATGTCAAGCATGAACAATTATTGATGCTCACATTTTCGCGTGCCGCGGCTACGGAGTTCAAGCAACGACTGCTTGGCCTCATTGGGAATGCAGCCCATTTTGTCGAGATTAAGACATTTCATTCCTATTGTTTTGACTTATTGGGCCGGATCGGTAATCTTGATGATGCTAAAGATGTGGTTGGGTGTGCAGCGCGTATGATTGCAAATGGTGAAGTAGAGCCTAACCGTATAGCCAAGACTGTTTTGGTTATTGACGAAGCTCAGGATATGAGCGGTGAGGAGTATGCCTTGGTGCATGCTTTGATGGCATTCAACGATGATATGCGCGTTATTGCCGTTGGTGACGATGATCAGAATATATATGAATTCCGTGGATCGGACTCACGTTATATGGCTCAACTGCTACAGGAACCGGGATCTCGATTTATAGAAATGACTGAGAACTACCGTAGTTCGCGTCATGTGGTTGATTTTGCAAATGTATTTGTCCGCGGCATAGGAAAAAGAATGAAGAGCAACCCGATCATTTCTATGAATCATAACGATGGCGTTGTTTGCATTCACCATCATGTATCGCACACGATGTATGAGCCTCTTGTCAATGATTTGTTGAATCATCGGCGCGATGGTAGCACGTGTGTATTGACTCAGACCAATGAGGAGGCCGTAATTCTTGTCGCCTTGTTGCGCAAGCATGGATTGAACAGTAGGCTGGTTCAGAGTATGGACGGTTTTCGGTTTTGGAATATGGCTGAAGTGCGTATGTTCCTCAAGCTAATAGATGGAGATATACATACACCGATTATTCCGGATGAAGTATGGGAAAAAGCAAAGCAAAAAACTGTCTCTATGTATGCCGATTCGTCAAGCCTTCATTACCTGCAACGCTGTCTCTCGCTGTTTGAACAGACATATAAGACGAAATATTATACAGATTTCAAAGAGTATATTTTTGAATCGTCTATTGAGGATTTTTGTGACCTCTCCGGAGCGGATGTGGTAGTCTCGACAATACATAAGGCCAAAGGACGTGAATTTGACGATGTATATATGCTCATCGCTAACCCTCCGCATATCCTGAATGAAGTGTTGCGCCGATATTATGTAGGAATTACCCGCGCTAAAGAGAGGTTGTTTATTCATACCGACTCTCCTCTGTTCGACCGTATGCCGGCTGATGAACATCATGTATGTGATCAACAGTATGGAATGCCCGACGAGATAACTCTACAATTATCTCACAGGGACGTTAATCTCGGATTCTTTAAAGCGCGTAAGAAAGAAATACTCGCACTCAGAGCCGGCCAGAGCCTTCGTTTTGAAAACAACTATCTTTATGATTCTTGTACGAACATGGCTGTCGCTCAATTATCACAAAAGATGCAGGGAGAATTGCGAGAGTGGTCAGAAAAAGGTTATTCTGTAATTTCAGCGTCAATTCGTTTTATCGTGGCGTGGCGCCCGAAAGATGCACCGCCCGAAGAAAAAGAACATGCCGTATTGCTCGTCGATTTAATGCTTAAAAAAGGAATATAAAGTCATATCGAACATACAGTGATACAAAAACAGGCAGCTTTCGCCGGAAAACTGCCTGTTTTTGTATGGGCGCGGTGGTATTATTTTTTCTTGGCGTCGATTTCCTTAAGGAGCTCGCGGACGGCGGTCTCGAGCTGGGCGTCGCGGCCCTTGACTATCTCGGCCGGGTCGTTGGCTACCTTGATGTCGGGCTCGAGCTGGCTGTTCTCGAGGAATGAGCCGTCGGGCAGGCGGTAGCCGATGACCGGTATGCCAAATATCATCGAGGGATCGACCATGCGTACCCAGTTGACCGATGTCATGGTGCCGGGCACGGGCATGCCTACCAGTTTGCCGAGGCCGCGGTGGCTGTATACCCAGGGTGTGCCGTGGGCGTTGGAGTAGCATGGCTCGGCCATAACCATAATCGATGGCTTGTTCCAGCGGCGCGACGGCATGTCGCAGGTTTCCTCGCCGCGGATTTCCTGAGTGAAATATTTTTCGCCCGAGAAGAGCACCTCGATGTCCTCGTGTAGGCGGCCGCCGCCGTTCCAGCGGATGTCGATCACGACGCCTTCGCGGTCGTTGTACTTGCCGAGCAGGTCGGAGTAGACCTTGCGGAACGAATCATCGTCCATCGACTCGATATGCACATAGCCGAGGCGACCGCCCGACAGGCTGTCGACCTGTGCGGCGCGGTTCTTTACCCAGCGCTGATACAGCAGGTCGCTCATGCGGCCAGAAGATACGGGCTTCACAGTCTCGTCCCAACGCTGCTTTGTGGCGGGGTCGTAGAACGATACCAGTGTGCGCTTGCCGGCGAGGTCGGTAAGCAGCGTGGCCATGTCGGACTGCGGAGTGATGGCGTTGCCGTTGATGCTCTCGACAATTATGCCGGGGCGTACCTGAGATTTGGCGGTGGCAAACGGGCCTTTGGCCACAACCTCGCTGATGAGGAGGCCGTCGCCCTTGTGCGACAGGTCGTAGAGCAGACCGAGGGATGCGGTGCGGTCGGCCTGCGAGGAGGCCCGGCCGGCATAGCGTCCGCCGGTGTGGCTCACGTTGAGTTCGCCGAGGATTTCGCTGAGGAGTTCGGCAAAGTCGTAGTTGTTGCTGATATGTGGCAGGAACCGGCGGTAGGCGGCGGTCATGGCCGGCCAGTCGACGCCGTGCATGTCCTCGACATAGAATCGGGCTGCTTCCTCGCGACTCATATAGTCGAACATGTAGGCGCGCTCGGCGTCGTGGTCGAGCAGCATTGTGGCCGAGTAGGTGATGGGCTTCAGTTTGTCGGTCTTGGGGTCGAGTTTCTTCATCGATGATGAGCCGAGCAGGAAGAAAGCCTTGTCATCCTTCGATGCCTCGAATCCGGGTGCGCCGTCGAGGCTGCTGAGCAGTTTGTGCTCCTCTTCGCGCGGCTCATATTTCCACAGCTGCTGGCCGCCGGTCGGGCTGTCCGACAGATAGTAGAGAGTCTCGCCGTCGGAGGTCAGCACGGCGTCGGTTAGATAGGTCGACTGCGGCGTTACGCGCACGATGCGGTCGGTGATGCCGTCGAGTTCCACATTTATTTCCTTATCGCCGGTGGAATCTTTCTTATCGTCCTTGTCTTTGTCGGCTTCGTCGGCAAGCTCGAGATCTTCCTTGCTGAGGTTCCAGCGGTCGTAAGCCTCCTGATTCATGAAGCAGAGCATCACGTCCATCTGCGAGCCCCATGAGGCATGGTTGCGCATGCCGTAGCGCTCGGAGGCAAACATCAGGGCGTCGCCCCCCATCACCCAGCGCGGCTCGGCATCGAAGTAGCCTGAATTGGTGAGGTTTATCATCCGTCCGCTTGTGGGATTGATGATTGCGATGTCGCTGTATGGGTCGTGCTTGCGGTCGATTATTTCAAGTGCGATCCAGTGCGAGTCGGGACTCCATGTGTAGCTGAAGGCGCCGTCGCGGTGACGGTAGGTGGAGCCGTCGGTCAGTTCTTTCACAGTACCGGTGTTGAGATCCTTTACAGCGAGGATATTGCGGTCGAGAATGAAGGCCAGGCTGTTGCCGTCGGGCGAAGGCTTGGCAACCGTGCGTTCGTGGCCGTCGGCCTCAAATACCGGCTCCTCTTTAATCAGTGTGGCATGTGCCAGGTCGGGCTCGTCATCCTTGCCCATTGTGGCCTTGTAGATATTATATCGGCCGTCGCGTTCCGAGGTATAATAGAGAGTCTTGGAGTCAGAACCCCACGACACCTGTTTCTCGGCCTCGGGTGTAAAGGTTATCTGTCGGGTCGTCGGGTATTCCACCGATGTGACGAACACGTTGCCGCGGAATACGAATGCCACATTCTTGCCGTCAGGGCTCGGAACGGCCTCCGATGCACCAGAGCGTACGGCCATCTTCTCAATATCGGGAGTAGTGTCCTCTACAACGTCAATGACAACCTTGCCCGGTGCGGCACCGGGCGTAAGGGTGTAGATCTCGCCGTCGTAGGTGAAGGCAAGCTTGCCGCTATCGGCGCGCGACAGAAAGCGCACGGGGTGTGTGGCGAAATCGGTCACCGCCTTGGCGTGGGCCGGATCGCCGTAAGTGGCCTCGAATACGTTGACGGTCTTGCCGTCGCGCTCGCTCAGGAAGTAGAATTTGTCATCACCGGCTGCAACAGGATTGGTGTCCTCGCCGCCGCGGGCCGTGAGGTTGGTGTGACGGCCGTCGGGAGTGTAGAGCCAGATGTCGCGGGTTACCGACGATGTGTGGTGCTTGCGCCACTCGTCCTCAAATCCCTTGACATCCTGATACAGGAACGACTTGCCGTCGGGCAGCCACGACACGAAGCGTGCCGGGGTGCCGAGCACCTGGGTGGAGGCGCCTCCCGCCACGGGTACGCTGTACAGTTGGGTCATGCGCCCCGAGGGAAACATTGCACTCTCGACAGGGGCCTGAATGGCAGCAGAGAAGAGCACTGCTGACCCATCGGGAGTGAAGGCCTCGGGAGTCTCGTTGGCCGAGTTGTAAGTAAGCCGCACCGGTGTACCGCCCGCGGCATCGATTATATATACGTCGAAATTGCCGTTTTTGTCGCTTGCATAGGCGATTTTTGAGCCGTCGGGGCTCCATATGGGTACCGATTCATAGTCATCGGTGGCAGTAAGCCGGGTGGCTTTGCCTCCGGTTGCCGGAACAGTAAAGATGTCGCCGCGGTAGCAGAATGCTATGGCCGAACCGTCGGGCGAGATCTTCACGTCGCGCAACCACAGCGGTGTGGCTGCCGATGCCATCGCCGGCATGGCCAGCAGGGCGATTAATGCGATTGGTTTCAAGGTCATATTTTATTTGAGGATAAGTATTTGTCCATCTCAGCAGCGGCGTGTCGGCCGTCGCCCATGGCGAGAATTACAGTTGCGCCGCCGCGCACGATGTCGCCGCCGGCAAATATCAGGGGTATCGACGACTGCATCGACTCGTTCACCTCAATGGTACCACGGCCGGTGACATTGAGTCCGTCGACCGAGTTCGGGATAAGAGGATTGGGCGACACACCCACGCTGACGATAACGACATCGACAGGAATCTCGTCGATAGCGCCTTCGATGGGTACGGGGCTACGTCGTCCGCCGGCATCAGGCTCGCCAAGCTCCATGCGTTGCACACGCATGGCACGCACGTGTCCGCGCTCGTCGGCGAGGTATTCGACAGGATTTGACAGTGTCATGAATTCGACGCCCTCTTCCTTGGCGTGCTCGATTTCCTCGCGGCGGGCAGGCATCTCGGCCTCACTGCGGCGATATACGAGGAATGCCTTTTCAGCGCCCATGCGTAGAGCGGTGCGCACCGAGTCCATAGCGGTGTTACCGCCGCCTATGACGGCCACACGTGCGCCGCGGGGAACCGGCGTGGCGTAGCCTTCGGTGCCGGCGTGCATGAGGTTGATGCGGGTGAGGTATTCGTTGGACGACAGAATGTTGATGTAGTTCTCGCCCGGTATACCCATAAAGCGGGGCAGGCCAGCGCCCGATGCAACAAACAGTGCGTCATAGCCGCTGTTGACGAGGTCGTCGTAGCTCAGGGTTTTGCCTACAATGGTATCGGTCTCAAACTTCACGCCGAGAGCGCGCAGCGAGTCGAGCTCGGCATCGACTACCGAGTTGGGCAGGCGGAATCCGGGAATGCCATACTTGAGCACGCCGCCGATTTCGTGCAGAGCCTCGAATACGGTCACCTCATAGCCGCGCTTGGCCATGTCGCCGGCAAACGACAGCGCGCAGGGTCCCGACCCGGCCACTGCCACACGCTTACCGTTGGCTTTGGGGCGTTCTATTGCGGGCCGATTGTCGAGCGAGCGCTCGGTGTCGGCTGCAAAGCGCTCAAGCCAGCCGATTGCCACCGGCTGCTTCTTCATTTTGTTATATATGCATTTCGACTCGCACTGTCGTTCCTGAGGGCATACGCGGCCGCATACGGCGGGTAGGGCGCTGGTGTCGCGCAACACTGATGCGGCTTCGGCTATGTTGCCGCGCTGTATGTTCTTGATAAACCCGGGGATGTCGATGCCCACCGGGCAGCCGGTGACGCACTGAGGGTCGGGGCAGTCAAGGCAACGGGTGGCCTCGGTCGTGGCCTGTTCGGCCGAGAGGCCAAGGTTCACCTCCTCGTCGGAGTGTATGCGGTAATCGGGTGCCAGCATCGGCATGGTGGCACGCGGTATGGATGTGCGTTCCTTGGCTGTGAGGGCGTCGCGCAGTTTGCGGCGCCATTCTGTATCGCGGTTTGTTGCCATAGTATCAGTTATAGGCGCGCAGGCGCATTAGCATTTCATCAAAATCAACTTTGTGAGCATCGAATTCCGGACCGTCGACACATACAAATCGTGTGCGGCCGTCGACTGTGATACGGCAGGCGCCGCACATGCCCGTGCCGTCTACCATGATGGTGTTGAGCGAGCATGTGGTGGGTATATTATATTTTTTCAGTGAGTTTTGCCACGAATTTCATCATGATGGCCGGCCCGATAGTCACCACTTCGTGCACTGGTTCGCGCAGCAATACGCGCTCCACGCCCTCGGTGACGAGTCCCTTATTGCCATACGAGCCGTCGTCGGTCATGATAATCACCTCGTCGGAGTACTCGGCCACCTGGCGCTCAAGGATTATAAGATCCTTGGTGCGTGCGGCCAGCACCGATATTACACGGTTGCCGGCCTGCTTCATGGCGCGTATGATAGGCAGCAGGGGAGCCACGCCCACACCACCGCCGCAGCATACCACAGTGCCTCGTTTTTCAATACGGGTGGCACGGCCCAGCGGGCCTACTACATCATGTAGATATTGCCCCGGCTCAAGGCTGCATATTTTTTTGGTCGATGCGCCTACGGCCTGCACTACAAGTGTGATGGTGCCGCGCTCCTTGTCGGCATCGGCTATTGTGAGCGGTATGCGCTCGCCCTTGGCGTCGGGGATGACGATGACAAAGTGCCCGGGTCGTCGTGAACGTGCGATGAGAGGCGCCTCCACCACGAGCTTCACAACCCGCTCCGAAAAGTGCTCTTTTTCGAGTATTTTATTCATGGTTTCTGATTTGGTTTACAAGTTGAAGCATTGCCTCGGTGGCGGCGCGGTCAATTACGCGGGCGCGGTTGCCCGGGAAATGGAATTCGCGCGACTCGACGCGGCCGTCCACACACCAGGCCATCCACACGGTGCCTACAGGCTTTTCGGGTGTGCCGCCGCCGGGGCCTGCTATACCGCTGGTGGCCATGGAGCAGCGTGCTCCCGTGAGCCGGCATACTCCGCGTGCCATCTGTTCCACTACCGGCCGGCTTACGGCACCGTATGTCGCAAGATCGTCGGCAGCTACTCCAAGTGCTCGGTTCTTCACGTCGTTGGAATAGCTTACCACCGAGCCTGCATACACATCAGAGGCTCCCGCTATAGCTGTGATGCGCGAGGCAATGGAGCCACCGGTGCAGCTCTCGGCAGTGGCGACCGTGAGGCCGTGGCGGCGCAGCATGTCAAGGAGAATCTCGGCTGCTGTGGCGTCGCCGTCATATATGAGGTAGTCGCCGAGCTCGTCGCGCAGTTTCTCAAAGGCGAGGTTGAACACTTGCTCGAATTCGGTGTCCGTGGCCTTGGCTTGCCCGTCGAGGCGCAGCCGTATCAGGCCCGGAGTGGGCAGATAGGCCAGATGGAGTCCCGGCGCGAGATTGCGCTCGTAGTCCTCGAGACGTTCCGACAGAGCGCTTTCGGTAATTCCGGTCACCATGGCCGAGCGGTGCATCAGCCGCAGTTCGCTCTGATAATGCTGTATGGCCTGACGGGCCACCTCGGGCAGCATGCCCTCGGTCTCGAACGGTACGCCGGGCATCGATACGAGTACCTTGCCGTCGCGCTCAAACCACATTATCGGGGCCGTGCCGTACAGATTCTGTATAACGCGGCAGCTCGAGGGCACCATGGCCTGTGCCTCGGTCGAGGCGTTGAGTTTAAGCCCGCGCAGAGCGAATACACGGCGGATGTTCTCGGCCACGGATTCGTCGTACTCAAGATGGCCGCCGAAGTTTTCCATGAGCACCGTCTTGGTGATATCGTCCTTGGTGGGGCCGAGGCCGCCGGTGGTGATTACGAAGTCGGATGAGTCAAATGTGCGGTTCACTGCGTCGGAGATCACACGAGGATCATCGCCGACGGTGCTTACCGATGCAACCTGCCAGCCCAGCGGGTCGAATGTGCGGGCGATGGCACCCGAATTAGTGTCGGTGACCTGCCCCAGCAGTATCTCGTCGCCGATAACGATTATTGAAAGCTTCATATACTTACACGTGCGTATGGCACCTCCTCGTAGGTGCAGAAATTGCGGTCGAGGTATTTGAAATATCCGGCAATGGCCACCATGGCGGCATTGTCGGTGGTGAAGGCGCGTTCGGGAATAAAGGCAGTGAGACCACGGCTTGTGCAGAAGTCGGCGACGGCAGCACGCACACCCGAATTGGCCGATACGCCACCGCCGATGGCCACGGTCTTCACGCCGGTGGCGTCGACGGCCTTGGCGAGCTTGTCGAGCAGGATGTCGATGATAGTGGCCTGGAGCGAGGCTGCCAGGTCGGCCTTGTTTTTCTCGATAAAATCCGGGTCGAGTCGTATCGCATCGCGCAGGGTATAGAGAAACGAGGTCTTTAGGCCGCTGAAACTGTAGTCGAGACCCGGTATGTGTGGCTTGGCAAAGCGGAAGGCCTTGGGGTTACCGACCGCGGCCAGGCGGTCGATATGCGGGCCGCCGGGGTAGGGGAGACCCATAGTCTTGGCACACTTGTCGAATGCCTCGCCGGCGGCGTCGTCGATGGTGCGGCCCAGTATCTCCATGTCATTGTAGGCGCGTACCAGTATCAGCTGGCTGTTGCCGCCCGAGATGAGCAGGCACAGGAAGGGAAATTCCGGCACGCGGTCACTTTCCTCGCGGCGCACGAAGTGACTGAGCACATGCCCGTGCAGATGGTTTACGTCAATGATGGGTATGCGCAGGCCGAGCGACATGCCCTTGGCGAAGCTTGTCCCCACCAGCAGCGATCCCAGCAGTCCGGGGCCGCGTGTGAATGCTATGGCCGAAAGGTCTTCTCTGCTTATGCCGGCCCGGCGTATGGCTGCGTCCACTACCGGCACTATGTTCTGCTGATGGGCGCGCGAGGCCAGCTCGGGCACCACGCCGCCATATTCCTCGTGTACACTCTGCGACGCTATGACGTTGCTCAGCAGCAGCCCGTCGCACACTATGGCCGCGGAGGTGTCATCGCAGCTCGACTCTATGCCAAGAATCGTAACACTATTATCGGCCATCAGAACACATAGCTGATCCCGGCCGTGAGCAGCACGCCCGAGTATGATTTCACAAATGTGTATTTGGCCTCGATGTTGAGCCGCAGTGTCGACGAGCAGCGCAGGTCGAATCCGGCACCGAGATTGGCTCCGAAGCGGTTGGTATGGGTCGTGACATCGGCCTCATCGAGTACGGATACCCTGTGTGTGGCCCACGAATTGAATGTCACGCCGGCCAGGGGGTAGAGAGCCACCTGCTCGCCGCCTACGCCAAATGGCATGTGGACGTTGAGGTCGATAAGCAGCGCGTCCTCGTTGTGGTGGCGGAAGGCGCAGCCGATCTCAGGGGCGATGCGTATACGCGATGAAAGCGCATACTGGAATGTGAGGCCGGCCACGGCCGATTTATTGTGCGATATGTAGCCGGTCTTCACGCCGAGGGTCTTTTCACCCCGTTGCATCTGGGCCGACATACCCGGGGCGACAGCCACGAGCAACAGCAGTGCATACAGTATTTTCCTGAACATTGTATAAGTATAATTTGCCGCAAAGATAAGGCTTTTTTGCGGGAAAAACAACCCTGCGGCACGCCTTGCCGGCGTATTGTCGCAGTGTGCTTCAGGTCGCAGATGTTAAGAAACATAAAAAGTGCTTAAACTTTATCGAAATACAGCTTGTTTACAGTGCGTAATCAGAAACTGAATACTGAAATTTTACGATTTCTAAACCTTCTTAATTTTACTCTATGAGAAAACATCTGTTTATGACACTGCTGTTGGTCTGCGGGATGTCGTACGCCGGCACATTTGCCGCTTATGCCGCTCCAGAGCCGCAGCAGCAAGGTCAGTCGGCCATTGCCATCAGCGGCATAGTGCTTGATGAGAATAACGAGCCGGTTATCGGTGCGTCGGTTGTCCAAAAGGATAATATGAAAAATGCAGCCGCCACCGGCTTCGACGGCAACTTCACCCTCAGCCTTGTGCCGGGTACGATGCTCCGTGTGAGCTATGTCGGATACAAGACCGTGGAGATTGCTGCCTCGCAGGGTATGGAAATATATCTCCAGCCTACGACCGAGCAGCTCAACGAGCTGGTTGCCATCGGTTACGGCTCGCAGAAAAAGGCCAACCTCACCGGTGCCGTAGCCACTGTGGATGTGGCGCGTGTGATGGACAGCCGGCCGGCCTCCGATGTGGCTAAGGCGCTACAGGGCGCTGTGCCGGGCCTTACCATCACCTCGTCGAGCGGTGATATATCCGCCAGCCCGTCGATCAACATCCGCGGCCTTGGCACATTGTCCAACGGACACACTTCAAATCCCCTTATCGTGGTGGACGGTGTGCCGGTCGACGACATGAGTTTTCTCAATCCCGAGGATATAGCCGAGATATCGGTGCTGAAGGATGCCGCCTCGAGTGCTGTATACGGCACACGTGCGGCTTTTGGCGTCATTCTCATCACTACCAAGAATTCGGCCAAGCAGGACAAGGTGTCGGTATCATACAGCAACAACTTCTCGTGGGGACATGCTACGATACTGCCGCAGCAAAACACTACCGTCAACAACCTGCGCGTAGCCATGGATGATACCAATCCCGGCGGCGATACCGAGATATTCTCGATGTACTATGCCGACCTGCTTCCATTTGCCGAGGCATGGGCCGAGCAGCACGGCGGCAAGCCGTATACATCCTATGTGGAACTTCAGCCATTTGTCAGCCCCGATAATGTGGGCGATTATTATGTTTTTGATTTCAAGACCAACTCCGTGTCGCCGATGACAGGCGAGTATATGAAGACAAACCGCTTCATGAGCTATGCCGACTGGGACGTGGCCAAGACGATGTTCCGCACCGCACCCGGTCAGAAGCATAACATAAGCCTCGAGGGAACATCCGGCAAGACTCACTACCGCCTGTCGTTCGGCTACGACTCCAAGGAAGGCACCCAGAAGTTTAATCCCGACAAGATGCGCCGCTATATGGCCAACGCCAATATCGACACGCAGATATTCCCGTTCCTCAAGGCCGGGGCGCGTTTCAGCTTCTCCGACCGCGAGTACACATCGCCCAATCTGCAGCGCGACTCCTACCAGTATATGTGGCGCTTCCCCTCGTTCTTTGAGATGTACGGCTACGTGCTGAATCAGGACGACAAGCCTCAGAGCTTCCGCAACGATATCACGATCCGGCAGAACTCCCATACCGACAAGACGGTCACCACGCAGACCCGTATGCAGGCATGGATTAACGCCGAGATAATCAAGGGCCTCAACCTGCAGGCCGACTTCACCTACGATCTGCGCCAGCAGGACAGCGACGCCTCGGTAGTGCCCTATACCGCCTGGAACAACTGGTCGCCCGGCAACAACAGCCTCGGCACATGGCAGCCTTATAACCAGTCTACCTCGAGCGCAGCACAGAGCCATTACCGCAACGCCATGTGGACAGCCAACGTCTTCGGCACCTATGCCCGCACCTTTGCCGACAGCCACAACCTGAAGGTGATGCTCGGCTGGACTGCAGAGCAGGAGGAATACAAGTACTTCTATGCCCGCCGCACAGGTCTTGTCGACTACAATCTGCCAAACATCAACCTCACCAACGGCTCCACCTATCAGACCTCGGGTACACACACCCACCGTGCCACCACAGGCTTCTTCGGCCGTATCAACTACGACTATCAGGGCAAATATCTGCTTGAATTCAACGGACGCTACGACGGCTCGTCGAGATTCCCGGCCAACGATCAGTGGGCTTTCTTCCCCTCGGCCTCGGCAGGCTACAGATTCTCGGAGGAGAACTATTTCGAGCCTGTCAAGCAGGTTGTCAGCAACGGTAAGCTGCGTGCCAGCTACGGTCACATAGGCAACGAGGCTGTCGGCAGCAACCGCTTCTTATCCACCGTCGGTCAGGTAGGCGCGGGAAGTGTCCACTGGCTCAGCGGCGACCAGAAGATTACTGAATATTCGATGCCTACGCTGGTGTCGAGCTCACTTACATGGGAACGCATCGAGACTACCGATATAGGCCTTGATCTCGGATTCTTTGACAACTCGCTCAACTTCTCCTTCGACTGGTTTGTGCGCAACACCAAGGACATGCTGGCTCCCGGTGCCACGTTGCCTGCCGTCCTCGGCGCCGGAGCTCCGTATCAGAATGCCGGCTCGCTCCGCACCAACGGCTGGGAACTGTCGCTCAACTGGAATCACAGCTTCGGCGACGCCGATGTCTACGCCACCTTCAATATAGGCGACTCACGCACCAAGATCACTAAGTGGAACAATCCTACCGGCCTGATTTACTCATATCTGCCGACCGAGAACAACTATACCGAGGGCCAGTACTTTGGCGATATCTGGGGCTTTGAGACAGAACGCTATTTCACCGAGGACGATTTCGTATGGGTACCCGGAGCCGGCGCCGACAACCCCGCTCACTATGAATACGCTCCCGGCGTCCCCAGCCAGAAGGCTCTTGAGGATGAATCCTTCACCTACGGCCCGGGCGACATCAAGTTTGCCGACCTGAACCACGACGGCAAGATTGACGTAGGCGACCGCACGATTGCCAATCACGGCGACCTCAAGGTTATCGGCAACGCCATGCCGCGCTACGAATACTCATTCCGCATCGGCGGCGCCTGGAAGGGCTTTGATATCGACCTCTACTTCCAGGGTGTCGGCAAGCGCGACATGTGGGCTACCGGCTCCACTGTCATTCCTATGGTGCAGAGCGCTCTCGGTACTTTTACAAATCAGCTCAGCTATAATAAAATATCCTATTTCGACGATGGCCGAATCGACTTTGCCAACTCAGAGATCAATCAGGATAATACTTATCCCCGCATGTATTCGGGCGCTGACGGCACCGGCACCGTGGGCTCTATCGGGCAGGGTCACTACAACTTCTATCCTCAGAGCCGCTACCTCATGAGCCTGGCCTACCTGCGCCTCAAGAACCTCACTGTGGGCTATACTCTGCCGGTCGACCTCACCCGCAAGGCTTATATACAGCGTGCACGCATATACTTCTCGGCCGATAACCTCTGCTTCCTGCATAATGGCGCCGGCAAATATCAACTCGACCCCGAGCAGACCCTCACAGCCGGCAACAGCACATCGGGCTATAACGGCGGCCAGGGTATGTATGGCCGCACTGTTCCTCTGCAGCGTGTGCTGTCCTTCGGTCTTCAGGTAACATTCTAATTTCACCATAAGCTATTAATTATGAAATCCATATATATCATAGGCGCTCTTGCCGCAATGACCGGCATGTCGCTTGCCGGCTGCAGCGATTTCCTGAACGACAACCGCTACCCCTTGTCGTCGCAGGCCGTTAACGCCGAGTTCTGGAACAATCCCCAAAATGTGCAGAATCAGATAAATTACTTCTATGAGGACTATTCGGGCTATGGCAACGGCTCGGGCGGAGGCACATTCTACTGGAGCTGGCTCTCTGATGACCAGTGTGGACGCACAGCCTTCAACGACTGGACATATAAGACGGCTCAGCCCGCCATGAGCGCCTGGAACGCTCCATACATCGAGATACGCCGCGCCAACCTCATAATACAGGGCCTCGAGAATTCCACTATGGACGAGGCATCCAGGATTAATTTCCTGGCTTTGGCACGCCTGCATCGCGGCCGCAGCTACTACGACCTCGTGCGTCGCTTCGGCGATGTGCCTTTGGTCACCAAGCCTCTCTCTCCCGACTCCGAGGCCGAGCTTTACGGCCCGCGCACACCCCGCAACGAGGTAATGGATTTTGTCCTCGACGACCTTGATTACGCATGCGCCAACATCGCCGATGTGAGCGGAAAGACTATCCTGTCGCGCGACATGGCCCATGCATTCAAGCTCGAGGTGTGTCTCTACGAGGGCTCGTATGCCAAGTATCACCTCAAGGATGCAGTGCGTGCTACCAAGTTCTTTAATGAGGCTATAAAAGCCGGCGAGGCCATTGCAGAGAAATATCCTATTAACCCCGAGTACCTGAGCCTGTATCAGTCGGCCCGCACCGAGGGACTGGGCTACAAGGGCCTTGAGGCAAACCCCGAGATCATAATGTTCAAGCCCTATCAGGAAGGTGTGTTCATGAACTCGATATCCGATTATTCAAACGCCTCCGACGGTGTGGCCGGCATCACGCGCGACGCATTCGAGGCATTTGTATTCAAGGACGGCCTGCCCGCGTGCAAGACTTCCTACGATACCACCGACAAAGGTGTGGCCGTGGGCGACAATGCCCTCAGCATTCAGAACCTGCTCGATGTGCGCGACGGGCGCCTGGGCTTCATAACCTATCCCAACGTGTTCTTCCAGGGCCTCAGCTGGGCCGCTTCCAACACCACCGGTATGTGGTCGTCGACCGGCTACGGCGTGCGCAAATTCAACAATCCCGAGGTGCCTGCCACAGTAGTCAACGAAATCGGTAAGAATTACCTGTGCGCTCCGCTATTTTGGGGAGCCCGTCTCTATGTCGGTATTCTTGAGGCAAAAGCCGAGAACGGCTCCTTGTCGGATACGGACATAGCCACCTATATGAAGCCGCTGTGGGATCGTGCCGGCATCGATACCTCGAAACTCAACAAGGCATTCCTCGAGGGTATCAACGACACCGCCAACAATATGGGCGTAAGCAGTCTGATTTGGGAGATCAGGCGTCTGCGCCGCTGTGAACTCATGCTCGACGACGGCATACGCTACTGGGACCTCGTGCGCTGGCATCAGCTCGACCTGCTCGACACCGGCAAGCATCCCAATGTGATTCTCGGCGCCAACATAGCAAATTCGCCCGTGCCATGCACCGTGGCTACCGGCGACTATGTCAACGGCTCGTTTGGTCAGACACGCACCTTCGACAACAAGTACTACCTCTATCCCATCCCGACCGGTCAGATAGAACTCAACAGCAGCCTTACTCAAAATCCCGGCTGGTAAAATACCGCAACGGTATAGCATAAAAAATACGGCAGCGGTCGGTGCAAACCCGACCGCTGCCGCTTATGTAAGGTATTATGAGATCTAAGTCGTTTATTTCACAAGAATCTTGCGAGCTGAGGTGCCGCGACGCTCGATTACAACAGTACCTCTGGCCGGACAGTCGAGGCGTATGCCTTGCAGCGAGAAGTACTCGGCCGGTACATCATCCGCTGTAATGTCGCCGATACCCCCTGTGTCGGGTATTGCAATGCGGAACTTACCGCTCAGGTTGGTGTTTACGAAGCCCTCGGCAGGCAGATCGTCCTGGAACAGTGTCCAGTTGGAGCAGCCAAGGGTGAGACCTTCGTCGGGGAATGTTATTGCGCCGTCGGCAAATTTGCCACGATACGAATTCACCGTCGAGCTCTGCTTGCCGGCCTCGCGGAGCATGTCGGCTGTATTCATGACTAATACAGGTGCGACGAGGACTTTCTCTACGTGAGCGGGAATGAGTTTAACATCCTCGGGGTCGCTTACATCGAATGTGAGATAGTGGTTGAACTCGCTGTCATAATCAGCCTCTGAGGTATTGGCCGGATAAGCTGCTCCGTGGGCGTTGACAAGGCGGTACAGAGCAGGATTCTCATTGTTCTGCTGCAACTCTACTTTGTATTCTACCGGCTGTTCATCATTGATTACTTCCAGTATATCGTTGGTGATGTCGGTGAGGCCGAGCGAAGTCCATTTGCCGTTTTCGTCGGGGGTGTAGGTAAACGAGAAATGGCTCTCTTCGAGCGCCATGCCCGATTTGATTCCGTAAGTGATACCTATAAGGGTATTTACACCTGTGGCAAGTTCAGGCAGAGCGACAGCGCCGGCCGATGTCTGTTTGCTCGATACACATTCGTGGTCCAGGAGTTTCTGGAGCTTGGCCGAAGTGTAGTTTCCGGGGAACACAGCCCATTCCAGATATGATGTCTCGTCGGGGAAGGCTGCAGAGGCTGACGCAGGCTTAGTCTCGTTGGAGAAAAGCGAATATTCAAATTTTGGCACATAGTTGACGGCTCCGTCTACCTGAAACTGAAGATCGCCTAACGCAGTGACATCAGTATCTTCCTCACTGAAAAAATATCCGGCGTAGATATAGAAGCGCTTCATTTCAGGGATAAAATAATTGTATGCGGCGTAGGTGTCAATCACTTCCTGTCCGTATTGAGGGGCCAGAATCTCATAACATGTAGCAAAGTCGGCCACAAGTATTTCCTCGCCGAATACATCTATTTTGGTATTCTGCGGCAGCATCTTCAGTGTACCTTTCTCTGTGTCGACGTCTACCACGATGTCGGCTCCGTTGAATACGCCGTTGAAGCGGTATTGCTGCACATTGGCATTGTCGGCTGCATGGCGCACATCGACAGTCTTTCCGGAGAAGTCGCCTTGCCATTCTTCAAGTTCGGTGAACAATGCGAACATGTCGTCCATTGTAAGTGTGCCGGTGCCGAAGCTTTCCCATTCGGTCCATTCGGTTTCTTCCTGTGAGGCCTCGGCAGTCTTTACGGCGGTACGCGCCATCGGTTTGCGTTCGCAGGCCGGACGGCTCGACAATAATGAAGGTGTTGCGGCAAAAGCGCCCGACACCATCATGGCACTGATTAATAATGTGTAAAGTTTTTTCATAAGCGTTTGATTGATTAGTTTATTGCAAAAGTAAGCAATTAAACGCATATGGCAAACAAAATCACAATAAAATTTGGAAATAGGCTTGCTTTTTTCTTGAAAACTAATCAAACGCTTAGTTGAACCATGTGCGATAGCGCTCCAGCCGGCTACGCAGGGGAGCGGTGTCGATGGTGTTGCCGTAGACGGTGGCAGCGTTGTTATCATATTCGGATATCGCGGCCAGGGCTTCGTTGTACTGACTGTTGAACTCGTCGTAGCTCATCGTAGTATAGGCGGCGAGAGCATCGACCTGGTTTGACAGCTCGCTGTAATGTTGCTGCCCCAGCATGCCTCCATAGTCGTTTATGGTCCGGATAAGGCTGCTGTTGTGCTTCAGATACTGGTTGGTGAGGTAGCTGCGCACCTTTATCATCTTGCTGCGTGAGTCGGTCAGTGAGATGAATGTCGGCGACGAGCACATGTTGCGTGCCTCTCGGCTGAGTTTCAGCACATCGGCTATCTCGTTGATCGAGCGCGCCGATTCCGCGTCGTTGTCGATGACGGGAGCACCGCTCGAATACAGTCGCTGATTGAGCAGCCGGTATATGCGGTTTTCCATCTCATTCATGTCGTCGTCGTTCCAGTCCATCATCAGGCGCCGGTAGCAGTCCTGTGCGAGGCGCGGGGCGTAGATTGCGGCAGCATCTGTGCGTGCACGGTCATATTCGGTGCCTGTAATCTTGCCTTCGTTGTGAAAGCGCTCTATGCGGTCCAGCACGGGCCGGTAGCTTGTCTCATACGCGCCCTGACGGCTGTCGGCATATTCGGCCACAGCCTCGTCGATAAGTTCCACATAGCCGCTGTCGGCCGGAACACGTGCCGGAGGGTCGAGCATGGTCTTTACAAAATAAAGGACCGCCCCGACGGCCAGCAGTGCCGCGAATATCAATACGAGAATTTTGCCTGCCTTGTTCATTTTTTTGCCGCACGTATGCGCTTGCCGTAGGTTTCAACATTGATAACAGTGTCGCCGGGAGCGTTGACAGGCACGCCGTAAAGCCCCTCGGATGCAAACAGGGCGAGGGTATCGGCCACAGCCTTAAGTGTCTCGGATGCGTCGAGGCGTCGGCGATATACAGCTACTGAGTCATGCCGGCATTCGTTTAGTGCATCCCATAGGCCGGCGATTGGGGCTATGCTGTCCATCTCGGTTTTGTTCCATGCCTTGTGGGTATCGAGATAGGCAACGGCCACGGCCAGTTGCTTTGCTGTGAATTTTTTGCTTTGTCCGGCCACGGTATCGGTCTGCGCTGCTGCGACGGTATCGGCCGGAGCCTGTATTATCTCGACGATACTGACGGGCGGCCATCCGGCGTGCAGTGTGAGTCTGTGCGAACCGCAGTATCCGATGAGCCATGACACAAGCAGGCCGAGTACAAATCCGCCGATTGCGCCCAGGGCGTAAGGTTGCCATTGCGGACACAGGCCGAATCGATATCCGCTCGGCTTGTCGCTTTCTGTAGTCTTTGTTGTGGCGGCAGCAGTCTCATGCGCAGTTTGTATCTCAGGCCCGGCATAGTCGGCCCGAGAGTCGGTGATGTCGACAGCATCGGCTACTGTCTGCCCCGGACCGGCGAGCACAACGCCGCAATAGCCGGCATAATAGGGCATTCGGCGGAGTGCCTCGGCAAATTTGTCTGCATCGCCGGTTTCGACACGGCGCATGGCGAGTGGACCCTGAGGGTCCGATGCGAATGAATCGCCCGGAGCCCCGCCTGTGGCATAACTTTCCGAAAACTCGCGTGTGAGCGTTGCTTCGTCGGGCAGCCGGCCGGCGGCGATGATGTCATCAAGGCGCCTGATGATACCGGCAATCTTCTCGCCGCTGATGTCGATGCCGTCGGGTATGTAGAGCCAGGCGGCCACATTGTCGCCCTGACGGCCGCTTATGGCACGGACTATGGCGATATAGGTTCCCGAGGCCGAGAATGTCATATAGATGAGCGGCTGTGAGCCTCTGACGCAGGGTGGGGTGACACGGGCGAGCACGGGACGGATGTCGCCGGTATGGCGGAGCCACTCGCCGGGGTTGGCCACTACCGGCTGGCCCACGCCGTTGCTTGTCACGATTATGGCTATACCTGTCTTGTTCATTTTGATAGGATGTTGTTAAGTTTGCCTAATTTGCCGGCTTTGAATGATTTGGAACGCCGGAGCAGTTCCTTGACTACGAGAGCCGCAGCCGCCCCACGGAACAGGCAGAAGTCCTGGAAGCATACCTCGCCCATTGTGAATGGTATGCGCTCCACCACGCCGCCGTTGATTTCATTGTCCTTGCATATACGGGTGAGGCCGTTGTAGAAGCCCGAATAATGCCGTTCGGTGTATTGGCGCAGTGTCTCGACGAGGGCATCGCCGGTCACGCCGGCCCGGTCGACCTTGGTGAACATCAGGTACACGGCATCGGTGTCGCGGGCAAATATGCCCGTGCTCTCGATATACCGTAGTGCGCCGTCGAGCAGCGTCGACTGG
>JAGANS010000029.1 GCA_017624155.1 Muribaculaceae bacterium | reverse complement strand
ACTATTGACCGTCTTTTTGCCTTTTGCAAAGGCGGGTGTTGCCATACAGAGGACGGCAACGAGAGAAAGGATAAATAATTTGAAATTCATTTGATTGTGGATTAAGTGGTGAAAAATCATATATCTTCCGGCTGGTAAAGCATTACACGATAGCCGGCTTTGAGGTGGACTTTCACGGTCCGCAGCTTCTTGTTGAGATACTGGCTGACACCGTTTATCAGTCCTCGCCCCACATCGGAGGCAATCTGCGCCCCGGTATTGGTGGAGATGTTGATTGAGCTACCCATCGTACTGCTCATATTGGCACCGATTTCGTGCAGAGCGTCACTCTCCATTGACTGCGGAATGTTGATACCTTCCTGGCCGTCGGAGTCGTAAACCTGCAACTCCACATCGTAGATGGAGCCGTCGCACTCGATTGAGGATATTTCGATTTCCAGCCTCTCGCCCTGCACCCTTACAGAGCCGACGATTACAGTGTTGCGTGGTATCAGCCTTGAGCCTACCCACATAGGTTCGGTAGTCCGTAACTTTACGCTTTCGCCGTCGGTTACACTCTGATTACTGGCGACAACTGCGGCAATTGTATTCTTGGCTACCGCCCTCATCGTTCCGACCGCTGTCGTGAAGCCGCGTACTGTCGAAGATGATCCGAGCGTTGACACAACATTGCGGTTCACCTGTGCAACTGGCTGCACATCGCGGTTCTCGCTACGCGAGCGGCAAGCCGATAAGCCTTTCTCATCGTCAGCAGGTGCCGGGAGCGGATAATTGCCGCCGTTGCCGTTACCCATATATTGTGCCGCCAACTGGTAGGAGCGTTCAAGCATTTCCATCTGGTCCGGCTGCTGTTGCTGCTGTGCCATCGCATTTTGAGCTTCCAGCTCGTCAATCCGCGCCTGCAACTCGGCGACCTGTGCCGCCTCGGTACTTTCCGGGATATAGAAATCGTTTAATGATGCCTGCACCTCCTGATACACCTGCGCTGATGTTTCCACCGTCGAAGGTGCGTTGACGGTATCATCTTTGGTTACTGTCGAGATGGTATCAAGCGACGCTATTGCCGACTGCTGTGCCTCATGCTCTTTGGCGGCTTCGGCGGCCTCATATTCCGACATCTTGTCTTTCATGCCGTCGTTCTCGCCTTCGGGTATCTCGGTGTTGAAGGCGTCGCCAACACGCTCGTCGCTTTTGTTGAGGCTGGAGTAAAGAAGCCATAATATCACTGCACCGCAGAGAATGGCGGCGGGCATCACCACCAGATATTTCATCATCTTCTGCCGTTCTGCCTGTGATTTTGGCTGGAAGAAGCCGTTAATCCTCGCTTTCCATTCCTGCATTGTCATAGGCGGGGAGATTTACGGGGTTGGGGATATTGTTGATTGTCGGGATGTCGATAGAGCGGATATGTTCTATCTCCACCGCCTGCCGTGACTTGCCGAGTCCGATTTTATAGCAGGCGTGACCGAACACGAAGAAGGCTGTCAGCACGAAAATCGTGAGCATCAGCGACACGGCTGTCAGCCGTCGCCGGGGCGGGATGGCGTCACACGCGCCTTT
>JAGANS010000028.1 GCA_017624155.1 Muribaculaceae bacterium | reverse complement strand
TAAGCGCGAAACTCATACCGGCTATACCCGAGCCGATAACGAGAAAATCATATTGGTAGGTCATTGCATCAAGATTTTCGGCAAAAATACAAAATATTTCGCTTCCGACAAGAAAAAACTTACTTCGAGAGGGCGTCAAGCTGATTTTGCAACTGTTGTAAATCAGCCATGTTATTATTTAACCGTTCTTTTGCATAGTCAATGAGCCCGTTTTGCTCATTTCGCAACGAATCTGTACGCAGCACAAGCTGATACATGCCGCTTATACGCTGGGGGGCAATAATGTCCATATCCTCTTTATACTCCGACATATCATACAAGCGGAAAGCCCCCATGGTATAGAGCCGCTCGCATACGGTGATAAACAGACCGTTGTAGATATTGTTGGGATTCTGCCTCACTATATCAAGAAGGCTGTTATATGTTGACTGTATAAGATTTTTGAAGTCTTTATCGACATATTCGAGCAAGACTCGGTCCATTGATGACATTACAGAATCCATTTCCATACCCGATGCGGCAATATCGGCCATTATCACGCCCAAATTTTGTTTTACTGAATTTATTTTCGGAGTGATTTCAAGCAATCCCTTTAAGGTGCGCTCAAGGTTCTCGCTTTTGAGCGAATCAGGGAGCAATGCCGACTCCTTAAGGCCGGAAAGAAGTTGATCCTGATCGTCATAAGTTTTCTGCACCGAGGCCAGGATGCCTTGCAGAGATAACTGATATGCGGACATTTGCTGTTTGTAGGCCTCGGATTGCGCTACAAGATTATCAAGAGCCTTGTTATTACTCTGCATAGCCTCTATATATGCGTCTTTATCAGCGCCACATTCGGCTATAAACAATCTGTAGAACATATTATACCATGCTGCGGCCTTGTGCTTTGCAAGTTCCTTATTGGAGAACGACATATTTACATCGGCCTCTTTATAGCTGTTGCCATTGACATTTAGATCAGATTGATAATTGCCCACAAAATCAACCGTATATCCGTCGGGCAACGCATCAGTAAGTAATACCGACAAATAATATTGCAGGAACCACTCACAGACATTTGTATAATGTTCTTTGAGCAGCGCCTCGCTCATCATGTCGATATACATGCAGCGGGTCAATGCCTCGATCATATCACATACCATGGACTCATCGATGCTTTTAGCATTGTCTGACAGTACCCTCAGTTTCTCATCAAGATTGCGCTGAAGCATAGAGTTAAGATCAATAAACTCGTATGGCATTAATTGAAGCAGGCTGTCATTGCTATTGATAATATATTCAATATATGCGTTTCTCAATTTTATAAATGCCTCAGCTGATTTGACCGTTATACTATCGGTGAGTGTTCCTTCATGTTTTTTGTGGTTAAGTCTGTTAATCTCACCTTCAAGCTTAATATGTAAAAAGGAGCATAGCTGTATTTTGCCATCCTTATGGACAAAGAACAAAGGAAGATCTTTGGTTAAGAACTCACCAGTATCAATCGGAGAATTGTCGATAATCCGCTCAAGGTAAAAACCGTTTATACTGTCGAACTGGGCATCGATAATCATTTCGCCGGTTTGGGCATCGGCTGTGCCATACAAACCGTTCTTTTCGACGACGACAAGCTTCCATGGATAAACCACCTTGGCTTCTTTAGCTTTAATAGCCAGCGGGTTAAATCCAAGATTAAAGCCGAGTATCACAGTCAGGAACACAACGTTGACAACGGTAAAGGCAATTCGCCTGACCGTAGTTATTCCGTATGATGACAGCCACAACAGCACCAGGCTGACAAGCAGACCGCCCAATTCGACCCATATTCCGATCTCCAATATAAATGTACTTGCAGCCATAAGCACAAGCACGCATAAGTATGCAGCCGTTAATTTCCACTGATGTTTCAGGCCGAAAAATCTTAAGCAACAGTCAAGGAACAGGAACGGTATGACAATTATGCCCCACGCAGAATCTGTATTACTGATTACGAAAGCCGGATTTAATACGGATTTATAATACAGATAGCAGGCCAGCAGGAGATAGAAGGCCTTTACCGGCAGCAGGCTCCATACCTTTGCGATGGCTTTGCCTGTCGAAAGGGAATTGTTGTTGGATTTCCACGATATAAAGAACATCGCGGTGGCAATGCCGCCCACAGCCATTGTTGCGATCCCCATTGGCGAGAATGCTTCCGTATCGCGAAAGAATGCCACAGGCACTAATGCCATCAGCGAGGGCAACGCCATCAATATATAAGGAATGCAGTAGCCATACACAAGCACGCCCGTCATAATCGGGAAGGTAATGATGGTCAGCAACAAGGATACAGACTCTACACTCTCGAAGGTAAATTTCATGGAGCCCATACAGGTCAAAAAGAAATTTACGAAATTATTTACGATCGTATCATTCAGGAAATAATACGATACGGCGCCGATAATAATCAGCCATAGAGCCGTGATGCTGCCGGTCTTGCGCTCGAGGCGGAGGGTGCGGTTGCGGAGGATGGTTGGGCACATGGCGTCGTGGAGCAGTTCCACATTGGTGCTTTTTGAGCCGGTGCCGGCGCTGACGCGCTGCAATATGCGGCTGCGGCCGTCGAACAGCCGCGACGAGTTGTGGACGTGGGTGTTGAACTCTTTTTCGCTGACGGATGCGCGGCGCCCGTCGGGATCGATCAGCCGGTCCTCGATAAAGCGTTTCTCGCTTTCCGACAAGCCCTTGACCGCCTCCTCGTAATATTCCTCAAAGGGATTGGCCGAGATATAGTTCTCGACCATGGCGGCGGTAATTTT
The DNA here is from genome assembly GCA_017624155.1 of Muribaculaceae bacterium. Classification (GTDB taxonomy): domain Bacteria; phylum Bacteroidota; class Bacteroidia; order Bacteroidales; family Muribaculaceae; genus CAG-873. The sequence goes on along the minus strand of JAGANS010000028.1, from coordinate 3,515 downwards.
GGATGCCTTGGAGTCGGTGTAGCGCTGATACATGCGATAGCACAGCAGCGACAGCATATTGGTGTTGACAAGGCCCTCCTCGGCGCTGCGCGATGCCGTTATGACGAGGCTTACGACGCGCTCGCGGTCGGCAGGCTCAATGTAAGGCTCGCCGATGTCGCCCACGACGCTTGCCGCCCCTTCATCGCTGAGGTTCTGCAGACGGTAGCGACTGTCCTTGATACGGGCTATGAAGTTGCGGTCGACGATGTCCTCAAGGCGATAGAGATCGTCCTCGCGTATCGACAGCACGAAGCGGAAGTTGAAGTCGTATGTATATGGTTTGCCGTCAACTATGCCGTCGGCAATGGCATTGTGGGGGTCAGCTATAAACGACAGTTCGCGCAGCAGTTCCAGCGCGCCGGCGCCGTTGTGGCGCAGCACTTCCTCAAACTGGTCGAAAACCATCACAGGGAACACCACCTCACCGGCTTTGTCGTGAAATCGATGCGTGGCAAAGTAGCGCCACAACCGGGAATCGGATGCGGAGGCGTTTATGGTTCCGATATTGCAAATTTCTATGGATCCGTCGCCGTAGCTATGCTTCATATCACTGTCTACCAGTTCTATGATGCGGCCAACAATATCCTCATCACTGACGAGGCCGAGGCGTACCGGCACAGGATGATAGCCCTCGGCACGCAAGCGCGGAAACAGGCCAGCATTGAGGAGCGATGTCTTGCCGATGCCGCTCTTGCCGTAAAGAGTAACGATGAAGTTGTTGTCGACGAGATAAAACAGGTCGATAATCTCGCGGTCGCGACCGCAGAAGCGCTGGGCCGCACCTCCGGCAGCCGGATCGGCATATGACATAAGCCCGGCCCAAGGATTGGAGTCGTCGCTGACGGACTGCGTGTTTTTGCGGCCGAAAAATCTCCGGACAGCGGCAATAATCTTATTCATAATCGATTCCGAGCTGTTTGTTTATTGATTCTATGAGCTTGCCGATACCGTCCTCCTGAGAGAGATCTATGCCCGAGAAACTTACGTTGTTTTTCTTCTGCTCCTCGGTGCGTATGATCGATTCAAATATCTGCTGATCCTGACTTTTAAGGTCATATCCGTCTATCGCCACAGGGATTATCCTGATACCCGGCACCTCTCTTGCCCTGAGCCATTCCTTGATAAAATATGGCTTGTCTTTATCCTCACTGTCGGGGTTATACGAGCGCATCACCTCGGCCACCGTCGGCGACAGGATGGGGATGAATATTTTGGTATTATCAATCGCATCGGGTATGTCGGCATTGTAATTATCACCGCCCTTCAACCTTGCGTCGTCAAACCAAATATTGAATGTCCCGGCCGAATGAAGTTTTCTGAACAGATTGAGCGTGGCGTCCGCATCCGGTCTGGTCTTATACGAAAGGAATATACGTCCTTTCAGCCGCTTGTCCCTGACAAGCTTTCCGGCAGGTTTAGTCGTATCCGTGTCGGTGATAAGTGTGTATATACGCTTCATGAACGCCCAGGGATCGTCGTGAATACACACGTTGTTATCGTTAAGATAGTCACGCAGACGCTGCTGCCCGGGGCCGAGCACCACGTTATCGTGTATACGGTTGGCGAAGAATTCCTCATGGGGCTTTGACCGCTTGAATTCACGGGTAATTATATACCAGAAAAAGCGGAAATACCAGTCCTCGTATTTACAGCCGATGCCGAGGAAACGCTTCTTCTTCAGGAAGTCGCTAATCTCTTTTTTCTCCTTGCTGCCTATATTGATCCAGCGCACGATATATGAAATCGCATCCTCGTCCGACTCAAGAAAACTCGTTGGATTGTATTTGTCCTTTTCTGCTTTGCCGAATACATAGAAGAGTGTCGGCTGGCAGTATGGCACATCCCTCTTTGAGGCAAGCGCCCGGCTGAACTCGCGCAGTGAAAATTCGTCCTCGATATTGACAATACGCAGTGTGTCGCCCCACAGGCTGCGCATCAGTGTTTCCAGATAAGCGTCGTAGGTCGTGGTAAGGACAAATTTAAAGAGCCGCGTCCCCAGCAATTCGCGCAATTCGGGGCTTATATCGCTGAGATCGTATTTCATCTCGATCTCGTTGAGCTTCTCGGCAAGAAGTCGGTAGAGCGGAGATTTTCCCTCGCTTTTAATCTGAGTCAGAGACTTGTAATTCTTATTAAGTTCCTCGTTGATTATCCGGAGCAGATATGCGTTGATATCGCCATCGGATTCAGGAAACTGACTGCGGTCGAGTATCACTCCCGGCCCTACAACCAGTGCGTAATCATTGTGATATACCCCCTCGATAAAGGGACATTCATCAAATGCCACCGTCGATTCGGGGTCTTCGACGCGTCGGTTGCGCGCATCGGCCGGTTTGATAGCTGCCATGACTTATTGCAATATGCGGGCTGTGGTCTGGATTATCCAGCGGGTAGGTGAAAAGGTATCGGCGGTGAAGATCTGGAGTTCGCCGTCAGGGCGGAGGGTGCCTTCGGCGCGCAGCTCGTCCTCGCAGCGGGCAAATGTCTGCAACAGCACCATCTGGAATGCCCGGGAGCCGTCGATGCTTGCGATATTGCGCTCGTAGAAGTCTACGGGAACGAGACGGCGGTATTCGGCGTCCCAGGCAGGCTGCGGAGCTGGGACATCGACCGGGATAGCCAACAGCTTGAATCGCATCGAATCAAATTTATCAGCAAGCCTGCGCAGCTCCTGCGATTCCGACACGCTGCGATACAGGTCGCCAATCTTGCTATAAAGCACTTCCTCGCAGCGGGCACGGGCAAAAGCTTCCAGCTCAGAAAGGTATTCGGCTACATCTGTACTGTTGCCGCCGGTGACATACTCCATCAACGATATATGGGCGGCCGCATCGTATTTTTCGAGCAGCGATCCATAATCCGGACCACCGGCCGGCACATGCTCATATTCATCGGCCCGCACATAGGCTTTATCGAGAAAGCGTTTCAGGCACACGGCCATCCCGCCGATGCCCTGTAGCCAGGTAAACCGCTCCACATGCGACACTACGACGCTCACCGCACGCTCGGCCGACAACCTGGCATCAAGGCGGCCGGCATAGTCGGCCATTATGTCATTGACAATTCCGGGAGAGAGCCATTTGGCCAAACGGCCGGAAGACACCTGTTGGCCGGAATGGCGGCCGCTGATGTGTTCATCAATCACTGTTCTGATTCCGTCCTTCAACTGACATATGTCGACTGTTGCGGCGACAGCATCCATGAGTTGCTCAACTACATTGTCTTCAGGGAGATAGGGCGTGCGCAGCAACACATAGCGCAGAAAGTCGCGCCTTAGCAGAGATTCAAAGTATTCTTTCTTGTCCATAAAATCAGAAATGTGACATGTTATATCGCAAAATTACACAAATTATTTGAAATTCCGGCAACTATTATAATAAATAACAAACCCTTCCGCGAAATGCGGAAGTGTTTGAATGATATTCAGAGGTTCTATCAGAGATTGATCTTGAGTGTGGCGGTGTGGCCGGCGG
>JAGANS010000027.1 GCA_017624155.1 Muribaculaceae bacterium | reverse complement strand
GATTTCCTCAAGGGCGAGGTACGCTACGCATCGGTACAGAAGCAGTATCCCGCCGAGGCTGCCGAACTCTTCGCAGCCGCCAAGGCCAATGCCATGTGGCGCTACAACAACTATCGCCGCCTCGCGCGCCAGCAGTGGGGCGTGGATCCCGACGTGAAGTAAACGTCATCCCGACACAATAACCGGCGCACGGCACATCGATGTGTCGGGCGCCGCTGTATACTTACTATAGTGTGTAGAAATTTACCATTATTATCATAATTTTAACGAATATTGCACAAACTGTCACGCCAAAAACCGGATTTAGCATTATTTAACCAAAAAGATTTGGGCGGTGGCATACTGTCACTTTACCTTTGTAAAATATGTAACCGTTAAAAAATCAGGACTTATTTAAAACACTGAATAAGTAAACCAAATAATCACTAAATCTGACTACCATGAGTATTTTGAAAAAAACAGCCGCTATTGTAGGGCTGGGGTGTATAGTTGCGGCAGCATTATACTCTCCACCGGCGGCATCCGCCGATGTGGCGCAGGTGCGCAAGTCGCGTATCGCTGCAACAGACCGTCTCACGCCGGGAGCACCTCGGCGTCTTGCTGCGGCCGGAATGCCCGGCACGACAGGTCTTTCAGGCCTGCGCACGCCTGAAAGGGCCGGTTTCGTCACCTCCAGGCAGCATCCATCAGAAAGGACGATAAATGCCATGCGCAAAGCCGCGGGCGGCATAGATCTCCGCGGCACTGTGCTTGCAAGCTCGGCATGGGGCGTGAATCCGGCATACGGAGTATACAGCATACCGTCGGCATCAGGAGAGGAATTCTCGCTGCTGGGGGCCTCGACAGCACCCCTGGCCGAGGGCTATGACGACGGCAACGGCACATATTACAGCGCATATATCAACACCGACAACTACGGATATGCCAAAGACTGCCATCTTGTGGCACTCAACACGTCCGACTGGTCGGTGCTCTATGACGAGGTGATGCCCGATTACAGCCTGTATTCATTCGGCTCGGCCGAGGATCCCACTACCGGTGAGGTATATTCCTGTAACTCGAATCCACAGTTCAACGGGTACGACTGGGTTAAGATTGACTATCAGTCAAAATCTGTTACCATAATACAGAAAGAAGTGCCTATCTACTACGCCGCCGTGGGCTGTGACGCGGATGGACAGTTCTACGGAGTGACCGAGTTCGGACGATTCGTAAAGATCGACAAGACAACCGGCGATTATACCGAATATCCCTCCGATCCCATGTTGCCGACCGATCTGTCAGTAAGCACACAGCATGGCGGCTGTGTGGACGATGCCAACGGCCGCTTCCTGCTGGCTACTTACGACTATTACGGCATGACCGCCTCATTGCACTCATTCTCTTTATCTGACGGCGAATATACAAAGCTACTCGACTTCCCCAACGGTGAACAGGTATTGGGGCTGTATATTCCGGCCAAAGAGATCCACCCGTCGGCTCCGTCGACTCCTGCACTGGAAGCGACATGCGACAAGGGTGCCATGGCAGTTGACATCACTCTCACCATGCCATTGACTCATTATGACGGGTCAGACGCGGCAGGAGAAACTTTCGACTACACCATCCTTGCCGACGGAGTCGCCATAAAGACCGGCTCAGACGCAGCAGGTGCCATAGTCAGCGAAACGATAGCGCTCGAAAAAACGGGCATAACTCACTTTACAGCCATACTGTCCAATGCTTACGGTGAATCCAAAAAAGCCCGGGCATCATGTTTTATAGGCAAAGGCTGCCCCTCTGCTCCTGAGAACGTAGTGCTTGCGTGGAACGACAACACCGCCACTCTGTCATGGGACGCTGTCACAACCTCGTCGGACGGCGGATATATCGATCCTTCTGCCATCACCTACATAGTAACCGATGCCGAAGGCAATACGATAAAAGACAATATCAGCGGCACATCCGCCTCATTTGCTTTGGATGCACCTGCCACAGGTGTTATCAGCGTCGTTTATAAAGTTGCGGCAGTCCACGATTCACGCCGGTCGGCATTCAGCGGCTCAAACACGGTGATGCTTGGCAGTTATTCCGTACCTATGTCAATGACGTTCGATGAAGATACGTTCGGGCAGCATACCGTGATAGATGCCAACAAAGACGGCAAGACATGGATGCTCAACTACGGCTCGGCAATGATATCATACAACTTCTCAATAGCAATGGACGACTGGCTCATATCGCCACCCATAGCGCTGGAAGCCAACAAGACATACCCGTTCAAAGCCAGGGTGCGTGCCTTTGAGTCATATTCACCCGAACGCATCGAGGTAAAGGCCGGCAGAGGCAATACCGCAGAGGCCATGACCATGGAGATCGTACCTCCCACCGTAGTCAGCGAAGACAGTTACGAAGGTATGGAGATCTCAGGGCAGATAGTAACCGGCGAGGCCGGAAATTACAATATCGGCTTCCACGGCATATCCGATCCCTACATGTATAATTTCTACATCATGTCCTATGAGGTAGGCACAGCCCTGTCGGGAGAGAATCCGGCCGCAATATCGGATCTCGATATCGTTCCCGACAAGGACGGCTCACTCAGCGCTTCCATCTCATTCACCGCTCCGACCTCAAATGTAAGCGGCGAACCGCTTGAAGGCAAGCTCAGTGTTGTAATGACCCGCGACGGTGATATTGAAGTATACCGCGAAGATGTAGAACCGGGGACACCCGTTTCACTGACAGACAATGTGCCCTCGGCCGGCGAATATACCTACACCGTCACATGCGCAAAAGGCACCGATGTGTCGGCTCCGGCCACGGCAACCGTCTACATAGGCCCCAAGGCAGCCGCTTTGGTATCAGCAGTCACCGCTTTCCAGACAGCGCCCGACAAGGTAAGGATAACATGGCCGGCCGTAACCTCCGACATAGACGGCAATGTGATACCGACGACCGATGTATCGTACGATGTATACTCGGTGGCCCTCAACAGCGCCGGCAAGCTTGAACTCGGCGAACTCATCAATACCGAGCCTCTTACCGGCACATCGTACGAAGCCACAGTGCCGCAAGCCTCAAATCAGAGCTATATATACTTCGCCGTCAAATCCATGAACCGCGGTGTAGGTGCCGATGATCTTACCGTAGGGCATACTGTATTCGGCGACGCATACCCCGCTCCGCACATAATCAGCGGCAAGGATGATATACAGAAATATTTCTTCGAGGGGTGGACTTCGGATTACTATGCAAAGATCAATCTCGGAAGTAGTGCCAACGGCGTGGCGGCACAGGATGCCGATGACTCCTACATACTCATCAACACTCCATATATCGGCGAGGAGGCCTACATTGCGACAGGCCGCGTATCACTTGCCGGATTATCCGCTCCGTCCCTGATATTCTGGATTTACGGATTCGAATCAGAGACAGCAGACCTCAACGAGACAACCGTATATGTAATCTGTGACGGCGAGGAAACCGAAGTGCGTAAACTGCCGCACAGTTCATTGACTGCCGGACGCTGGAACCGCATCGCGACCGATCTGTCCGCCTATGCCGGCAAAGACATACGCGTGAAGCTCGCAGTCAGCTGCAATGGCGTACAATACACCCTGTACGACCATATCTATATCGGAGAAAACATCCTGCACGATCTGAGCGTAACGCTTGCAGCGCCTGTCAAGGTGCAGACAGGATCGGAATTCAGCCTCAACGCAACCGTAAAGAATAACGGTGCCTCCGATGCGACATCATACCGTATCAATCTGCTGCGGAACGGCGAGATCGTGGATACCCGCGATGTAGCGACTCCTCTACCGTCCGAAGAATCAGTCACCGAGATATTCAGACAGATCCCCGTAGTATACGACCCGACGGAATATGTATTTACAGCCGAAGTGGACTATGCAGCCGATGAAGTCAGGGACAACAATACTTCCGCACAGATAAATATCAGACGCATCCCCAACAACGGCCCCGTAGTGACAAATCTTAAAGGCGAAGAAACTTCCGACGGAAACATTATAGTATGGGATGCCGTAGAAACCGGTAAAGCAATTCCGGTCGAGACCTCCGAGAGTTTTGAGAAAGCCGGATCATGGGAACATGAAGCCGACGGATGGCTCTTCGTCGATGCCGACAACAGCCCCGTGGGCGGCTTCACAAGCTTCGATATTCCGGGCATAGCGCCCAAGACGAGCAAGGCTTCATTCTTCGTATGGGATGCCGCCGAGCTATTGCCCGACACACGGTTCGCACCCCACAGCGGCAATAAATTCATCGCCTCACTGTACAGATCCGACTACCAGGCATCCGACGACTGGGCGATATCACCACTGCTGCACGAAGACGAACAGACAATAAGCTTCTATGCCAAAAGCTATTCGGGGAGCTACTCCGAGTACATCCAGATACTTTACACATCAGGTGAAGCCGCCGATCTGGAATCATATACTGCTGTGCCCAATATCGGCGGATCGGTGCCCGACGAATGGACCGAATACATCTTCACTGTTCCTGCCGGGACAAGGCACTTTGCCGTGCGTTCAATGGCTGAGGGGGCTTATATGCTCGAGCTCGATGACTTCACATTCGTCAAGGACGACGCCTTCTACGGCCAACTTATGGGATACAATGTGTATTGCGACCACAACCGGCTGAATGAGCAGCCCGTGAAAGAGACCACATTCACTCATGCCAATCCTGACTCATACCACACATATCATGTCACCGCTGTCTATGACAGTGGCGAGTCAGAGTTGTCAGAAGCGCTCAACATCACACGCTCATCAGTCAGCGATCTGACAGCCGGCGGCATCTGCGTACGCCTCGAAGGCCGTACCCTGTATGTGACCGGCACTGCCGGAGCCAACGTGACCGTCAGCAGCGTTGACGGCCGCACCATATTCAGCGGACAGGGCGACTGCCGTGTAGACCTCTCACCCGGAGTATGCCTTGTATCGACAGCTGATACCGTAAGAAAACTGGTGGTGCGTTAATCAGCATTCACTACCCTATATCCGGCGGCCGGCACAGCTTAGTGTCGGCCGCCGACTGTATTTTCATTACTTGCCGAACGAAATCGTCACAATTTGCCGAACGAAATCATCACAATTTGCCGAACGGAAAGCCGATAATTTGCCGAACGGAAAGCCGATAATTTGCCGAATTGAAAATAATCGGTATATTTGTGTACGAGGGCTGAATCTTTTGCCGGCAAGGCAATAATGGCTGCCATATCGCGTTAATAAAGTGATGAAGAAGTTAATAATCGCTTTCATATCAATAGTATCGGTCCTGATAGCCGGTGCGGCGACGGCCGAGGCTCGGAGGCTCAACGACAAGATTGAGAACCGCCCGTATGCCGATATGCGCCGGTGGCATCTGGGCTTCTCGGTGGGCATGAACACGATGGACACGCGGTTTGCGCACAACGGATTCGTGACCGAGAACGGCGAGGAATGGCGCGCCGAGCAGGTGAATTATCAGCCGGGCTTCACTGTGACAGGCCTTGCGGCGCTGCGGCTCAACAACTATCTGTCGCTGCGCTTTTCGCCGGGCATGATGTTCGGCAGCCGCGACATACGTTTCCTTGAGCTGAACAGCGGGGCCGAGGAGAGCCAGAACATAAAGTCGACCTACGTGACACTGCCGCTCGATCTGAAATTCGCAGCCATGCGCACGCGCAACGCGCGGCCCTACATATTCGGCGGCGTGATGCCCGCCTTCGACGTGTCGAAGAAGCGCAACGACATACTGAAGCTCACCTCAACCGACTTCTATCTGTCGGTGGGTATCGGCTGCGACTTCTATCTCCCTTATTTCAAGCTTATTCCCGAGCTGCGGTTCAGCTTCGGGCTCAGCGACATCCTGACGCACGACCGCCCGGAGCTGGCCGACGACCCCACGCGGCTGAAATTCACCAGCTCGATAGCCAAGGCGACGTCCAAGATGATAAGCCTTGTTTTCTACTTTGAATAACGACCTATGAAGCACGCTATACGACTGACAGCCATAATCCTGGCACTGCTGTGCGCGGCCCTCGGCGCTAAGGCGCAGAGCGACGCCCAGTTCTCGCAGTATTACGAGATTCCGACGCTCTACAACCCGGCGGCCGTCGGGCAGAGCGACTTCATCCGTATCCGCGGCGCGGGGCGCCTGCAATGGGTAGGCATCGACGGAGCGCCGCAGACATTCATGCTCAGCGGCGACATGCCCTTCAAGCTGCTCGACAAGCGTTTTGGCACCGGCCTGGTGATGCAGCAGGAGAGCATCGGTCTGTACAAGTCGCTCAACATCAACGCCCAGATAGGCTTCAAGCTGAAAAAATTCGGCGGCGAATTCACCTTCGCCCTTCAGCCGGGCATGTACGATCAGCGCTTCAAGGGCTCGGAGGTGTTCATACCCGACGGCGATGATTATCATCAGGGGACGGACGAGGGCATGCCGACAACCGACCTGCACGGCACAGCCTTTGACCTCGGAGCCGGCCTGTGGTACAGCCACCGCCGGTGGTGGGCCGGCTTATCGGCGCAGCACCTGACAGCGCCCACCATCAAGATGGGCGGCGAGGACGGCGGACAGGTGTCGGGCGAGAATATTTATGAATTCAAGGCCCCGAGGACGCTTTATTTTATGGCCGGAGGCAATATTCCGCTGAAAAACACGTTATTTGAATTACTGCCATCGGTTCTTGTCAAGAGCGACTTCACGTTCACGACGGCCGAAATCACAGCGCGGGCCCGCTACAACAAGTTCCTGAGCTTCGGCCTCGGCTACCGCTACGACGATGCAGTGTATGTGACCGTCGCGGCCGAGATAAAGAACTTCTATATAGGGTACAGCTACGACTACGCCACGAGCGGCATCCACTCGGCATCGTCGGGCAGCCACGAGATAGTGGCGGGCTACTCGCTGAAACTCGACCTCGGTGATAAGAACCGCAACCGCCACCGCAGCATACGAATCATGTAAATACCAAGCATTATCATACCAACTATGACCAGCATACTGAAATCTCTCTCCATACCCGTCATGACGGTATCGGCACTGATGGCCGGCGCGCTTGCATCGTGCGCCGGAGGCGCCCGCTCGTCGGCCGGTGGCGAAGTGACCGGCGTAGGCGGCACCTCGTGGGCCGAGCCCACCCCCTACGGCATGGTGCTCGTCGACCGCGGCTCGATGAAAGTCGGCGTCAGCAAGCCCGATTCGGCATGGAACCTGGCGGCCGACGCACGCGGCATCAGCGTCGACGGCTTCTGGATGGACGAAACCGAGATCACCAACGGCAAGTACAAGCAGTTTGTGTTCTGGGTGCGCGACTCCATCATCCGCGAGCGCCTCGCCGATCCGGCCTACGGCGGCAACGAGGAGTTCAAGATCGAGGAAGACCGCGACGGCAACCCCGTGACGCCACACCTCAACTGGAACAAGCCCATACCCTGGCGCAATCCCAACGAGGACGAGCAGCGCGCCATCGAGAGCCTCTACCGCACCAACCCGATCACCGGCGTCAAGGAGCTCGACGGCACACAGCTCAACTACCGATACGAGGTGTACAACCACACCGAGGCAGCGCGTCGCCGCAACCGCCTCGACCCGCGCCGGCGCGAGTATAACACAGACCGTCCCGTACCCACCGGCATGCCCACTATATCCAAGGACACCGCCTACATAAGCGAGGACGGCGAGGTAATACGCCAGGTGATCAACCGCGAGCTCACCGGCGACTACGACTTCCTCAACACATACATCGTGAATGTATATCCCGATACCACGGCGTGGATCAACGACTTTGAGAACGCTTACAACGAACCCTACGTGCGCATGTACTTCAGCCACGGCGGATATACCGACTATCCCGTGGTGGGCGTAAGCTGGGAGCAGGCCAACGCATTCGCCAACTGGCGCACCGACTTCCTGCGCCGCTCGCTGGGCAAGGAGGGTGTGTACATAGAGCCCTACCGCCTGCCCACCGAAGCCGAGTGGGAGTATGCCGCCCGTGCCGGAGTCGACGAGAACATGTATCCGTGGGACGGCGACATCGCCCTGAGCGAGGACAAGGGCTGTTTCTATGCCAACTTCAAGCCGGGCGAAGGCAACTTTGTGCGCGACGGCCACATAATCACCTCACGGGTAGGAACGTATGCGCCCAACGATTTCGGCCTGTATGATATGGCCGGTAACGTGAGCGAATGGACCTCGACCGCCTACACCGAGAGCGTGGGACGCCTCACCAGCGACCTCAATCCCGAGTACCGCTACGACGCAGCGCCCGACGATCCCTACAAGATGAAGCGCAAGATAGTGCGCGGGGGCTCGTGGAAGGATGTGGCCCACAACATCCGCTCCGACCTGCGCATGTGGGAGTACCAGAACGAGCAACGCTCGTACATCGGATTCCGCTGCGTGCGCACCCAGATAGGATTTGCCCGCGGCAATAAGCAGAAAAACAGCAAGTAAACGACACCTCTCCACCTCCAATCACCATATATCGCAATGGGAAAAGTACAGACCGTGCGCCGCGGCATCGGCGCATTCATATCAAGCGAGAAAGGCCAGCGCTTCTTCAACTTCGCCTACTCGATCGGCGCCGCCGTCGTAATATGGGGCGCGCTGTTCAAGATATTACACCTGCCGGGCGGCAATGCCCTGCTGTCGATAGGTATGGGCACCGAGGTCCTGATGTTCGTGCTCACAGCGTTCGACCGTCCGCCACGCGAATACAAGTGGGAAGACGTCTTCCCGGTTCTTGACAGCAAGGACCCCGAGGACCGTCCCGACTTCAACGGCGGTGGCGGCGTGGTGATCGGCGGCCAGCCCCTGTCGGCTGCCGGCGCGCGTGCGGCGGCCTCGACACCTGCCGACAACCTCGTGCTCAATGCCGACGGCATGCCGTCTGTGGCCGGCACCACTCAAAACTACCTGGAGCAGATGGCCTCCCTCGCATCCGAAATGCAGCACCTGCGCGCTTCGACCGAGGCCCTCAACAAGGTGAGCGACACCCTGCTTGCATCATATCAGGCCATCACCGAGAATTCGGAGAACATCACCCGCTCGTCGCAGGGCTATGTGGAGCAGATGCAGGCCCTCAACCGCAACATCACCGGCCTCAATACCATCTACGAGATCCAGCTCAAGAGTGTATCGTCGCAGATCGACGCCATCGACCGTGTGAACCGCGGCATCAAGGACATCCGCGACATGTATGAACGCAGCGCCTCGCAGAGCACCCGCTTCTGTGAGGAGACCGAGAAGATGGCCCGCTACATGCAGCAGCTCAACCAGGTGTACGAGCGCATGATCACCGCCATGACCATCAACATGTACAACCCGATGATGGGCGCCGCCGCACCGGCTCCTGCCCCGGCACCCGCTCCCGCTCCGGAAGCCGCCGCAGAAGAAGAAAAACACTAAGAACCTATATTTTATAACCGCAATACAGAATGGGAGCAAACAACAACAGGCTTTCGCCGCGCCAGAAGATGATAAACCTCATGTATATCGTCCTGACGGCCATGCTCGCGCTGAATGTGTCGAGTGATGTGCTCGACGGCTTCACGCAGGTGCACGAGGGCCTATCGCGCTCTAACGAAAACGTGGGCCACCGCAACACGGCCATCTACCGCCAGCTCGAGGCCTTCGCCGAGCAGAATCCCGGCAAGGGCGCGCAGTGGCTCGACAAGGCTTCACAGGTGCGCCTGGCCACTGCGGGTATGCTCGCCACCGTCGACTCGCTCAAGCTCGAGATAGTGAAAAAGGCCGACGGTGCCGACGGCGATCCCGACAATATCCTGAACCGCGACGACCTGGAGGCCGCCGCAGTGGTGATGCTCGCCCCCGGCAACCCGCGCGGCGAATATCTGCGCAAACGTGTCGATGCATACCGCGAATATATATGCGGATATCTACCCGACTCGCTCAAACGAGCCAACATATCGTCGATGCTGAGCACCGACCCCGTCTTGCAGAAAGGCACACTTACGCCGCAGTCGTGGGAGGAGTCGAAATTCGACCAGCAGCCTGTCGTGGCCGCCGTCACCCTGCTCACCAAGCTGCAGAACGACCTGCTGTATGCCGAGGGCGAGGCCCTGGCCTCGATATATTCGCAGGTCGATGCAGGCGATGTGCGTGTCAACGAACTCAACGCCTACGTGATGCCGCAGTCGCGCATGGTGATGCGCGGCGGCAAGTACTCGGCCAATATAGTGCTGGCCGCAGTCGACACCACGGCCCGCCCGGTGGTGTATGTCGGCGGCAAGCCTCTCGGCAACGACCGCGGCCTATATGAGCTGTCGCCCACACAGACCGGCACCTTCACCTACTCGGGCTACCTCGAGGTGGCACACGGCGACGGCACTGTGACGAGCCATCCCTTCGAGTCGTCGTACACAGTCATCGAACCCATGGCCACCGTATCGGCCACGATGATGAATGTGCTGTATGCCGGCATCGACAACCCTGTGGGTATATCGGTACCCGGCGTGGCCATGAGCGATATCTCGGCCACAATGACCAACGGCACGCTGACACGCTCGGGCGACCACTGGGTGGCACGCCCCGGCACAGTGGGCAAGGACGCCACCGTCACCGTGACCGCCAATATGGACGGCCGGCAGGTGCAGGTGGCGCAGACCAACTTCCGTGTGCGCAAGCTGCCCGACCCTACCCCCTTCATCGCATTCACCGACGCCAACGGCAACATCGACTCGTATCGCGGCGGCAAGCCCTTCGGCAAGACATTGCTGATAAAGTCGCAGGGCCTGCAGGCGGCAATCGACGACGGCCTGCTCGACACACCGTTCAAGGTACTGAGCTTTGAAACCGTATTCTTCGACTCGATGGGCAACGCGATGCCCGAGACGAGCGACGGCGCCAACTTCTCGCAGCGTCAGCGCCAGGCATTCCAGCGTCTTCAGCGCGGCAAACGCTTCTATATCTCGCGCATCAAGGCCGTAGGCCCCGACGGCATCACCCGCGACCTGTCGCCAATGGAAGTAATCATCAACTGATAATCCTCATCCACCCGATATGAAAAGCATACGATATATCCTCACAGCAATCACCGTGGCCGCAGCCGCACTGTGCACCGTGGCACAGGACAGCTCATCGTCGGCATCGGCGCCGGTACGCCGCCGCGGTCCGCGCGACCGTCAGGAACAGCAGGCCACGCCCGGTGTCACCGAGCGCATGCAGGGCTTCTACTCGGCCGACAATTCGTCGCTAAGCGACGCCGACCTGCAGTGGATGCGCGTCATCTACCGCCAGCTCGACCTGGAGAAAGACCGCAACGCGGCTCTTTACTTCCCCGAGGAACCGATCGACGGCCAGGAGAACCTCTTCCGCATCATCATGCGCCTGCTGGCCAACAACCAGCTTAAGGCCTATGAATATCTCGACGGTCGCGAGATATTTACCGAGAAATACGAATCGAAGGTGAAGGACATCCTCGACCGCTTCTACATCATCTATACCCCGGCCAAGGGCTCGACTGAGAAGAATCCTAAATTCGTAATCGACGAGGCCGATGTGCCGGCCAACGAGGTACTGTCCTACTACGTGATAGAGCGCTGGACCTACGACACCCGTAATAACCGTCTGAAACCCGTTGTGGAAGCCATCTGCCCGGTGCTGCACCGCGCAGGTGATTTCGGCGGCGAGGCCGTGCGCTACCCGATGTTCTGGATCAAGTACTCCGACCTGCGTCCCCATCTGGCCCAGCAAACGATATTTGTGAACGACGACAACAACCTGCCCAGCTGCACCTACGACGATTTCTTCAACCTCACCATGTATGAGGGCGACATATACAAGACCCGCAATCTGAAGAACAAGTCGATGGCTCAACTGTATCCCGATCCCGATGACCGCAAACGCGCGCAGGACTCGATACAGAGCCGCCTCGACGACTTTGAGAAGCGCCTGTGGACGCCCACCCGCGAGGAACTTGCCGCCATGGCCGAGGCCCGTGCGGCGCTCGAGGCCGGCAATGACTCAACAGCCGTGGTGAAAGAAGCCAAACCTGCACGCTCGTCGCGTGCGGCCCGCACCAACAACAAGCGCTCCAACAAGAAGCCTGCCAAGGTGAAGGAATCGCAGGCCTCCAAATCATCGTCGGCCACCAAGTCGGTGCGCCGCCGCAAACGTTGATGGTTTAAGGTTTAAGTTTAAGGTTTAAGCCTTTGCCACTAAACTCTAAACCGTCTACAAGGGCGTGCGAAGCCCGCCGATTTACTCGTAACCGGGCCCGTCGAGCCCCAAAGGCGAGACGTGCCTGGGCAGTCATCCCCACACGTACCGGCGCCCGTAGGCCGCCGATTTAAGCCACCATGCAAAATGTAGCGCCGTTGATATTGGTGGGTGTGACTTGATATATCACAAGGCACCTCTCCGAGGCTTATTCCGCTGATTATCGGCTGCTTGTCCCCAGGCTCCACCTGGGGTTTTCTCATTATTATGTGGTCTCCGACCCCTGCTGCGTTTGCCGCTACTAAACTCTAAACCCACACCATAAACCGTTTTTTTGGTGGCGCGCGAAGGCCGCCTGCGGTATGGATGCTACAATACCACAGCTGAGCACATTGATGTTGCACCTCTACGAGGCGCGATATATCTGGGACGGTTTGAGTTACAGGGGCTACGCACCTCTATGAGGCGCTCACCCCTGCCTATATTCGCCCGACCGCTAACGCGGCCTCTCCTTTGGAGGGTTTAAAGTTGGGGTTTATGGTTTAATTCTTCTTGCCTAAACTTTAAACTCTAAACCCTAACCATAAACCTGCGATCAGTGGCAGCCGTTGCAGCCGCCGCCCTGGCAGCCGTCGTCGCAACCGTTGTGGTCGCAGCCACAGCCGCAACCGCCCTCGCCGGTCACAAACTTGATTTCCTCGGGAGTGGCTTCGCGCACGGTCTGAACCTTGCCCTTGAAGCGCACTGTGCATCCGGCCAGAGGATGGTTGAAGTCCATCTTCACCATCTTGGGGCCGACCTCGAGCACCTTGCCGATGATGCGCATGCCGTCGGCGGTCATCATTGGCAGGGCGTTGCCTACCTTAACCATCTCGGCATCAAACTTCCCTTCGACCTCAAAGACTTCCTTCTCGAGCTCGACGATGTATTCATCGCTGCGCTCGCCGAAAGCCTGGTCGGGCGTGGCAGTAACATCATATTCGTAGCCCTGCTCCTTGCCCTCGATGTCCTGGGCAAGAGGCACTACGAGGCCGTGTGTTACACCGAATACGATAGCCTCGGGCTCCTTTTCATCGGTCTGATGCACGAGTTCCTCCGTGCCGTCGGGGTTAACCTTGTAGAGGTCGTATACGAGCTCTATGTATTTGCCTGGTTCAATTTTTTCCATGTCTATGTCAATTATGTGTTATTTGATTCTCTTTTCAGGGGTATAACAATCGCTTGGAAGGATTGTTGCTTATTCGCCAGTGTTGACGCCGTTGATTTTCTGCACGATCGAGCTTTCCTCATCAGGGGTAGCCTTGGCGAAGTTGACGTTGCAGCCGGTTGAGTCGGCATCGCCGTAAACGTAGGCGTAGAGAGCGCCCTTGCGCAGCAGGCACATGAAGCGTTCGGCGCCCTTGCCGGTGGAGGCGACCTCGGTGAAGCCCTTGGCCTTGAGGCCGGCTACGAGGGCTTCGTTGCCTTCGGTGCCCCAGCGGTTGTACTCGGTGTCGATTTCGACGTTAAACTCATTGAGGCGTGCGTCGCTACTCCAGCGGTATGAGCCGGTGTAGTCGCCGGGCAGGCTGTTATTGAATCTCCAGCCGGCGAGGGTTTCAGTGCCGAAGCCTACGACCGAGATCTCATATTTATAGCCCTCGGCGGCAAGTTCTTCGATTGCAAACTTGTTGGTGCCGGTATAATCCTCGGGGTCGCCGGAGACATATTCGGATATGGGGTTGTCGAGATGATAGCGGGCGAGGCCGTCGGCACTGATCATGTCGACAACGGTGTTGACAACGGCCTGCACATCGAAGTAGTCGGACGCGATCATCTCGTCGCCGACATAGAAGGCGGAGTTGAAGTCGGCAAACTCGGCGCCACGGCGTTCCTTGCCGTCGTCGTCAAATACGACATATCCATCGTCGTAGGCAAAGAAGCCGAAGGGGCCCTGGTAGCTCACCCACTTGTAGTCGCCGAGGTCGTGTATTTCCTCGCCCTCGGCCGAATAGATGGCCGAGCCCTTGTCGGTGCCGGCAACGAAGCGGTCGTCGCCGCAGAAGTTGAGATATGTGTAGCGCGGGCGCATGATCTGGGTATTGTCGTCCATAGTCATGAGGCCACATTCATATTCCTCGGTCGAGTATGTGTAGTAGCGGTCGTCGTAGGCGAGTATGTGCTTCACCTTGGACGGGCATTTCTGCTCCTCGCCGCCGGGAACGGTGACAAATATCACGCGCTCATCCTCGTCCTGCACGACTATGCGGCCGTATTTGACGAGATACGACTGGGGTATGTAGCCCTTCTTGAGGGTGAGCACCTGGTCGCCGTTATGGTCGATAAACATGTAGCGGTCGTTGCCGTCGCGCTCCTGGCTGACGAGGGCATAACCCTCGCTGAAGTATGAGGCGCCGTCGTAGCGTGGTGTGACGACATAGTCGCCCGAGGTGTTCACAAAGCCGTACTTACCCTCTACATCACCTACGATAAGCATACCCTCGTAGAATGCGTTGTGCGAGCGGACAATTTCCTTACCCTTGTATGGCTCGAGCGTGAAGCGGGGCTCGCCGGTGCGGTCGACTATGGTTATGCGCTCGCGCTGAGGCACCACGGGGATAAGATCGCCCCCTGCAAGGAAACCCGATGCCACAAGGTCCTCGCACAGGGGCTCAGGCCGCTTGTTGTCGCTCAGCGCATAGAGTGTG
The DNA here is from genome assembly GCA_017624155.1 of Muribaculaceae bacterium. Lineage (GTDB taxonomy): Bacteria > Bacteroidota > Bacteroidia > Bacteroidales > Muribaculaceae > CAG-873. The sequence continues at coordinate 8,051 of JAGANS010000027.1, read as the reverse complement.
TAAAAGTCGCCTTCCTGAACGGAGAAGAGGCCGTTGACGACGGCCGAGGGTTCGTTCTTGAATTCATCGGCGAGGATGACATCGCCATCGGGCGACATGAAGCCCCAGCCGTCTTCCTTGTCGGTCTGGACGGCGATATAATCGGGCACTATCTCCCGGGAGGTGTTGTCGCAGGCGGCACACATAGCGGCTACGGCTGTGGCTGTGATAAATCGGGTTATGAGTTTCATAATATGGAATTTAAGAGCTTATTTAACCGAGGATATAAAGTTCGGAAGAACGGTAGCGCGGGAGAGCCGACAGATATACGGTGCCCGGGGGAATGAGCGCCGACGAGGGCGCGGGATGCACGGATATGGAGCGCAGGGCGTTGAGCACCGTGGCCAGGGCAGTCTCGGGGGTGTTATTGTCGTCGCTGAGATGGCACAGAAAGATGTGGCTGAGGGTAGTGCGGTAGGTGTCGGTGAGATACCTGGCTGTGTCGGCGTTGCACATGTGGCCGCGCGGCGAGCGTATGCGGGCCTTGAGATACTCGGGGTAACGTCCCTGCTCGAGCATGTGGTCATCGTAGTTGGCCTCGATCATCAGGGCGTTGGCGCGGCGCATGTAGTAGTCGGCGCGCTCGGTGACGGTTCCCATGTCGGTGGCCAGCACGAAGGATGTGCCGCCGAGGGTGAATGAGAAGCCCACGTTGTCGGTGCCGTCGTGTGATGTCTCGAATGGCACTACGGTGATGTCGCCGAAGGTGTATTCATGCTCCTTGTATATGGGCGAATGATATTCGGATATGCGGCGCGATATGTTGTGGCGGCGCAGCAGGCCCTCGATGGTGCGGGGTGTGCAGTAGAGGCGCATGTGGGGGTTTCGGCGCAGCAGGGCGTAGGAGTAGCGCACGTGGTCGGCGTGGTCGTGGGTGAGGAGAATCCCCTTGATACTCTTGATGTCGATGCCATTGCGGGCGAGTTCGGCGGTGACGAAGTTGTTGTCGACGCCGCCGTCGATCAGCAGGCCGCAGTCCGGAGTACCCACGTATGAGCAGTTGCCGCTGCTGCCCGAGCCGAATGATATAAAACGCATCCTCGGCGCCGGATTGATGAAACGCTCGTCGACGATAAACTCGTCGGCGCCCTCGGGCTGCCTGTCGTCGCCCGAGCCGCCCCCGAATTCCCGGTGCTGCACGGGCGTGTCACCGGCGAAGAGGCTCGGCAGGTCTTCCAGAGGTCGGATTGAACGGCGGTTATAGCGTTTTGCCATGATGGGGATGTGCGTTGCCTCAGCGGCTCAGCAGGAATATCGTTGGAATTTTTGAATAATCGTATTGTCGTGTTTTCCAGGCCGACACGGGGGCCGTGACGATGCTCTCGCGGGGGCCGGTGATGTCGGATGCCACGCACAGCAGCATGTCGCCGGGAAGCTCGCGGCAGAGGTCGGCGATGAGACGGTTGTTGCGGTATGGGGTCTCGATGAATATCTGCGTCTGGCGGCGGTGGCTGATCTCGCGCTCCATGTCGCGGAAAGCGGCCGAACGGGCCTTGGCCTCGATCGGGAGGTATCCGCGGAAGGCGAAGCACTGGCCGTTGAATCCCGAGGCCATGAGCGAGAGCAGGATGCTCGACGGCCCCACCAGGGGCACCACGCGGATGCCGCGGCGCTGGGCGGCGGCCACGAGATCGGAGCCGGGGTCGGCTACGGCCGGACAGCCGGCCTCGGAGAGAACACCTATCGGCTCGCCAAGTTCGGTGACGGGGCGCAGCATGGCGTCGACCTCACAGGCTGGGGTATGTTCGCTCAACTCGGTGAAGCTGAGGTCGTCGATCACGATGTCGCGCGATGCGGCCCGCAGGAAGCGACGGGCCGAGCGCAGATTCTCCACCACAAAATGCCGGATGCCGCGCAGCAGGGCGATATTGGCAGCGGGGAGCACACGGGCCGGATCACCCTCGCCGAGGGTGACGGGAAAGAGGTAGATTGCGGGAGCCGGGGTGTCGACAGGCATGGTCAGCTGAATGTTTCGGCCATTCGGATGAGGGCCTTGGTGGCCGGCACGTGGCGGTAAAGAATATCGTATACAGCGTCGAGAATGGGCATGTCGACCTTGAATCGGCTGTTGATGTCGGTGATGCACTTGGCGGCATAATAGCCCTCGGCGGTCTGCTCCATCTCCATGCGCGCGGCGGTGACTGAGTAGCCCTTGCCGATCATGGAGCCGAAGTTGTGGTTGCGCGAGAAGCGTGAATAGGCCGTGACGAGGAGGTCGCCGAGATATACCGAGTCGCATATCTGGCGGCGTGCGGGAGCGACGGCATCGACAAAGCGTGCCATCTCGCGGATAGCGTTGGAGATGAGCATGGCCGAGAAGTTGTCGCCGCGCTTCATGCCGTGGATGATACCGGCGGCGATGGCGTAGACATTCTTGAGCACGGCGGCATATTCGATGCCCTCGACGTCGCCCGAGATGATGGCGTGGGTGTGCTTGCCGGCGATGAGGGCGGCAAACTGGTTGGCCAGGTCGGCGTCGTGGCAGCCGATTGTGAGGTATGAGGGGCGGTCGAGGGCTACCTCCTCGGCGTGGCAGGGACCCGAGATGACGAGTTCGCGGCGGCCGGCGACACCAAAGCGGTGGGTCATATACTCGGTGATGAGCACATTGTCGTCGGGCACGATGCCCTTGATGGCCGATACGATTGTCTTGGACGATATGTCGGCGCTGATCTTGTCCATGTGGCTCTTGAAGTAGGGCGACGGCATGGCGAGGAGCAGCACGTCGGCCTCGGTGCACACACGGTTGATGTCGGACGAGAACTCGATGCGCGAGGTGTCGAAGGTCACATCGGTGAGATATGCGGGATTGTGGCCCAGGCGCAGGAATTCCTCAATGCGGTCATCGCGGCGCATATACCACATCAGCGTGCCGCAGTTCTGCAGCAGAATCTTTGCAAGGGCGGTGGCCCAGCTGCCGCCGCCGAGTATCGCTACTTTACCTAATGAGTTGGCCATGGCGCGTGGTTTAGAGGTTTGCGGCTGCGTCGATCCATTCCTGAATCTGCTGCGGCGTGGGGTTCTTGAGGCCGAGTTTGAACTTCTTGTTGATGCCGCAGAGATCCTGGAAGAGCTTTCCGGCCACCTGCGATGCGAGGGCTGCGGCGGTGAGGACGCCGGCCTTCTGGAGCGGAGCTACCCATTCGTCGGGGACGCCGAGGGCGGCATATGCCTCGGGCTTGTCGCGCTTCTCAACCTTCTCGGGGCGCATGGTGGGGAAGAAGAGCACCTCCTGAATGGCGGTCTGGCCGGTCATGAGCATCACCAGGCGGTCGATGCCGATACCGATGCCCGATGTGGGCGGCATGCCATATTCGAGGGCGCGCACAAAGTCCATGTCGATGATCATGGCCTCGTCGTCGCCTTTCTCGGCCAGGCGCATCTGCTCCACGAAGCGCTCATACTGGTCGATGGGGTCGTTGAGCTCCGAATAGGCGTTGGCCAGTTCCTTGCCGTTGACCATCAGCTCGAAGCGCTCGGTGAGGTCGGGGTTGTCGCGGTGACGCTTGGTGAGGGGCGACATCTCGATGGGATAGTCGGTGATGAATGTGGGCTGGATGTACTTGCCCTCGGCGGTCTCGCCGAATATCTCGTCGATGAGCTTGCCCTTGCCCATGGTGTCGTCCACCTCGATGCCGAGGCTGCGTGCGGTGTCGCGCAGAGCGGCCTCGTCCATGCCCGAGATGTCGATGCCGGTGTGGACGCGGATAGCCTCGAGGATGGGTACGCGGGGAAAGGGGGCCTTGAACGATATCACGTTGTCGCCGATGCGCACCTCGGTGGATCCGTTCACCTCAATGGCGATGCGCTCGAGCAGGCGCTCGGTGAAGTCCATCATCCAGTTGTAGTCCTTGTAGGCGGCATACAGCTCCATGCAGGTGAACTCGGGATTGTGGGTGCGGTCCATGCCCTCGTTGCGGAAGTTCTTGCCTATCTCATACACGCCGTCAAATCCGCCCACGATGAGGCGCTTGAGGTAAAGCTCGGTGGCGATGCGCATATACATGTCCACGTCGAGCGAGTTGTGATGGGTGATGAACGGACGGGCCGATGCGCCGCCGGGGATGGTCTGCAATATCGGAGTCTCCACCTCCATGAATCCGTGCTCGTCGAAGAAGCGGCGCATGGTGTTGATGATGCGCGAGCGCTTGGCGAATATTTCCTTGACCCCGTCGTTGACGATGAGGTCGACGTAGCGGCGGCGGTAGCGCAGCTCGGGATCGTCGAATGCATCGTATGTCACACCGTCCTTCACCTTGACGATGGGCAGGGGGCGCAGGCTTTTGGACAGCACGGTCATGGTGTCGGCGTGGACAGAGATCTCGCCGGTCTGAGTGCGGAACACATAGCCGGTGAAGCCCACAAAGTCGCCGATATCGAGGAGTTTCTTGAACACAGTGTTGTAGAGTTCCTTGTCGTCGCCGGGACAGATGTCGTCGCGCGAGATGTAAACCTGGATACGGCCATCCTTGTCCTGAAGCTCTACAAACGAAGCCTTGCCCATGATGCGGCGCTGCATGATGCGGCCGGCCACGCACACGCGGCGCTGCTCGGGCGCATCGTCCCTGAAGTCGGCCTTGATCTCGGCGCTGTAAGCGTCGACGGGGTATTGGGCTGCGGGATAGGGGTCGATGCCCATCTGTCGCAGAGTATCGAGTGAATTACGGCGTATGATTTCCTGTTCGCTGAGTTCGAGAATATTCATAATCGTTTCCAAAAGATAAAATTACCTGCAAAGTTACTAAAAAAAATCGGATAATTCAGAATTTGGAAGACGACTTCTTGGATTGGCGCACAGATTCCGCCGATTTTGCCCCGCCTCACAGCCTCTCCGCGCCCCTGTCAAAAACGTGCGCCCCGCCGCGGCTGAGAGGCCGCAGCGGGGCGCCGGGAATATTTTAAGCTATCTGTTTAATCACAGTTTCCAGGCCACGCCCGGGCGCCATTGTTAGAAATCACACACGCGGCCAAGCAGAATTATCGCACCGGTTTTAACTTCGCGGATAAGATAATAGAATGGTCTGTCAACTGTCATTTCAACTTTTTTTACATGCCCCGGCGATATTAGGTCCATTGAACCGGTTACGGCAGCTGCTTTTACACCCTCCTCATTCAGGTCAAAAATGCAAGACTGGAATGTGGAAATATTCTGTATTGGATTTTTGTCGGATATCCCCATTGATTTGAATGTCAGATTATATTGCGGAAATCCTAACCTGTACAATATTGGGGTAAGATCCAATCTTGTCGAACAGTCGAATTTAGGAAGCGTTAGGCTCACTATCGTAGGTTCAGTGGATGATATCAATTTGTTGTGCTGTTGCGATGTGAATGATTCCAGCCAAGTATTGTCATCAACATCGGAGTTCATGATTACGTCGAGAACATATTTGTTTTTTACAAAAGGAAGCGAAACCATTTGAATATCACCATCTTTTGCATATCCGAATATGTGCTTTTGATACATCATGCTTACCGTCCTATCGGATTTAAGTCCATGGAATGTTTTAGAACTTGTTGCACTTTTATCAAATTTGAATTTCCATTGACCTTCAAAACACATTGCGTTATACCACATGATTTCAGTCGTGTTCGGGATATCATTGATAATATTATCAATCTGCCCTTTCGTGAATCTGCTTGCCCATGCGTTCACATCATCCACTGTGGTTTGGCTTTTGAAATCACGTGAATAGACAGAAGTACCGAATAGGCTTGCCATTTTTTTTCGAAAAACTTCTGACGTTGAGAAGCGTGTATCATGCCATATCGAATTTGCAAGGTGTAGGTTTACACCGTTTTCGGGGTCAGGCAAATACTTTAATAGCTTGTTGATGAGCTGATTTTGTGAATCGATATTGTCAAACCCAAGCATATCGGCAATCATGTCATTGTTAGGGCTGTCAAGACTGTTTGAAACGAGTCCCATGCAGACAATAGCGCTCAAAGGAGAATAGCAATAACTTCCATTATAATCTGTAACTATATCGATGGTATTCTGAGCGATATCGTTATTGATGTCAAAGGATATTTTGCTCAGTGCATCAAGTGTTTCAGATTCTCGGCTGTTTAGGTCGATTTTTGAAGTAGTAGCCAATGCCGGAGCATCATCGGGGTCTGATACCGGCTCGTCCGGCTCATCGTTATTGCACGCTGTTATAAGCAGTGCAAACATGATAAGCGGAAATAAGATCGCATTTTTCATAAGATTGTATATGTGGGATTTGCAAACAAAGTAATTCTATTTTAACATCTCAATATTTCGATACTTTGATATCCTATTTTTGCAATATAAAATAGCTAATGCTGTTGCTGTAATTACCTAAATTACTCGACCTTGATTTGGGTCTGATTATAACGGGACTATTTCCATATCTTTTTGATGTATCAAAGACGCCTTCAAGGAAATATCCGTTACTGTCGCCTCCGAATCCCCAGTTATGGTGTATATATTTTTCTTTTTTCACCACAGAAGATGTTGTGCCGTCATTATATTTTAGCTTATATTCTACAAGCATTGCGCCATCAATTAACCATGCATGACCTCCTAATGTTCTGTCCTCACCTTTAATAAAACCAACTACATTTTCGCGTATCATATCGTTGTACATACTATTCGCATTAAATCTTTCTGTCAGGGTCCTATTATTCAGTAGTTGTCTGACTGCTGTTTTAATATTATAATAGGTCGTGGATGTACCGGTAATGCTGCTATAGTCTGCTCCGGCAAGCTGTCCAATTTGACGAACTAATCTGCCTATGGCTTCGTGAGTTTCTTTTGAGGCTGTACAATTTTCAAAGTAGTAATCACTGTAATCCATACTGGATGAGCTGCGGCTTGGAGCAGTTGATGGTTTTATTTCCATCCCAATACCATCACAGGTTGTCTGCGTTTTTTGATGACGCAATATTTGATCCCAGTTGAGCATTTGGAAAGAAGTATCAGCGTTGGGATAAGTTATATCAATATATTCCGGAGACCGAAGATATGCGAGCATTTGTGCGACTGCAAGTGGTGCGCAGCCGGCTGATTCATTTGCGCAATACAAGTTTGCGGGCCAGCCTTGATCCCATTTAGTCTTGATCCTTGCAGGATAAGTCGTGTATTGCTTTATTGTATCATATGTCGCGAAGGGCATGACGTCGGATTCAACTTCCGGATTTTCAAGACTATATTCGATATAATCGATGGCATTATTCATGAAAAATTGGAAGTTAGCATTCTTCGCGGTCTTGGGGCTGTTGAAGGAACCTTCTTCGGCAATGCCTATTATCGGTGCGACACCGTTAATCGCAGAGACGAGTACAAATCCTTTGTTATCGTTGTAGTCAACAGCATACATGAGTGTGTCGGCGGCAGTACCTCTGCCCGTTCTTCTACAGATGGCTTTTATTGAGTTATTGTTTACGGTTATATCTGCATTGCGCGAGCTTTTATCAAACAGCATTTTAGCGTGTTCTGCTATTTTTATCACATCTTCGGCAGAACGAGTTTGCTCGACTTTTTGTTCCTCCTTTGGCGTGGTTGGGGGAACCTCGATTTGCGAACAGCCTATCAGTAAGACAGGAAGTAGTACTAAAAGAATTTTTTTCATTTTGATTTGAGTTTAGATTGTCAGTCGATTTCGAGCAGGGCTTCGTACTCCTGGTGAGAGGTTTTGACGACGATTGTGTATGTGCCGGGGGCGGTTCCGATATTATATGTATACGGAGCCATAGTGAAGAACGATGTCGTGGCGACGTGAGCATCCTCCATACGGGCGATAGTCATTGTTGCGCGGCCTTCGGGCTGCTCGAAGTTGATTGTGAGAAGTCCGTTGGCGTAGGTATACCACACGTTGTTCTCCTCGCCCGTGTCTTTTGGCCGGGTATTCTTTGGCTTGAATGTTTTGTTTGTGTCTTGATCTTCTGCGGGGCCGGTCGCGTAGTTGATCCCACTGACACAAATAAGCAGAACAATTAAAATTTTGAGTCTCATTTGTGATAGTTTTGGTTAATATTTAGGTTAGTAT
>JAGANS010000026.1 GCA_017624155.1 Muribaculaceae bacterium | reverse complement strand
GTGATGGAGATTCCCGAGAAGCAGCTCGGCGCAGCCACCGCGCTTGCATCGTGCGGCATCGCCTATGCCATGCGCTATGTGCGTGCGGCCGAGGAGGGTGGGGTGGAGCTTGGCTTCCGCGCCGCCGATGCCCGTCAGATCGTGGTGGAGACCCTGCGCGGAGCGGCCGCTCTGCTCTCGCGCGACGGTGCCCATCCCGAGGCCGAGATCGATAAGGTGACAACCCCCGGCGGCCTTACAATCCGAGGCCTCAACGCCATGGAAGAAGCCGGATTCACAGCCTCGGTGATTGCCGGGCTCAAAGCCTCGCAGCCACGATGAGCAGGATAGTGGTGAAGGTGGGCAGCAATGTGCTCACCCGTGCTGACGGCAAGCCCAACGTCACCAACATGTCGGCCCTTGTCGACCAGATAGCCGCCCTGCGCGCTCACGGCCACGAGGTGATACTGGTGTCGAGCGGCGCCGTGGCCTGTGGACGCGGAGCCATCACACCGTCGCGTCAGCTCGACAGCGTGGCCAGCCGCCAGCTATATTCGTCGATAGGGCAGATAAGGCTCATCAACCTCTACAACGAGCTTTTCGGCGGATACGGCATCGTAGTGGGTCAGGTGCTCACGCAGAAGGACAACTTTGCCTCGCGCGACTCGTATCTCAACCAGCGGGCCTGCATGTTCACCATGCTCGACAACGGCGTTGTCCCCGTCGTGAACGAGAACGACACCGCCAGCCTCACCGAGCTGATGTTCACCGACAACGACGAGCTGTCGGGCCTCATCGCCACCATGATGGATGCCGACACGCTGGTGATTCTCAGCAATGTCGACGGCATATATACTGGAGCGCCCTCCGATCCCGGCTCGCAGCTGATAGCCTGCGTAGAGCCGGGCAAGGACCTGAGCGCATTTGTGGTGGCCGCCAAGAGCGGATTCGGCCGCGGCGGCATGGGCACCAAGTGCGGCATCGCCCGCAAGGTGTCGGACGAAGGCGTGGCAGTGATAATAGCCCGCGGCGACCGCCCCCGGGTGCTTGTCGACGTCATCGAGCATCCCGACAGCGTGCCCCACACCCTGTTTGAGCCCTCCCCCCGGCCCCTCAGCACCCTCAAGCGCTGGATAGCCCACAGCGGCTCATTTGCCAAGGGCGTGGTGCATGTCAACGCCCACGCCGCCGAGGCCCTGCGCAACGACCGTGCCGTAAGTCTGCTGCCCGTCGGAGTTACGGCAGTTGAGGGCGAGTGGGAGGAAGGCGACATCGTCACCGTGCTCGATGCCGACGGAGTCCGCGTGGCCATGGGCCGCGCCTCGGTCGACAGCGCCACCGCCCGCGCCACCATCGGTACCCACGGCCACAAGCCGCTGATACATTACGACTACCTGTATCTGGAATAAGAGTTTATCCTCCTTTTTTGTGGCGGTACTTTTTGTAGTAGTGGCGGCCGATCAGGGCGCCGATCAGACCGGCGACTATGGGCAGATATGAGTAAAATGGCAGGTTCATGATACGAAGTTTTTACTATCGTTTTACTATTGGACGCTAATCAGCATGAAAAATTACAAATGAGCGGGAAAATTGTTAATTTTGTATCTCAAATCAGACAGGTATAATGGAAAACTTCAACGAAATATTTGCAGGCGTCAAGGCTGCGTCGAGAGCATTGCTGACAATCGACGACACCCGCCGCTCGCTGGCCATAACCGACCTCGCCGACCGTGTGGAGGCCAACATCGACCGCCTGCTCGGGGCCAATGCCGCCGACCTGGCGCGTATGGACCCGGCCAATCCGCTCTACGACCGCCTGCAGCTCACGCCGACAAGGCTCGCCGCCATCGCTTCCGACCTGCGGCATGTGGCCTCGCTGCCGTGCCCTGTAGGCGAGGAGGTGGAGCACCGCACGCTGCCCAACGGTATCGACCTGCGCCGCGTGCGCGTGCCATTCGGCGTGATAGGCGTGGTGTATGAAGCGCGTCCCAACGTCACATTCGACGTGTTCTCGCTCTGCCTCAAGAGCGGCAATGCATGCGTGATGAAAGGCGGCCACGACGCAACCGACAGCAACCTTGCCGCCATCGCACTGATTCGCGAATCGCTGGCCGCCTGCGGCATCAGCACCGACACCGCCGTGCTGCTGCCGTCGACCCACGAGGCCGCCGCGGCCATGCTCGATGCGGTGGGCTATATCGACGTGTGCATCCCCCGCGGCGGCCGCCGTCTCATCGACTTCGTGCGCGACAGGGCCCGCATACCCGTCATCGAGACCGGTGCAGGCGTGGTACAGGCATATTTCGACATCGACGGCGACCTCGCGATGGGCCGCGACATCGTGGAGAACGCCAAGACGCGCCGTGTGAGCGTGTGCAACGCTCTCGACACTCTGCTCATTCATCGCGGTCGCCTCG
>JAGANS010000025.1 GCA_017624155.1 Muribaculaceae bacterium | reverse complement strand
GCGGTCATCCACAGCTTGGTGCGGATGTCGGGCGAAACGCTGTATGAGGCGTCCCAGTCGAATTTCTCGACGAATTCGCGGCGGGCGACGATGCACTTCCATCCGGCGTTGCCGGTATTGTAGAGGGCCTTGGGATCGCATTGCCACTTGGTGTCGGGGGTGGAGGTGCCTACCCAGCCGTTGACCATGAATGTGCCGTTGGCGTATGAGAGGAGCTGGGGATTGGCCTGGGGAATGGTCCAGATGATCTCGTTGACGGGGCTTGCACCGCCGATAGCGAAGTTCTTGTTGTTGTAGGCGAAGTTCTGGTGGTAAGCTTCGGTGAGGCCGGTGCCCTGGAAGCCGGCGCCCTTGAGGCGCTCGATGATGGCCTCGGCGTGGCTGATGCAGGAGGTCCAGTCGGGAGTGCCGGTGTAAACGCCGTAGTTGAGGTAGAACTTGACAAGGAGGGCTTCGGCCACATCAAGGCCTACATAGCCGTAAGGGGGCTTCTGGTCGGGATCCTCGGCCTTGTATTCGGCGACGATGGTCTCGAGGTCGGAAACTACCTTACGGGTGATTTCGGCACGGCCGAGCTGAGCGCCGGTGACGCCCATGGGTGTGTTCTCGTCCATGTAGGGGACGTTGCCGAAGCAGTCGATTGCGTAGTAGTATGCGCCTGCACGGAGGATGCGGGCCTGACGGATGAGGTCCTTGGCGAGTTTTTCGAGCTTCTCGTTGCCTTCGATTGCGAAGTAGCCGGCATTGACGGTCTGTATGAACTGGTTGCAGCAGGCTATATTGATGAAGAGGCGCGAGTATGTGCCCATCACGACGGTGTTGTTGGCGGGGATGATGCCATACTGGAATGTGCCGTAGTCGGCATCGTTAGGAATCCAGGAAGCCTCGTCGGTGATTGCTTCCTCGAGGAGGAATACGGCACGCTGGAATGTCGACATACCGCCGTCAAATTTTTGAACGGAGGCGTCGCCGTTGACACCGTAAGTGGCGTACTGGAGGTAGCAGTCGGCAATGAGCTGCTTCATGTACTGCTCGGGGTTGGTCTTGAACTGCTCGGAAACGATCGAGCGGGGATCGGTAGGCTTAAGGTCGAGGTCATCGACGCACGATGCCATCGAGAGAGCCGCACCGGCCACACAAGCCGAGAGGAATATATTATTGAAAAGTTTCATATTTTATTATCTGTAGATTCGATGAGATAATCAGAAAGTAGCGATGACACCGAGGTTGAAGGTGACGGGACGGGGGTAGCAGTTGTTGTCGATACCGCCGGAGATTTCAGGATCGATACCCTTGTACTTGGTGATTACGAAGGGATTCTGGCATGTGCCGTAGACACGGAGGTTGAGCTTGTCCTGAAGGAGGTTGTCGAAGGTATAACCGAGGGTGATGTTGTCGCAGCGGACAAAGGATGCGTTCTCGACGAAGTAGTCGGAGAGGTTGAGCTGTTTGTCGGTGCTTGGGAAGAGGAACTCGCCGGCCATGAGGTTGCAGAGGTCGTAAACGGCAACTGCATCGAGGCGGGTGCGCATGTAGCGCGGGTTGTTGTATACCCAGTTGCCGAAGTTGGCGCGGAGGGTGAAGCCGAAGTCCCAGTTCTTGTATCGGAAGTTGTTGTTCCAGTTTGCGGTGATCTTGGGATCGGGCGAGTGGAAGCTGATGAGGTCTTTGTCGTCGATCGTACCGTCGGCATTCTGGTCGACATACTTGCCGGGGATGGGGTTGCCGTCGTTGTCGTATATCTGCTGGTATACGCGGAATGTGTTGGCGGCTTCGCCTACCATGTGCCACTGGAGTGTGCCGCCGGTGCCGTTGGGGATGCCGTTTGACTCGACGATGTCGGAGTCGCCGCCGGCGAGGCGGACGATCTTGTTGCGGTTCCAGGCTACGTTGAGGCCGGTAGTCCATGTGAAGTCGTGAGTAACGACGGGCTTGGCGCCGATGTTGACCTCGACACCCATGTTGCGGAGTTCACCGATATTGGTGAGGAGGTAGTTGGATGTCTGCATACCGAACGAGGGTGTGGTGGAGAGGAGGTCGTTGGTGTTGCGGAGGTACCAGTCGATGTTGGCGGTGATGCGGTTGTTGAGGAATGCGAGGTCGAAGCCTACGTTCCAGGTAGTTGTTTCCTCCCACTTGATTTCGGGGTCGTATGCCTGGGGGTAGAGAGGCTCGATCCAGCCGCCGTCCATGCCGGGATACCAGAAGCCCTGCTTTGTGGAGAGGGTGTATACGGGGAGATAGGGGAAGAAGGAGTTGACGTCCTGCTGACCGGTCTTACCCCAGCCGAGGCGGAGTTTCCATTCGTTGAGGGTGTTGGAGTCGCGGAATACGGGGAGGTTGCTGATCTTCCAGCCGAGAGCTACGGAGGGGAAGAGGCCCCAGCGGTTGTTTTTGGCGAATCGGGAAGATGCGTCGTCGCGGAGGGTAACGGTGAGCAGGTATGTGTCATCGAACATGTAGTTGACACGACCGAACCAGGAGAGGAGCTGGAGGGGGTTGCCCCAGCGGTCCATGGGAGCCTTGCCGACAGGCTGGAGGCAGTCGGGGCCTGCCCAGCGGTAGTTCTCGTTGAAGTAGAATGTGCCGTCCTTGTATGTGTAGCCGTTCTTGCCTTCAAGGTTGACGAAGCCGTTGGAGTTGACGTATGTGTTGCTGCGGCCGAAGTAGGTCATGCGCTGCCAGGAGTAACCGGCGGTAACGTCGAGGTTGGACTTGATGGCTTCGAAGTCCTTTTTATAATTAAGGTAGAAGTCGAGGAGGGTGTTGCGCTGGAGTTCATACCACTTGTAGCGGGTGGAGGCGCCGGAGGCGTTGCTGACTCCGAGACCGTCGTTGGTCCACGAAGCGAGCGAGTTGGCAGCGGTGATGCTTTTGCACTTGTTCTCCGATACCTGATAGCCGAGGTTGAGGTTGGCGTGGAGTTCGGGGAGGAAGTGGAAGGAGTAGTCGATCTGTATGTTGCCGCTCGATGAGAGGGTCTTGTTGTGGGAGTCGACTTCCTTGAGGCGCGACACGGGGTTGCGGTTGGCGTTGGTGTCGTATGTGCCGTTGGGGCAGTATTGTGTGAAGCCGTTGAACATGGTGAGGCCGGTATCGCTGACGGTGGGATAGTCGGTGTATACGGGCTGTGTGGGGTCGTAGGCGACGGCGCCCGAGATGGCTTCTGAATCGGCGTTGCCGGTGTAGATGTATGAACCGGTGGCATTGACATTGATGCTCAGGTGGTCGTCGAAGAACTTGGGCGAGAGGTTGAAGCCAACGGTGGTGCGCTGCATGGAGGATGTCTTGAGGATACCCTGGTTGTTGGTGTAGGAAACGTTGACGCGGTAGGGAAGGATGCCGGCGCGGGCGCCTACGGCCACGTTATAGTCCTGGGAGAAAGTGGTGCGGAGGACTTCCTTCTGCCAGTCGGTGGAAGCGTCGCCCATTTTGGCGATTGCCTCGTCGCCGAGGCCCATTACCTGCTCGCGGAATTGCGAGGCCGACATCATGTTGAGGGTCTTGCGGGCGGTGTTGACGCTGAAGTTGGCCGAGAAGTCGACCTGCGGACGGCCGGATGAACCGCGCTTGGTGGTGATGATGATGACGCCGTTGGATGCGCGCGAACCGTAGATTGCGGTAGCGGATGCATCCTTGAGGATGGTCATGCTCTCGATGTTGGAGGGATTGATCATCGTGAGGGCGTTGGCGCCGCCGCCGTTGCTTTGGTTGGTCTGGGGCACGCCGTCGATAACGATGAGGGGGTCGTTGGATGCGTTGAGCGATGATCCGCCGCGTACGCGGATTGTACCGCCGCCTGCGGGGTTACCGCCGTCGAGTGTGACAACGACGCCGGGGCTTGCGCCGACGAGGAGGTCCTGTGTCGAGGTGGCGATGCCGGCCTCGATTTCGTCGGGCTTAACGACAGCGACCGAACCTGTGGCGTCGCTCTTCTTGACAGTACCGTAACCGACGGCCACGACTTCCTGAAGGGCGACAGCATTTGTGGTAAGATGCACATCGATAGTTGTACGGCCCTGAACGGGGACTGTCTGAGTTTCACAGCCGATGTATGAGAAAACGAGCGAACCGTTGGGGTCGACCTGAATGGTGTAGTTACCGTCAAGGTCGGTAACGACGCCGGTAGTCTGGCCTTGCACAAGCACACTCGCGCCGAGGGCGGGCTCGCCTTCGGGCTCGTACACAGTACCTGACACTGTGATTTGTTGCGCTAATGCAGGAAATGCGCAGGCGAGCACGAGAGTGAGCGCGAGCACGGCTTTCCGAGTCATTTGAAAACAAATGTTTTGCATGCAAGAAAGGTTTTTAAGTTAGTAAATATATAATCTCAATAATAATCACTAAAACGTCTCGACAATATATGTTGACTCACTCACATGCAGTGATGCCACAGCCCGGGGGGCCGGTATCAGATGCTTTCCACGGTATCTATTCAGTTGTAACTATCTCAGCTAAATTAATCTCTGTAGAATCTTGGTGCAATCACAATGCAATACATGTCGATCTGTAATGACCCTGATGCCGACACGTCGGCGCGGGCGTTGCGAAGGCAAAGTAAGGCATAATTTTCCAATCTTACCAATTTTTAACAATAAAAATTACCGCAAAGTTGAATTTTAACATTCAGGAGTTAAATTAACATAATGGTTTATATACTAACCATACACGCGCCACATATTAATAAAAACTTAGAAATACCGCATGAACATTGCGGAGAGTGCATCCTGTTAAAGACGAATTTTGAATCGTTAACTTTTTTTAAGCTCAATATTGTTGTAAAAAATTTGGCTATCGGAGATATTGTGCCTATATTTGCAGGTGAAAATCAACAGCATGGCAGGCGTAGGCCGCCGGCTGAAAAATATCATGAAGAGACCCAATAGATAACATCATATAAAACAACATTAAAACAAAACCACATTAATTATCATTCCTCATGAAATACGCAAAGAAATGGCTTGAGAATGCCCAGGGCATCATGAATACCATCGAGCAGTCGCAGATGGACAACATCGTAAAGGCTGCCACAATCATGGCCGACAGCATCGAGGCCGGTCACTGGGTACACACCTGGGGCTGCGGCCACGCCACCATCCCCTGCGAGGAGATGTATCCCCGCATCGGCGGTATCGTAGGTTTCCACCCCCTGTGCGAACTGCCCCTCACATTCTTCACACAGATCGTAGGTCAGATGGGTATCCATCAGTTCCTGTTCCTCGAACGCCTCGAGGGTTACGGCCAGCAGATCATGAAGAACTATCACTTCAGCGACAAGGACTGCCTGTGGATCTTCTCGCACACCGGCATCAACCCCGTGAACATCGACATGGCCAACGAAGCCCACAAGCGCGGCATGAAGGTGATCGTATATGGCTCGGCAGGCGCCACCGGCGACAAGCCCGGCCGTCACTCGAGCGGCAAGAACCTCTTCCAGGTAGCCGACGTGGTAGTTGACTCGTGCGTACCCCTGCAGGATGCATCGGTGCCCATGGACAAGCACTTTGACAACATCGGCCCGCTGTCGACCCTCGGCTTCATCACCATGGTATGGCTCACCATCTGCACAGTATGTGAAATTCTGGAGCAGCGCGGCGTGAAGCTGTACATCAATCCGTCGCACAACGTGCCCGGCGACACCACCGCTCAGGAACGCCTCGACGCAGCCATCAACGAATATCAGGAGCGTCTGCACATCCTCTGATTCCGTAACCGGAACCCGGAGTGCGCAAGGCACAACCGACATAGAAGGCACATCCGCCCGCGCCCGGCAACGGGAGCGGCGGAGCGTGTCTTTCACTGCTAAAAGGATGCGCGGGCTACGGCCCCGTGTCCCTTCCCGTTCATCACAAAGCGGAACGCGAAGCGGCAGGTGCTCACGCATCTGCCGCTTCTTTAAGTATTTAAAGGTATTCTACAATTCAAAAAAAGCCGGCAAAAACCGGCTGTGCGCATGAAGGGACTCGAACCCATACGTCCTGAGACATTAGATCCTAAGTCTAACGCGGCTACCAATTACGCCACATGCGCAGGAAGTATTACGGGTGCAAAGTTAGTGATTTTTGCGGTAGGCGCAAAATTTTGCGCAACAATTTTGATTAATGGCTTAAAATTCGTACCTTTGCAGTCCGATTATGTCCAATTAATATCAGGTTGGAACCCGGCGGTGTGCTTCTGGCCGAGCATGCCGATAGGGGCCGGCCACATTAATTAACTATTAACCAAACATTAACGAAGTGGATACTTTAAGTTACAAAACCGTATCTCCCAACGCGCAGAGCCTTGAGAAAGAATGGGTGGTAATCGATGCAACCGATCAGGTTCTCGGCCGCCTGTGCTCGAAAGTGGCAAAAATCCTGCGTGGCAAGAACAAGCCGTCGTACTCGCCCCATGTAGAGTGCGGCTCGCACGTGATCATCATCAACGCCGACAAGGTGATCCTGACCGGCAAGAAGATGACCGACCACATCTACCTCAACTTCACCGGCTATCCCGGCGGCCAGCGCGAGCTGACACCCGAAGTGCTGATGAAGAAGTCGTACAACAAACACATCAAGCCCGGCATTCATCCCCTGTTTGTACGTGTTATGAAGGGTATGCTTCCGAAGAACCGTATCGGCCGCCGTCTTATCGAGCACATGCACGTGTACAACGGCCCGACACATCCGCACGAAGCCCAGAATCCCAAAGTTCTCGATATTAACACAGTGAAATAAACGCAAGCATGGAAACAGTTAATGCAGTAGGCCGCCGTAAAGCCGCCGTAGCGCGCGTGATCCTCAAAGAGGGTAACGGCACAATCACCATCAACCACCGTCCTCTCGAGGTTTATTTTCCCTCATCGATCCTCCAGTTTATCGTAAAGCAGCCCCTGAGCCTGCTCGAAGTTGCCGAGAAGTATGACATCCATGTCAACCTCGACGGCGGCGGCTACAAGGGTCAGGCCGAGGCCCTGCGCCTGGCAATCGCCCGCGCACTGGTGAAGATCAACCCCGACGACAAGGCAATCCTGCGCAAGCATGGCTTCATGACCCGCGACCCGCGCGCCGTAGAACGCAAAAAGCCCGGTCAGCCCAAGGCACGCAAGCGCTTCCAGTTCAGCAAACGTTAATATTACCTTATTATATACGTTTGCTCGCCGCACGGCGAGCGTGTGGCAAAAGAGTTTAGTATCTAAATCACCGGGATGGACACGGTCCCTACCCTGTGGTTGCAAAGCAGAAGAACGTAAACCCCAACAAAACAAATCATGGCAAATCCGACATTTGACCAACTCCTCGAAGCAGGCTGCCATTTCGGCCACCTCAAGCGCAAATGGAATCCTGCAATGGCTCCTTACATCTTCATGGAGCGCAACGATATCCACATCATCGACTTATATAAGACAGCAGCCAAGATCGACGAGGCTGCCGCAGCCCTGAAAAACATCGCCAAGAGCGGCAAAAAGGTGCTTTTCGTGGCAACTAAAAAACAGGCCAAACAAGTGATCGCCGAACTGGCCCAGAGCGTAGGCATGCCCTACGTGATCGAGCGCTGGCCCGGCGGTATGCTCACCAACTTCCCCACCATCCGCAAGGCCGTCAAGAAGATGACCTCCATCGACAAGATGACCAAGGACGGAACATTTGACAACCTCTCGAAGCGCGAACGCCTGCAGATCACCCGCCAGCGTGCCAAGCTCGAGAAGACTCTCGGCTCGATCGCCGACCTCAACCGCCTTCCGTCGGCACTCTTCGTAGTGGACGTACTGAAGGAGCGCATCGCCGTAGCTGAGGCCAACCGCCTCGGTATCCCCGTATTCGCAATGGTCGACACCAACAGCGATCCTACCAACATCGACTTCGTGATCCCCGCCAATGATGACGCATCCAAGAGCATCGAGCTCGTAGTGGGCGCCCTCACCGACGCAATGAAGGAAGGTCTCGAAGAGCGCAAGGCCGAGAAAGTTGACACCGCCGCTGCCGGCGAAGGCGAAGCTCCAGCAGCTCCCCGCCGCGAACGTCGCCGCGTACGCAAGGCCGACGCCGCTGCCGAAGAGGCTCCCGCAGCCGAAGAAGCAGCTCCCGAGGCTGAATAATTAACTTAACACTACCTTTAATACTTAGAATATTATGGCAGTAACAATGGCAGAAATCACCAAGCTGCGCCACCTCACAAGCGCCGGCCTGATGGACTGCAAAAAGGCTCTCGCCGAAACAGACGGCGACATCGAAAAGGCCGTCGAAATCCTCCGCAAGAAGGGCCAGGCCGTAGCCGCCAAGCGCGAAGACCGCACCGCCGCCGAAGGCTGCGTGCTCTCGAAGAACGAAGGCAACTTCGCCGCTATTCTCGCTCTGAACTGCGAGACCGACTTCGTGGCCAAGAACGCCGGCTTCGTAGCTCTCACCCAGAAGATCCTCGACGCCGCCGTAGCCGCCAAGGCCAAGAGCCTCGACGAAGTGAAGGCCCTCGTAATCGACGGCCAGACCGTAGCCGAACTCGTGACCGAGGAAACCGGCAAGACCGGTGAAAAGACCGAAATCTCGGCCTACGAGTGGATCGAAGCCCCCTCGACAACATCATACAACCACCTCGGCAACAAGCTGGCCACCATCGCCGGCTTCAACCTCGAGAACGTCGACTATCAGGTGGGCCGCGACGTGGCCATGCAGGTAGCCTCGATGAACCCCGTAGCCGTTGACCAGGCCTCCGTTCCTCAGGAAGTAAAGGACTCGGAATACAACGTGGCTGTCGAGAAGACCAAGCAGGAGCAGGTGAAGAAGGCTGTGGAAGCCGCCCAGAAGAAGGCCGGCATCAACCCCAACCTCGTCGACACCCCCGACCACATCGAATCGAACATCGCCAAGGGCTGGCTTACCCGCGAGGAAGCCGACAAGGCTGTTGAGATCGCCGAAAAGGTGGGCGCCGAAAAGGCAGCCAACCTCCCCGAGCAGATGATCAAGAACATCGCCCAGGGCCGCCTCAACAAGTTCTACAAGGAAAACTGCCTTATGGAGCAGGAATTCATCAAGGACGGCGACCTCACCATCGCCAAGTATCTTGAGCAGGCACAGCCCGGCCTCGCCGTGGTAGTGTTCAAGCGCGTAAACCTCAACGCCGACTGATTCCATACAGCATCCGATAACAGATCGGCCGTTCCCAATGCGGGGACGGCCGGTTTTTTTTGCACACTGATTTCACGGATTATCCCGGGGCATTATTCTATGAGCAAAATAATGATTTAATCATTCACTGAATGACTGCGACATTTTACCATTATGATACGGAATATTACGGCATATTGTCGAAATATTCCGTATTTTAATTTTATTTAACACTCATACAATACATTTGGTTAAAATAAATGCAACTTTGCCGGACAAATCGAGAACCGACAAACAATTTTATCAAATATCAAACCAACAAACAAATCACAATTTACTCATCAAGTCAAATGATGAACTCGTCGATGCCAATGCCACCGAGTATACTCTCCCGGCAGTACCACAGGTTCGTACATTCGCCAACGCACGCAATATGTTCGTGACGGCGGTATACGCCGATGGCGAGGCAGAGCCGAGCAATACTGTGAATGTCGACGATGCCACGAGCGGCGTCGAGGGCGTAGCCGCCGATAATGACAACGATGCCACGGTTGAGTATTTCAACCTGCAGGGTGTACGTGTCGACAATCCCGGCCACGGCATCTATATCCGCCGCCAGGGCAATAAGGTATCGAAAACAAGCGTCCGCTGATACAATCCCCACTGAATAAAAAATCGGCCGTTTCCGCAAATGGAGACGGCCGATTTTTTACTCAGCGTGGATTGAGAGTTACTTCTCTAATAATTTATCGAAATATGTGTAATCGGGGATATACAGAATCGATGTGAGGGATTTCTTGCCGGAGGCGGGGAGGAATGCCTTGGCGCGCACCTCGGCTTTTTCGGGGACAGTTACCGGACCGGTGTAGAGGGTCGAGTTCTCGTCGGGATCGCTGCCGTCAAGGGTGTAACGTATCTCGGCCGAGGTATATGGGGCGTTCATGAGCAGCTTGCCGTTCTCGACGGTGATGCCGGGCTGCGATACGTGGAAGTTGTAGCCGCGGGCGGTCCACCAGGGTATCTCGACCTGTTCGATCACTGAATTGAAGTGGGGATCGGTGTATGTGGTGTCGGCGTTCCATGCGCGTTCAGCGAGTCCGAGCATCTTGGGCAGCAGGTATGTTTCGAGCATTTCGCCGGAGCGGACTGTCTCGCTGAAGAGCTGGCCGGAGAGGCCGATGATGTTGCGTGCGGCGGCGCTGTCGACAGGGCATAGCTGTGCGGGGTAGCCGTGGAGGGCGTCGAATTCATCGACCGTGCCGCCCCATGTGAGGCCGAGCTCGTCGGGGTGGTAATTGTAGCACATGTCCATGTAGAAGTGGTCGACGTTGCTGAGGACGGTGGGATATCCGCCCTCGGCCGACTGACGGGTGACGGTGCTGCGGGGTCCGAGTGTGCTCCAGCAGTTGACGCTTACCACGTGGGGACGTACGGCCTGATTGAAGTCGTCGTCGTGGCCGACGGCGATTTCCTGCCAGCCCGAGATGGGTATGCCGAGTTTGTTGTATTGCTCAAGGAGTTCGCGGATGTATATGAGGTGAAGCTTGCGTTCGTTTGTGATTCCGTGCTTCTCCATATATTTCTTGGCGATGGGCGAGCCTGTCCAGGCGCCTTTTGCCACTTCATCGCCGCCGATGTGGATGGATGGCAGCTCTACGCCGGCTTCCTGATACATCTTCTGAATCTCTGAGCCGACCTTGGTCATGAAGCGGACCGGACCGGGCATGGCAAGGTTCATCACATTGTCGTGGAACGACTGGGCGGAGGTGAACTGCGAACGGTCGTCGGGGTCGACCATGCGGTATGTGTCGTCGCCGGTGTCGCGGTAGCGTTTCTCCATGGCGAGGAGGGCGGCGCGGGCGTGTCCGGGCGATTCGATCTCGGGAATGACGCGGATGCCGAGCGAGTCGGCGAGCTTGATGGTATTGATGAAGTCCTGACGGGTGAAGTAGCCGTTGGCCGAGTTGCCCTTGGTGTCAGGATTGCCGTCGCCGGCAAATATCTGTGGCAGGAATTCCTTAGCGTCGAGGGTGTAGCCGCGGCGGGCGCCGAGGTCGGTGAGTTCGGGCAGGCCGGGGATCTCGAGGCGCCATGCCTCGTCATCGGCGACATGGAAGTGAAGGACGTTGAATCCGTAGCGGTGCATCATGTGGAGTATGCGTGCCATCTCGGCGGGTGTCTGATAGTTGCGCGAGATGTCGATCATGAGGCCGCGGTAGCCGAAGTCGGGCCAGTCGGTGATGCGGGCAGCCGGGAGGATGCCGCCGTGGCTGAGGATAGCCCCGACGCGTGCCTCGGCGAGGGCACGGTTGTTGGTGGCGACGGTGATCTTGCCGTTGTCGACGGTAATCTGCATGAAGTCCTCGCGTGGATTGTCGGTGGCTACATATTCCACCTTGGCCTTGGCTGCATCGGTAGGCATGCCTTTAAGAAGGTCG
This sequence comes from Muribaculaceae bacterium, assembly GCA_017624155.1. Lineage (GTDB taxonomy): Bacteria > Bacteroidota > Bacteroidia > Bacteroidales > Muribaculaceae > CAG-873. Next base: position 2,015 of record JAGANS010000025.1, on the reverse strand, counting down.
ACCTTCTTGAACGACGGGATAACGTCGTAGGGACCGGCCTCGGTAGCGGGGCGCGATGCATTCTTGGTATAGATGACGTCGCCATAAGGCATGGGGTCGTGCTTGTCGGTGCTGTACAGGCGGGGATGAGAGATGATGCTGGCGCGGGAGAACTCCACAGGTCGTGTAGTGCCGTCGGCCATAACACGGTGGGCGCCGTCGGCGGCATAGCATATACTGCTGAGGGTGGCATGGGTGAGGATGTCGACGCATACTGTGTCGCCCTTGGCGGCAGCAAATCGGGGGGAGGCCACGGCATAGTAGCCGGGGACGACCTCGATAAGCGTATCGGCAGGGTTGAGGGGCTCCATGCGACGGGCGAACTGGTTGAAACCGAGGCGTGCGAAATCGGTATCGCCGCCGATGGTGAAGCGCTGGATGTAGGCCGGCTTGCCGTTGGCGTCATTGAAGTTGCCTAAAGTCGACCACTGGACAGTTGTTTGCGCGGAGGCCATGGCCGGAATCAGAGCCGACAGGGCCAGTGCGGTAGATAATTTCATAAAGATCAGTTTATAAGGTCAAGGGGGTTAGTTGTGCAAATTTACAACAAAAAAGCATGATGTGCAAGAGAATTGTGCACATCATGCTTTTTTAGGGGGAGATGAGGGGCTTAGGCTGTCGAATCCCCCGGGCCTTAATACTTAATAGTTGTCGGGGAAGCGCTCGAACCAGCCCTGGTCGGCGCCGCATACGGGGCAGCGCTTGGGCGCGGTCTTTGCCTCAACTGTGAATCCGCACTTGCGGCAGTACCACATTACGGGTTCCTCCGATGCGAATACTTCACCTTTGTTTACGCGATCGAGAAGGCGCAGGTAGCGCTGCTCGTGCATCTGCTCTACCTTGGCGATGTTGCGGTAAAGGCGTGCGATGTGGGGGAAGCCTTCCTTATCGGCTGTGTCGGCGAAGCTGCTGTAGAGCTCGCCCCATTCTTCGTGCTCGCCTGCGGCGGCCTCGGCGAGATTGGTGGCTGTGTCGGCGACGACGCCGGCGGGATATGCGGCTGTAATCTCCACCATGCCGCCCTCAAGGAGCGAGAAGAACTGCTTGGCGTGGCTGAGTTCCTGATCGGCTGTGGCAAGGAAGATAGCGGCGATCTGTTCGTAGCCCTCCTCGATGGCTTTTTGTGCGAACAGTGTATAGCGTGAGCGTGCCTGACTTTCACCGGCAAATGATGCGAGAAGGTTGTGCTCGGTCTGTGTCCCTTTTATTGATTTTGTCTCCATTGTACTTGTTTTTATATTTGACTCCTAATTTAACGCCGCCAACACAGTTAAAGTTTATTAATAAATAGTTAACGCCTGTTAAAATGGGGGGGGTAATTTTTTTATTTGTAAATTTGAAGTCGAATATGTCTTTGAATTTAACTATCCCGATTTAGGCACATCAAATCATTAATTTTTAACAACATACAGCTTTTCATGGAACTATTTTACAAAAAAAGCGCTATCGCGTTAGCAATGCTGTCCGCATTGCCGCTGAGTGTACTCGCGGTCGATGTGGCAGAAGTAGGCGGAACGACCTATGAAAGCCTCGAAACAGCCCTATCGGCTGCCGAGGCCGGAGCGACTGTCAAGCTGCTCGCCGACGCCGAGATGAACGCATCAGTGACCCTCGACAAGGCCATCACTCTTGATCTCAACGGCAAGACTGTAACCAACAACATTGCCCCCACACGTCCCTTCTTCGTCACAGCCGACGCTTTCACTGTAATCGGCAACGGCGGTTCAATGGTTATTCCCGACGACAATTCCTCTTCCTATGGCCTTATAGATATGCAGACGGCCAATGCGACTCTCACTGTCTCAGATGTGACCATGAGTGGCCCGACAAATACCGGAGCCTTTATAAAATGCCGTAAGGAATTCCAGACGGTAAATCTCACCAATGTAAACGCGAAAGCGACAGGAAACTCCTATGGAATAGTAAACGCGCAAACCGGAAACTACACACCTCTTAATCTAAATGTAGTCGGAGGC
>JAGANS010000024.1 GCA_017624155.1 Muribaculaceae bacterium | reverse complement strand
CGCGGCACTGCGGCGATAGTGGCAGGCAGGTAGGAATAGGCCCGGTTGTCGGCTGATATCATCCTGCCCATCAGCGGTATGACACCCCCGGCATAGAGGTTGTAGAATGGCCGCACGAGGGCCGATTCGGGCGTCGACAGCTCTATGACACACAACATGCCGCCGGGCCGCAGCATGCGGTACATGGCCCGATAGCCCGCAGCAAGGTCGGCGAAGTTGCGCACGCCGAAAGCCACCGTTATCGCGTCTGCCGCCCCTTCGGGCAGCGGAGCGTCGAGGCAGTCGCCGGTGATGAGGTTCACACGATCGGTGAGACCTGCCGCAGCCACCTTGGCGCGTCCGCGGGCCACCATGCCTTCCGATAGGTCAAGCCCGGTGACATGTGTGCCGGGCATTGCCTCGGCAAGGGCGATGGCAAAGTCGCCCGTTCCGGTGGCGATGTCGACGATATGCGCCGGATGCGTGGCGGCAACCATCCGCACGGCCTTGCGCCGCCACGAGCGGTCGAGTCCGAAGCTCATGAGCCGGTTGAGGCGGTCGTAGGCCGGCGCGATGTTGTCGAACATGTCGCGCACCTGCTCGGTCTTGCCGCGGCCGTCATCGTAGGGATTTATCTCCTCGGGGCGCACGGCGGTGTCAGCGGTTCAGTTCGTTGAGGCAGTCGAGCACGTTGGTCTCGATGCGGCGGTTGAGGTCGTTGCTGTCGGCGGGCACGAATTTCTTGCCGGTAACGTGCTCGTAAAGTTCGATGTAGCGCTCGGAGATCGAGCGGCATATCTCGTCGGTCATTTCGGGCACCTTCTCGCCGGGGCGGCCCATGAAGCCGTTCTCGATGAGCCACTGGCGCACGAATTCCTTGGACAGCTGACGCTGGGGCTCGCCCTTGGCAAAGCGCTCCTCGTAGCCGTCGGCATAGAAGTAGCGCGACGAATCGGGCGTGTGGATCTCGTCGATGAGGATCACCTTGTCGGCGAGCTTGCCGAATTCATACTTGGTGTCGACCAGGATCAGGCCCTTCTCGGCGGCCATGCGTGTGCCGATCTCGAAGAGGCGTCGGGTGTAGCGCTCCATCACCTCATAGTCCTCGGCGCTCACGATGCCCTGAGCGATGATTTCCTCGCGCGAGATGTTCATGTCGTGGCCGGCCTCGGCCTTGGTGGTGGGAGTGATGATGGGCTCGGGGAACTTCTGGTTCTCGCGCATGCCCTCGGGCAGCTTCACACCGCATATCTCGCGCACGCCGGCAGCATACTCGCGCCAGGCGCTGCCGGTGAGGTAGCCGCGGATAATCATCTCCACGCGGAATCCCTCGCACTTTTTGCCCACAGTCACCATGGGGTCGGGCGTGGCGAGTTTCCAGTTGGGAATCTCATCGGCGGTAGCATCCAGGAAGTAGGCTGCTATCTGGTTGAGCACCTGTCCCTTGAATGGTATACCCTTGGGCAGTACGACGTCGAATGCCGAGATGCGGTCGGTGGCCACCATCACCAGTGTGGTGCCGTCGATGTCATACACGTCGCGTACCTTGCCGTGATACAGGTTCTGCTGACCGGGAAACTTGAAGTCGGTGAATGTGAGTGTCTGTTGCATAATGATTGGAATGTATGTTGTTGTATATATTTCTATTCTTCCGTTTCGGCGACCGCAGTCCGCCCTTCTGCCTTCTCGGCCCGTTCGTAGGCCTCGACTATGCGTTGCACCAGTGCGTGGCGCACAATGTCCTTCTTGCCGAATTCCACCCGCCCGATACCCGGCACGCCGTCGAGCACCTGCAGGGCCCGGATGAGGCCCGACTGTGTGGCCCGCGGCAGGTCGATCTGCGTCACGTCGCCGGTGATTATCATCTTGGCGTTCATGCCCAGGCGGGTCAGGAACATCTTTATCTGGTGGGTGGTGGTGTTCTGCGCCTCGTCGAGCACGATGATGGCGTCGTTGAGCGTGCGGCCGCGCATGAAGGCCAGCGGGGCGATCTGTATCACCTTCGATTCCATGTATTCCTTGAGTTTCACGGCCGGAATCATGTCCTCGAGTGCGTCGTAGAGCGGCTGCAGGTAGGGGTCGATCTTGTCCTTCATGTCGCCGGGCAGGAATCCCAGCTTCTCGCCGGCTTCCACAGCCGGGCGCGACAGGATTATCTTGCGGGCCTCCTTGTTCTTGAGGGCGCGGACCGCCAGGGCTATGGCCACGTATGTCTTGCCCGTGCCGGCGGGGCCGAGGGCAAATGTGAGGTCGTTCTCGGCAAACTGCTCCACAAGGCGCTGCTGGTTGGGTGTGCGGCCCATGATGGGCTTGCCGTTGATGCCGTAGATTATCACGTTGTCCTTCTTGAGTTCGCGGTGGCCGTCACCCTTGACGATGTCGAGGATCACCTCCTCCGACAGGTTGTTGCGGTGCGAGGCATACTCCTCAAGCTCCTTGATCTTGCGCTCGAACTCGGCGGTCTCCGACTCCTCGCCGATAACCTTTATCACCGAGCCGCGCGCAGCGATGCGGAGCTTGGGAAACAGGTTGCGGATCAGCTGCATGTTGGAGTTGTTCACACCGTAGAAGTTCAGCGGGTCGGCATTGTCGATGATTATAATGCGTTCGATCATAAGACGTAGGAATAAGGTTCTGTGAAATTATAACACTGTGTCGCCACAAGCGGTTCACATGGCCGTGAGGCCTCCGTCCACGGGGTAAAGGCCGCCGGTGCAGAAGGATGCCTCGTCCGAGGCCAGGAAATATACCATCGCGGCCACCTCCTCGGCCCGTCCCATCGAGCCGCGCAGGAACAGGCGGTCCTCCGAGCGGCGGCTTTCGGGTGTGCGCAGGCAGCGCTGTGCCAGCGGCGTGTCGATGGTCGAGGGGCACACGGCGTTGACACGTATGCCCAGGTGGGCCAGGTCGATGGCTGAGCTGCGGGTGAGCTGGCCGAGCGCACCCTTGGTGAGGCCGTAGCCAAAGTTGCCCGCCTTGCCGATGAAGCACTGGTCCGAGGCATTGATGACGATTGCCGACGTGCCCTCCTGGGCGTTGGCCAGGAAGGGAATGGCGCAGCGGATAGTGTTCACCGTGCCTATGATATTGGTCTGGATGAGTTCGTCGAGCACCTCGTCCTCGATATCGATGACGGTGTTCTTGCGGTGTATGCCTGCGTTGGCGAATACTGCGTCAACGCCGCCGGCATCGTCGGCGGCAAGTTCGAGAGCGGCGTCGAGGTCGGCGCGCGAGCGGGTGCTGCCCTCGATGAAGCATACCGGCTCGGGCGAGTCGACATTGTTGATCAGCTCCTTGGCTTCCTTGGGGTGAACATCCATAAAGGTCACACGCCAGCCGCGTGCGGCAAAAATCCTAACTGCTGCGGCCCCGATGCCCGATGCACCGCCCGTGATAAAAATACTCTTAGCCATCGTCCAAAAATTTCCACAAAATTAAGAAAAATCTCCCGGATATGAAAGCGAAATTCGTCCGACAAACGCTTTACGACCAATGCTCATCGCTTTAATCCTTTGCCGAACAACTCGGAGTGTGAACCGAGCCTTACGAGGTCAATGTCGCCTGTCTCCTCATCGATCCATATCAGGAGAAAGTCGCCCTGAATATGGCACTCCATACATCCTGCATAATCGCCTGTGAGCATGTGTGGCTTGTATTCGGCAGGGACAGGAAGCTCATTCTCCAGAAGAATCAGGACTTTGAGCAAAGCGGCCGCTTTCCCGGGATTGTTGCGGATACGTTTTAAATCCTTTTTATATTGGGTCGTGGGCCGTAGTTTTTTCATAATCCTGCCGACTTGAACATAGCTTCGACCGACGAGGTGTCGATAGGCGTGGCATTGCGCAGCCGGCCGCTGCGGGCCTCTTCTATGGCCGCTATGGTAGTGTCATTGGGCTCGTTGTATGCTACATCCAGTAAAATGCACTCTACGAAGTTGTTGAGGCTCCGGTGTTCGCGGCGGGCCATCTCTTTGAGCCGGTCAAGGAGGTCGGCGCTGAGTCGGAACATTGTTGCTTTCTTGGGTAATGCTGCATCCATAGTGATATCATTTTATTTGCAAAGATATAATATTTATATATCATGAACAAATATTGGTCATGAAAGTTTCATGGTCTGCGGTCACTCTTCGTATTGTGTGGGGTCGGGGATGCCGGCGTCGATGAAGGCCTGGCGTCGCTCGGTGCATGTGCCGCAGCGGCCGCAGTGCTTCTCGCCGCCCTTGTAGCACGAGTAGGTGTGGCTGTAATCGATGCCGAGGGCAGCGCCGTGGCGGGCGATGTCGGCCTTGGTGATGTCGGTGTAGGGGGCTGAGATGAACAGGTGCTCGTAGGTGCCTTCCGAGATGGCGCGCGACATGGCCTCGATGAATCCGGGGCGGCAGTCGGGATATATGGCGTGGTCGCCGCCGTGGTTGGCGATCATCAGGCGCTTGAGACCGCGGCTCTCGGCGAGGCCGGCGGCGATGGAGAGCATGATGCCGTTGCGGAAGGGTACGACGGTCGAGCGCATGTTGTCGTCGTCGTAATCGCCCTCGGGGATGGCGTCGGCGCCGCTGAGGAGCGAGCTTTCAAAGAGTTGGCCGATGAAGGGGAGGTCGACTACGATAAGCTCTATGCCGAGGCGGTCGCAGTTGTATCGGGCACATTCTATCTCGCGGGCGTTGTGGTTGGAGCCGTAGTTGAATGTCACGGCCAGGGCGATACGCCGGGCGTATTCGTAGAGCATGGTGGTGGAGTCCATACCGCCGCTCACCACCATCAGGGTGTCTTTCTGCTGTTGCATAATGGCTTAGAATGTGGCTTTGAAGGCTTCGGCGAGGCGCAGGCGCACGAGGTCCTGGTGCTCGTCGTCGCCATAGTTGGCAAATGGGTAGATGGCGATGCCGCCGCGGGGTGTGAATATGCCCCTGACCTCGAGGTACCGGGGATTCATCAGGCGCACGAGGTCCTTCATGATGATGTTGACGCAGTCCTCGTGGAAGTCGCCGTGGTTGCGGAAGCTGAAGAGATAGAGCTTGAGGCTCTTGCTCTCGACCATGTCCTCGCGGGGTATGTAGTTGATGATGATGGTGGCGAAGTCGGGCTGCCCGGTCTTGGGGCATAGCGAGGTGAATTCGGGGCAGTTGAAGGTGACGAGGTATTCGTTCTCGGGATGTTTGTTTTTGAAAGTTTCGAGTATGCCGGGGCAGTACTCGGTGGGATATTTCACGCCCTGGTTGCCCAGGAGTGTGCAGGATTCTACTTCTTGAGCGGTTCTCATATCGGGTAGGGGTATATATACGAAAAAAGGGCAAGCTTACTACATCGCACCGCTACAACCTGATACCCTTGCTTCGGTCAAGACCTGGGGGATTCTCAGGGAGCTGGTCGTGTAGGACTTACCCGGTGCAAAGGTACGTCTTTTTTTTGAATCCGCAAGGGCGGAGGTCAATTTTTAACGCTTTTTTGGCTTCGGGCTGGGTATTTGCGGAATAGAGAGTTCCACTTGAGGCGTATGACGCCGAAGACTGCCTCGCCGAAGATGCCGCCACTCATCTTTGATGTGCCGAGGACGCGGTTGACGAATATGATGGGTACCTCGGCCACGCGGAATCCGTACTTGTAGGCGGTGAATTTCATCTCGATCTGGAAAGCGTAGCCCTTGAACTTCACCTTGTCGAGATCGAGGGTGCGGAGCACCTCGGCCGAGTAGCATACGAATCCGGCGGTGGTGTCGTGGACGGGGATGCCGGTGACGATGCGCACGTATTTGGATGCGAAGTAGGACATGAGGACGCGTCCCATGGGCCAGTTGACGACGTTGACGCCGGTGACATAGCGCGAGCCTACGGCCACGTCGGCGCGTCCGCTCTCCACCTCGTCGCGGAGCTTGAGCAGGTCGAGGGGGTTGTGGGAGAAGTCGGCGTCCATCTCGCAGATGATGTCGTAGCCGTTGTCGAGGGCCCATTTGAAGCCGGTGATGTATGCGGTGCCGAGGCCGAGCTTGCCGGGGCGCTCGATGATGTGGACGCGGCCGGGACTGGCGGTGATTTTGTCCTTGACGATGGCGGCGGTGCCGTCGGGCGAGTTGTCGTCGATGACAAGGACATCAAAGGGCTTTTCGAGACCGAGGACGGCGTCGATGATTGCGGCGGCGTTCTCGCGCTCGTTGTACATTGGTATGATGACTACGGCTTTCTGCATGACATTGTTGAATTTGAGTGCAAAAGTACGCATAAATTTTCAAACGGGTGCAATGTGCGTGCGTTTTTTGCCTTGTAATCACCACATCGGTGGCGGGGTGTAGGGGGCGAGGACGGGTATGCGGGCCTCCTCGTGAGCCAGATGGAGGGCGATGGCACGTGTCATGAGGATGTCGTCGTGGCAGCCGTCTTTGGCGCCGTAGCTGCCGTTGGGCTTCTGCTCGTAGGTGAGCATCTCGCGGCAGGCGAGGATGTCCCGCTCGCGGTATGTGCCGTCGCGTACGGCGGCCATCAGGCCGGTGAGCACCATTTCCTTGGTGCGTCGGTTGGTATGGAAGCCCACGCGGCTCGACTCGGAGTTGGTCACGGAGTCGTATACGCGTCGGCGGTAGAGGTTGGGATATGTGTCGGCGAGGCGTTCCAGCACATACAGTCCGGCGCCCGAGTCGGTCTCGAGGGTGTTGGATTCGACGGCCAGGAGGGCCTCGTTGTAGTATCGTGCGATGCTCTCGGCCTTTTGGCCGAGGATGTCGTGGTCGATGTGTCCGCGCCACTGAGCGGCAACAGCGGGCCGCAGGGTGTCGACGCGCATAACGGAGATCACCGAGAAGTCGCTGCTGTCGCTGCGGCCGCCGATGTCCATCGCGGCGACGTAGCGTGCCCGGGGCTGCGGAGGCTCCCACAGCTGCAGGTGTCCTGTGCTGTCGTCGACAAATTCGTCGCCGCCGGCGTTGAGTTCGCCGGTGCGTGGCTCGTCGCACTCCTGCCTCATGCGCTCCACGTGGCGGGGGCTGAATACGGGCGAACCGGTGGCGGTGAATGCTTCCTCGTCGGTGGTGGGATACTCGGCCATCATCTTGTCGTGGCTCTGATATTCGCGGCGCTTGCAGCGGTACCAGTGAATCTGATCGAGCGTGCAGCCGTGATCGGTGAACAGCGACATCTCGTAGGCGTCCATCGATTTGACAAAATCCTCCATGCGAGCGGCGGGCAGGGGCAGCGAGTACATCTCTATTTCGTACCAGGGAACGAATACGGCGCGCTTGTCGCCGTTGCCGTCGCGGCAACGCAGCCACTCGCTGTGGAAGTAGTTGCCCACGCCGTTTGCGGTGGATTCCATGGCCACGAGCGAGTAGGGGATAAGGGCCACCGAGCCGCATACGGCGCGGATGAGGTCGGCGGGGGTGCGGGTGCGTGTGGCGGGCCAGAAGGCGGTCTCCGACAGGTGGGCCATGGCGAAGTCGGCGCCGCGCACGGCGTCCTGATTCTGAATCGAAGAGACGGTGACGCGGCAACCTCGGCCCGAGATTTCGCGCACGTTGGTCGAGCGCTCATAGGGGCGGAAGCGCGGTGGCTCGTCGCCGTCCCACAGCTCGGCGGGATAGTCGGCGAGCAGGCGTGTGTACATGCCGCGTATGCCGGTGGATGTGTCCTTTACCTGTGAGCAGATGAGTGAATGCCAGTTGCGCCGGTGGCACGACTGTATCCAGGCCATGTATACCTGTATGAGAGTGGAGCCGCCCCACTGGCGTGCCTTGAGCATGATGATACGGATGGGGTTGCCGGCCAGGCGGTCGGCCTCCATCACGGCGGCGACGCGTCGTTGCGGTGCGTTGAGCACCAGGGGTACGTTGGTGCCGAGGGTCTTGTGCTTGATGATGCAGCATTTGGCGCACCAGTACTCGAAGTCGTGCCGGCAGCGCAGGCGTCGCCAGGCGTCGGTGTCGCGCTGCACGAGGACGTATTCGGGGTCTTCGGCCATGGTGCGGGGTATGTATGCCACGGTGCCGTCGGGGTCGGGTGTGTCGACACGTACACGCAGGGATGACTCGGGGTCGCCCCTGAGCGGGTCGGGCAGGGGACGGCGGGCGGCCATGCGGCGGGCGTTTTCGGAGAGAATATCCACGGGAGAGAGGGGGGGTAATGTTGAATGGTGAATGTTGAATGTTGAATGGGTTGAGGGTTGGATTTTTGGCGTGCGAAGGCCACCGATTTGAGCCACGATGGCAAATATAGCGCCGTTGATATAATCGGCGGCCTACGGGCGCCTGTACGTGGGTGGATGCCTGTCCGGGCACGTCTCGCCTTTGGGGCTCGACGGACCCGGTTACGAGTAAATCGGCGGGCTTCGCACGCCTCATCGTCTGAATCAGTGAATCGGCGGCCTACGGGCGCCAATCCGTGGGAGGGATGGTTGTCCGGGCACGTCTCGCCTTGGGGTTCGACGGGCCCGGTTATGAGTAAATTGGCGGGCTTCGCACGCCTTTTGGCATATCGCCTCATGGCGTGATTTCTATGGCGCGGAGGGAGGAGTCGGGGGAGGCGGTGGCGGTGATGCGGATCTGTGCTTCGCGCATGGGAATGTGCATGAAGCGGCGGCCTATGGGCGAGTGCAGCGGCCCGTCGACGGTGAGCTGAAGCTCGGGCGCGGGGCATATACGGGTAATGGCGCGGCGGTGGACCGCAATCGTCAGAGGACTGAATGTGCCGGCGATGTCGGCGCGCAGCGCGGCTATGCCGCGGGCAAGGCGGCTCAGACTTATGCCGCCGCTCCACTCGATATCGACGGCCGTGACCGGCTCGCCGTGGCCTGCGCGGCGCACATTGCCGCCGGTGTCGGTGATGAGGGCGTCGCCGCCGGGATTGTTCACGGTGGCTGCGGGGTCGAGTGTCAGCGTCATTGTGTAGCGGGCATAGCCGCAGCCGGCGCACAATACCTCGGTGGTGGCGGAGGTGATGCACCACAGTTCGTGATGCGAATGTGCGTAGGCCATGCCTGATACGCCGGGCAGGTGCATG
>JAGANS010000023.1 GCA_017624155.1 Muribaculaceae bacterium | reverse complement strand
TGTTTCGCCTTCTTTTACTTGTACGATGATCATATTTAGTTTATTGATTTTTGTTTTCTGTGTCTGTGCTAACTGTTTAGCGCGGCAAAATTACGAATTATTTTTTTAACCGCAAAGACTTTGCGCCATTTTTTCACCCGAAAGTTGATAAATGGCAAGCTGCGGGGGTCATTCGCCCATCGTACGCAGCAACTCGTCGTTGTCGCGGGTGCGTTCCATGCGGTCTTTGATGAATTCCATTGCCTCGATGGGTGTGCGGTCGCCGAGGAAGCGGCGTAGTATCCACATGCGGTTGAGGGTCTCGGGACGAAGCAGCAGATCGTCGCGGCGGGTGCTTGACGCGATGATGTCGACGGCCGGGAAGATACGCTTGTTGGACAGTCGGCGGTCGAGCTGCAGCTCCATATTGCCGGTGCCTTTGAATTCCTCAAAGATCACCTCGTCCATCTTGGACGATGTCTCGGTGAGCGCTGTGGCAATGATGGTGAGCGAGCCGCCGCCCTCGATATTGCGTGCCGCGCCGAAGAAGCGCTTGGGTTTCTGGAGAGCATTGGCATCGACACCGCCCGAGAGTATCTTGCCTGATGCCGGTGCCACGGTGTTGTAGGCGCGGGCGAGGCGGGTGATGGAATCGAGGAGCACCACTACGTCGTGACCGCTCTCTACCATGCGCTTGGCCTTCTCGAGCACTATGCCGGCAATGCGCACGTGGCGGTCGGCGGGCTCGTCGAATGTCGAGGCGATGACCTCGGCGTTGACGCTGCGTCGCATGTCGGTAACCTCCTCAGGGCGCTCGTCAATGAGCAGGATCATGATGTATGTCTCGGGATGGTTCTCGGCAATGGCGTTGGCGATGTCCTTCAGAAGGAGTGTCTTACCGGTCTTGGGCGGGGCCACGATCAGGGCACGCTGTCCCTTGCCGATAGGAGCGAACATGTCGACAACACGGGTGGATATGTTGCATGTGGTGGCGCCGCCGGTGAGGTTGAATTTTTCATCCGGGAATAGCGGCGTCAGATGTTCAAAGGCCTTGCGGTCGCGGATGAACTCGAGCGAGCGGCCGTTGACGCGCAACGCGCGGCACATCGGGAAGTATTTTTCGCCTTCTTTGGGCGGCCGTATCGTGGCTTCCACAACATCGCCTGCCTTGAGTCCGTATTGCTTGATCTGCTGCTGGGTGACGAGCACATCATCGGGCGAGGGGAGATAATTGTAGTCGCTCGAACGCAGGAAACCATGTCCCTGAGGCTCGATGTCGAGGACGCCCTGTGTCTGAAGGAAATCCTCGAAGTCGTATCTCTGTGCGGGCTGCAGACGCTGGTCGGCGTAGGGCTGCTGCATCTGTCCGTTCTTGTTTTTCTTTTTCTTGCCCTGCTGGGGAGGCATAGGCTGGCCGGGCTCCACAAGTACGATGGGGGCTTCGCTGACAGGTTGCTGAGGCCTTAGCTGCGGACGCAGCGGCTGTTCCTTCTCCTGCTGGCTGCGGGGGACGAATTTGCGGCCCTCTCCGCGCGGGAAGAACGAGCTGAAGTCGCCCTTCGGATGGAAATCGTAGCGTGGTGTCATCTCGCGGGGCTGCTCCTGGGCGCTGACTTCGGCAGGCGCCGGTGCATCATCGGGCTCAGCTTCCGCCACGGGGGCATCGGCTGCGACAGGCTCTTCATCAACCTGTGCGGCCTTGACTTCGGGAGCGGCTTCAGTGGTTTCTGCAGGAGTTTCGGACGTCATGCGCTCGGCAAGTTCTTTTTTGGAGGGACGGCCGCGACGACGCTTGGGCTGTCCGACAGGAGCCTCGACAGGTTCGCCCACCGGGGCTTCGGTGCCGGCAGCGGCCTCGGGAGCGGCAGCAGCTTCGACAGCCGGTGCAGCCGCTTCAGCGGGCTCGACAGCATCGGCAACTTTCTTTTTACGGCCACGCTTCTTGGGCTCGGCTTTGTCAGGAGTCGCCTCACGGCGTCTGGCGGCACGCGTGGCCGCGCCGACTATCGCCTGCTCGTCGAGAATACGGTAGATAAGCTCCTGCTTATCTGTTGAATCGATTTTTTTAAGGCCGAGTTCTTCCGCGACTTTTTTTATGTCGCCTTCAGCCATACTTTCCAAATCGGAGATATTGTACATATAAGTTTTATATAGTCGGTCGCCGTAGAGGTGTATCATGAGCCAATCCGGCAATACAGCCCGAAGCGGCCGCTCGGGAATTTATATTTTATATAGTGTAAAGGATAGGTAGTTTGTGCTTATCTGCTCCGTGGCATAAATGTCGGGAGTATGGGTCGGCAAGACCCGGTCAGAGATGTATTTTATGATGTAAATGTGATGTTCCAGCATACGGCACGGCTCATCGGCATCGTCTCCGCACTTTAGGACACTGCAAAGTTACAATTATTTTTCTCAAAAAACAACCCGTGTATACAAAAAGTTGACAGCTGTACAGACAATAATGCTCAAATCCGGCAGTTGGAGTATGTAAATTTGTCACACGCGGCCTTTCGGCATATATTTTGCAAACCAAGTATCGACAAAACTTGTTTACAATACAGTATAATAATAAAAATACCGGCAGACGCCTGCCGGCACAACCATAAAAATTCGTCTATGAATTTCAACAATTTCACAATTAAGTCGCAAGAGGCCATTCAGAAGGCCGTCGAACTGACTCGTGCGGCGGGTGCGCAAAGCATCGAACCCGTCGTGCTACTTAAGGGTGTTATCGATGAGGGCGAATCGCTGGTAAAGTTCATTTTTCAGAAAATCGGGGCAAATATCGCCGCCGTCAACGCACAGATCGAACGCGAGATTGCTGCCCTGCCGAAGGTGAGCGGAGGCGAGCCCTATCTGAGCCGTACCGCCAACGATGTGCTTCAGAAGGCATTGGATATAGCTAAAAAACAGGGCGATGAATATGTGGCCCTCGAGGCTTTGCTGCTCGCATTGTTCGATGTAAACTCCCCGGCATCCACGATACTGAAAGACGCCGGCCTGTCGCGCAAGGAACTCGAGGCCGCTGTCGAGGAACTGCGCAAGGGCAAGAAGGCGACCGACCAGAATTCCGAAGAAACCTACAATGCTCTGTCGAAGTATGCCATCAACCTCAACGAACGCGCACGCTCGGGCAAACTCGACCCGGTGATCGGCCGCGACGAGGAGATTCGCCGCGTCATTCAGATTCTGTCGCGCCGGACCAAAAACAATCCGGTGC
>JAGANS010000022.1 GCA_017624155.1 Muribaculaceae bacterium | reverse complement strand
GTCTCCAAAACTACAAAAAAAATTCCCCTGCCGATGCTTCGACAGGGGTCATTTTTATTTCGCCCGCAAGGGTCAATCTTATTTCGCCCGAAGGGGTCAGTCCCGCGTGCCCGAAGGGGTCAATCACACGCGCCTTTTCCATTATGGGCAGATACAAGTTTTTTCACCTTTTATTTGCACGCTCGTCCGAAAAAAGCTACCTTTGTCCTTATAAACCCTTACTGACCTAAATTACATTACAAATGGAAACGCAAAAAGCTAACCCGAAAGGTAAAGTCATCGCCATCATTACGATGATGTTTCTTTTCGCTATGATTTCTTTCGTTACCAATCTTGCCGCTCCGCTCGGCACGATATGGAAAAACAACTACGAGTGGTCGGGCATGCTCGGCAACCTCATGAACTTCCTCGCTTACCTTTTCATGGGTATTCCGGCCGGTAATCTTCTCGTAAGAATCGGCTATAAGAAGACAGCCCTTTATGCACTTGTCGTGGGCTTTGTCGGGCTTGTGTTCCAGTGGCTTGCAAGCTTCGTCGGCACCGAAACAGGCGTATTCACCGTCGGTGATAGTGTAGTTACCCTCAACTTCATCATCTATCTGCTGGGCGCCTTTATCTGCGGTTTCTGTGTGTGCATGCTCAACACCGTTGTCAATCCTATGCTCAACCTCCTCGGCGGCGGCGGAAACCATGGCAACCAGCTCATTCAGATCGGCGGTTCACTCAACTCGCTCGCCGGCACCCTTACGCCGCTGCTGGTGGGTATGCTCATCGGTCAGGTGACTAAGCAGACATCCATGAGCGATGTCACTCCATTGCTGTTTATAGCCATGGGCGTCTTTGTGTTTGCCTTCTTTGTTATCTTCACCGTTGCCATTCCCGAACCCAACAAGACCTCGGCCAAGAAAGTCAAATACTCACACAGTCCCTGGAACTTCCGCCACACTGTGCTCGGTGTCATCGGTATCTTCTTCTATGTCGGTATCGAGGTCGGCATTCCGGGCGTGCTGATTTTCTATCTCAGCGACTCTGCCGCATCGGGTATTACGGTCAATGCCACAGCCGTTGCCGGCGGTATCGCCGCCATATACTGGCTGCTCATGCTTGTGGGCCGACTGGTGTCGAGCGTTATCTCGGGCAAAGTATCGAGCCGCATCCAGCTCACCGTGGTGTCGCTCTTCGCCATATTCCTCATCGCCGGCGCAATCTTTATGCCTGCCGAATATCGTGTGTCGATGCCCGCATATAGCGTCGAGGACGGCTTCACCATGGCATCGGTCCCCTTCTCTGCTCTGCTGCTTGTGCTCTGCGGCCTGTGCACATCCGTGATGTGGGGCGGCATCTTCAATCTCGCAGTCGAGGGCTTGGGCAAGTACACCGCCCAGGCTTCGGGCATCTTCATGATGATGGTCGTAGGCGGCGGCGTAATGCCGTTCATACAGAACGCTATCGCCAATACAGCCGGCTACATGGCCTCCTACTGGCTGGTTGTGGCAATGCTCGCCTACCTCTTCTTCTATGCTGTTTCGGGCTCAAAGAACGTCAATACCGACATTCCTGTCGATGACGAACCCGATGCCCGCAATCTGTAATTTCTGAATCTTCATACAGGCCCTTGCTCACCCTTGCCGGTGAACAAGGACCTGAAATTTTATAGGATTTATGAATATAAATAGGATATGGATATAAAACTTATGAACCGCGCGGCCGACAACATACGCATTCTCGCCGCGTCGATGGTCGAAAAGGCCAAGTCGGGACATCCCGGCGGCGCTATGGGCGGCGCCGATTTCGTCAACGTCCTGTACTCGAAATTCCTCGTTTACGACCCGGCCGATCCTACATGGTTTGCACGCGACCGATTCTTCCTCGATCCCGGCCACATGTCGCCGATGCTCTATTCGGTGCTTGCGCTCACGGGCAAGTTCACACTCGACGAGCTGCAACAGTTCCGCCAGTGGGGCAGCCCGATGCCCGGTCATCCGGAGGTTGACCCGCGCCGCGGCATCGAGAACACATCAGGTCCTCTCGGTCAGGGACATACCATGGCCGTCGGCTGCGCGATAGCCGAGCGCTTCCTTGTGGCCCGCTTCGGCGAGGCCGTGGCACACAAGACCTATGCATTTATCAGCGACGGCGGCGTGCAGGAAGAAATCTCGCAGGGCGCCGGCCGCATAGCCGGGCATCTCGGTCTCAGCCAGCTCGTGATGTTCTACGACGCCAACGGCATACAGCTGTCCACTACGGTTGCCGAAGTCGACGAAGAGGATGTGGCAGCCAAATACCGGGCATGGGGATGGAGCGTAATAGAGATCGACGGCAACGACCCCTTGCAGATCTCCGAGGCCCTTACCCGGGCCGACCGCGAAACCAAGCGTCCCACGCTTATACTCGGCCGCACCGTCATGGGCAAGGGCGCCGTCAAGGCCGACGGTACCGGCTTCGAGGGGCAATGTTCCACTCATGGCCAGCCACTGGGCAAGAGCGGTGCCGACTTTGCCGCAACGATCGCCAATCTCGGCGGCAACCCCGACGCGCCATTCGAGATATTCGAGGAGTCGCGCAAACTCTACGAGGAGCGTGCGCATGAACTCGCAGACATCGTGGCCGGACGTCGGCGTCAGTATGCCGACTGGGCCAAGGCCAATCCCGCGCTCGCCGCAGAGTTTGAGAGCTGGATGGCCGGTGATGTCCCCGCCCTCGACTACCGCTCCATCGAGCGCAAGGCCGATATATCCACCCGTCAGGCCTCGGCCAACTTCCTTGGCTACCTTGCCGCGCATGTCGGCAACATGATCGTCGCCTCGGCCGACCTTGCCAACTCCGACAAGACCGACGGTTTCCTCAAAAAGACACATGCCTTTGCTGCCGGAGACTTTACCGGCGCCTTCCTTCAGGCCGGTGTCAGCGAGCTTACCCTTGCCTCGATCATGAACGGTATAGCCTTGCATGGCGGCCTTATCGGCGCCTGCGGCACATTCTTCGTATTCTCCGACTACATGAAGCCCGCCGTGCGCATGGCAGCGCTGATGGAACTTCCCGTCAAATATGTGTGGACCCACGATTCATTCCGCGTAGGCGAAGACGGACCCACTCACGAACCCGTGGAGCAGGAAGCGCAGATACGCCTCCTCGAGCAGGTCCGCAACTTCGAGGGACGCCCCTCGCTGCTCGCCCTGCGCCCCGCCGACGCCGCCGAGACTTCGGTATGCTGGGACATGGCCATGCACAACGACGCCACTCCCACCGCACTGATCCTCTCGCGTCAGGACATCAAAGAGCTCCCCGCCACCACATCTGCGGGTCGCGACTCTGATGCCGAGCAGGCACGTCGCGGCGGCTACGTGGTGGTTGACCCAGCCGATCCGCAGGTAGTACTTGTGGCCAACGGCTCCGAGGTGTCATTGCTGTGCGAGGTCGCCGCACTCCTTGCCGCCGACGGCATCGCAGCCCGCGTGGTGTCCATGCCATCGACAGGACTGTTCAACGAACAGTCGGCACGCTACCGTGCCGATGTGCTCCCTGCCGATGTTCCCCACTTCGGCCTCACCGCCGGTCTGCCATCCGTACTCATGGGGATCAAAGGATTCAACGGCGAAGTTTTCGGACTCGAACGCTTCGGCGCCTCCGCCCCCTACAAGGTACTCGACGACAAATTCGGCTTCACCGCCCCCAACATCTACCGTAAAGTCAAGGAAAACATCGCCCTCTGAACACTCGCCCACTGTCATAAGGCCTCTGCGCGTCCTCGCCGCAGGGGCTTTTATATATTCCACAAGCAATACAAATCATACGTATCATTTTTGGCGGGCTTCGCACGCCCCCTGTGCAGATAGCCACGACATCAGCCGCAGCGTGTATTCGATAGCAGACTTAGCAAAGCTAAATAAATACGCCCTCTTGATTGCCTGAAAAGTTGCGATTATTTGCATTTTACTTGTGGAATATTCTTTTTTTGATTACCTTTGCGACGGTTATCTCTCACGAGATACCTTGTTCGTTCCCACGTTGATAGAGCGCATGTGTGTTTTCTTTCAATTCCGCTTCCTGAATTTACCCGCTTAACGGTGTCGTCGGAGGACGTCCGTCCGAGTGTTGTTTCATTTCATAGTGTTATCAATAATTCAATCGGGTAAAGTCGTTATTACATACATATTCCAGTATACACAATAGATTAACCAATCCATTACCAGTATTTTATGAAATTCTCTACACAAGCAACTATGGCGCTTGTGGCGGCGCTGACTACCGTATGCGCATCCGCCTCGGCCATCGAATGCGGTCATCATGATCTTACGCAGATGAGATACCGCACCGAGTCGGGCCGAGTGTTTAAGGACAGCCGCAGTCACAACATTGACCGCTGTAATGAAAAGATCTTTAATATGCGTTCGCAGGCCCAACGCGTCGCAGTGAATGAAGACGCTCCGTCGCCGGTGTTTACAGCCGGTCCGGTCGACAATATGGGCGATCTTGATGCTCCCGGCGGCGAGTTATGGTTCTATACGGCTGATTTTGTCTATGACGAGATCCCGCCCCACGACAATGTGGCTTTTACTGAATATATCCTGCGCGAGTACACTTTCAATATCTACGATTCGTCGCTCAGTCTTGTAGGTACTGTAAGGGATAAAATGGCCTACCGCGAGGGTGAAGTACGTGTGCCGTCGTGCGACCTGGCACCGATAGTGACACGCAATTTCTTCAATACAGACGATAAGTATGAGGTGGTTGTGAGTGTTGCAGTCAATGCAGCTCCGGGCACCAACCGCTACAGCTCGCTTATATATCAGATCGGCGGTGAAAAGACTGACGAGGGCTATGATAAGATCATCAAAAGTTATGACAAGCTGATCGGTGATGTGGCCGAGGCTCCTTCATCAGATGGCCGCGACAATTATTATGTGACGTTTATTGATGAGTCATCGGATGATGTGTCCGGCTCAGACGAGCCGCTGTCGTTCTGGGATAGCCTGCTGGCCAACAAGGCTACGGTTGAGATATATACACGTGCCGAGACCGGTGGTGAGCCTACGGTCGCCCTTGCCAGAGAGATTCCTGTAATACAGCTCCCCGGCGATCAGGAAAGCACACCGTTGATGATATCGCTGCGCCGTGGTGACGATCTGTACTTTATGTTCCAGTATTATGCCGAGCCTTTCTACAACCGTTATGATGATCCCATTACCGATGAGCTGTCGCAGCGCGAGGGCAACAAGCTGGATGTGGAGATGTGGAAAGTGCAGCCCGACGGTACAATCGCTCATGAGTATACCACGGAAATACCTGTCGTGATAGACGATAATCCCGATGTGATAGCCTCATATTACTCGGTAGGCAATCTTCGCTATCGCGAGGATATCAATTTCACCGGCTATGGAACTCCGGCAGGACGTGCAGCCCTGTATGTCACACGCCAGAACTACATCCCTTCCAGCGACGGATATGTCAACTCCTATTACCTCTATGACCACGAAGGCAAGTTGCTCAAAACCATCTTCGGCGATTGCGACAGTGCGCTGTCGATGAGTGATGTCCCCGGTCATGAGCGTCAGCACATGTTCGTTACCCGTGGCGGTTCGGGCTACCTGTTCCATTTTGTGGATCTGATTTCGTGCAAGACCGTGCTCACCATCGACTATTCGTTTGAGATCGACGAGGACAGTGAGCCTGAGGTGCTTACCGCCAATCTCGACCGTGTGGCCTCGGGCGACTCATATATGTATGTCGATGAGTTGCGTGTCCCATCTGTCGACGAGAACGAGAACGACATCATGCGATTCATCTGGATCGACAGCAAGGGCGCGTTCAGTCATATCGACGAGGTCAACATGGGTAGCAAGGTGATGTATGCCAAGAGCTTCCTCTATTCGGGCGTTCTTAAGCCGGGCGTATATTCCACCTCCGGCAACATGGCCTACATGCTGCTTGTAAAGCGTGGTACCTCGGGTACAGGCAATCAGGAAGAACTGCTTATCGGTGAGGCTCTGAGTGAAGAACATCCTCAAGGTAAAACTTTGCTGTTGGCCTGCCCCGACGAGCGCGGCGTGCTTTCGTCGATTAATCTTTTCCCCGGAGCGGAAGACAGCCGCCTTTTCGTAACCTACTACGATCAGCATTCGCGCACGATTTCGGCCGATTTCTATCATCTGCCTCTCGACGAAACGAACGGCATCGGGGCTGTCGTGATACCCGGCGACACAGGCTCCATACAGTTTGACGGTAGCGCAGCCGTCGCCGAAGGCGTCATAAAGGTATACAATGCCGCCGGTGTACAGGTCGCCGCCGGTACCGACCGGGTGGAACTCGGCCACCTGCAGCCCGGGCTATACTTGGTATCTTCAAGTGAAACAACTATTAAAATAATCATTAAATAATCACTTCTATTCCAAACACTATGAAAAGACTTTATTCATTAGGTCTTCTGCTCATAATGTTGCTTACCGCCGGCCTTAGTGCGTCGGCGCTGAAAGTGACGTTCGAGTGGGAGGTCCCGGGGTCGGTCAAGATTCAGACCGGCGGTCTGAGTGGCCCGTTCGTCGAGCTTGCGGCCGATCAGACATCGTATGTATTTGAAACCACATCGACATTCGGCTATTGCTATGTATACGGTGCCGATGGTTATATGGTGCAGACGACAACGTCCACCGACGGATCCAAGACCTTTAACCCTGTGCTGCCCTATGGCAAGACTGAAAAATATATCGGCGGATCCATGAATTCAAGCTGTGACGGCAAAACTTTCAAAGTCAATGTCATCAAGCTTGAACGCAACGACAGCTTCACTATCGATGTTGAGAACGGGCTGGATGTTCTCACAGCCACTTTTGCATCGGGTTATAAGCTCGACCTCAAGAACGGTTCAAATACTTATGCATTCAATCCCGCTATTGATGATCCGCTTTCGATAGCCTTTACCGGTGTGGAATCGCTCTATAAGATTACGCTTAACGGCACCGATGTCCCAAAACATCAGTACTACAAGCAGTATGACAACATAAATGTACAGCCTGACGACGTCCTTGCTATCCGTGTATATGAGAATGAGCCTGTCGATTGTTCTCTTACCCTGAAATATGGCGAGGGAATGGAGGATTGCCTCAACAACATACGCAATGCGACTCTCAGCACCTTTATCATGCCCGACGAAATTGAGAACAATACTATTTCGGTTAAAGAGGGTTCCTCTCTGTGGCTGAATTTCCTTGGAGATGACTACAATTATTCGAAATTCATATTCAACGGCGAGGATGTTACGGGTTCGTTCAACAGCAGCATGAATCAGCTCCGTCTTACCATTACTGAGGAAAGCAATACTCTTGAGATCCAGGGTACAGCCAAGGTTTACGGCAATGTTGAGTTCACCGGCTATATCATCAACGGCGAGGGTGTGGAATTCTCGCTCACATACGGCGGCGATGCAATGACTATGCCCCAGGGTACTGCCATCACATCCGATATTACTGTCGCCGGTCAGGTATTCACCACTGCTGATACTAAGAAATATGTGATACCTGTTTCGGGAAAAAACGCAAAGATGTTCATGCGTCCCAAGGCCGGATATTATATCAGTAAGGTGTTATGTAAGGTTGACGGAAAGTTCGACATAAAAGACGGCGGTTCGGCAATATCCAAAGAAAACGACGGCTCCGAGTTCTATATGGTTGTGAACAAAATGGAAGATCCTTACACAGCCAACACCAGCTTCACAGGCAGCAAGAACTTCTTGAAGTTCAAGGGCTCTGTCCAGTTTGCCAACAACTGGGATAACCCCGAGGCGGCAAGCTACGCAACCGCAGCCGGTGAGGGCACCATAAGCTTTGTCCCCGGCTATGACACTCCGCTCACTCTGTCGCACAGTGAGGACATTACGGCCGGCGTTTATCTTGACGGACTCAAACTCACCGGCTCGGTGGATGAGAACGGTCAGAAGAACTACTCATTCACACCCTATTTCCCGGCGGCCTCTACCGATCCGCAGCTGCATTCGACTATCACCGTGTATAACAACGATACCGAAGGTACAAGCTATGCTGTGACACTCACTGCTGCCGATGATGCCGCCACCGTCAGCTACGGTCCCGTGCACCATGTTGCCGATGCTGCCACTCTGGCAGCAAACCGCTTCCTGCGCAATACGGAATTCGTTGTCAAGCCGGCCGACAAGGACTGTCAGATCTCTGTGAACGGCGAACTCGTACACGGCATTGCTGCCGGCGGTGTTTCGGTAAACGGTCTGAATGATAACGGCGAATATGTATTCCAGCTCAAAAAGAACACCACGATTGCAGTAGAAAAGAGCACATTCACCGAAATATCGGTAGATCCGGCCGACGGAAGCATCGTAAAGAAACTTGATGAAATCAAGGTAACGGTTCCCGTGACCGATCCGAACTTTGAACTCATGCCTTACACATCGGCCGAAGGCCTCGCAAATATCAGCCTTACTCCCAAGGCCGGCGGTGAGGCAATTCACGGTGCCGAATTAGGCGAACCGGCAGCATCAGCCGACGGTCAGGCAATGGTATTCCCAATCACTCTGTCGGCAATAGCTCCCGCCGGTGAATATATTCTCGACATCCCCGCCGGTGTATTCTTCGAGGCCAAGTGGGATGAGACAGCCGAAGGTTACGTACCCTCCGAGGGCGGCGCACTGTCACAGGCATACACAGGTACAGTGACCGTCGACCCGACTCTGAAGTCGAAGTTTGAGACCTATACCCTCACTCCCGCATCCGGCTCTGCTCTCAAGAGTCTCGGCACATTCTATCTGGCTTTCCCCGAATTCGATATCACCAAGGAAATGTTCTATCCCGACAAGGATGCTACAATCACCGATGGCTCCACCGTCTACGATTGCCTGATTTATCCTGACTGGAATGCCACAAGCGGCCGCAACTTTACCCTCACGATTGTCAATGAAGACAGCGAGGACATGACCCTCGACGCTGCCGGCACATGGACTCTCAGCATCCCCGAGGCTGCATTCAGCTTCGATGGTGAGGCCTCACCGGCAATCGAAGCCACCTACACCATCGCCGCCGACATGCCCGAATATCCCCTGTCGCCTGTTCCGGGCACCGTTACCGGCAATCTTAGCAAGCTGTTCATCACCTTCCCGGGCGCATCTGAGATTGAATACAACGAGATCGCCATCACACTCGAGGGCAACGGTTTCTCGGCCTCCACTGTCGAGGTTTCGCATCCCGAGAATCCTCAGCAGTATCAGATCCTCTTCGGCAGCACTCCTCTCGTCGAAGGCGATTACACCGTAACTATCCCCGAGGGCGCATTTACCGTTGACGGCGAGCCCAGCAAGGCCGTTACCGCTACATTCCACTACAAACCGTCGTGGAAGCTCACCCCCGCTCCCGGCAGCACTGTTGAGTCGCTCGACGAATTCACTCTCGAGTTCCCCGATGCCAAGGAAGTTACCTTCGAGGGCAGCATGTGGTCGTTCATCCTTACCAACGGAGGTTCATACGCCTCTGCCGGCTTTGAATGCACCGAGGTGGAAGGCGCATCACATCCTACCTTCACACTCACCCTCAATTCTGATTCGCAGCATCCGGCCAACGGCACCCTGTCGTTCCTGATTGACGAAGGCACATTCCTCGTCGACGGCGAGGCGTCGCCCCAGATCCAGTGCTCATATATCCTTGATGCTCCCGTATCTGTTGACTACACGCTCACGCCCGATAATGGTGTTATCATCTTCTCGGAATATGGTGCTACCTGGGCGATCGTCTTTGGTGAGACAAGCTTCGTGGGTTCTGCTTTCGATGCTTCCAAGGCCAAGATAACTGTCAATGACAAGGTACTCGCTTATGATACCGATTACCTTGTAATGGCCGAGAACAACTATCTGATGATGGGCTTCACCAACACGGATAATTGCATCGACGGCGCTACTCTGCACGTACAGCTCGAGGCCGGTGCATTCACAGTGTCCGGCGAATCCTCGCCCGCAGTCGACGCTTCATGGATTCTCATGGCTCCCAAGGAATATTCCTTTGTGCTTACACCGGCCGACGGTACTACGACCAATGATCTGTCAGCAATCAAGGTGGGATTCCCCGAGGCCAAGAGCGCCGAGGTTTTCAATCAATACAGCGTATCGCTTGTGCGCGGCTATGAATACCGCCAGACTCCTGCCATAACCGCAGTCGCCGATGCCGAATATCCCGTATTCGAACTTAACGTGGCAACACCTCCCACCGTGGCCGGCGAATACAAGCTTGAAATCCGCGAAGGCGCCTTCACTCTCGACGGCTCGCAGGCTTCGCCCGCAATCCTCGCTACATTCAAGTTCGATCCCACCTCGGGTATAACCGACGTTGAGATCGGCGCCTCCTCCGGCATTACTGTAGTGACTCTTGAAGGCCGCCTGATCCTTGACAAGGCTACTGCCGAAGATCTCTCGAAACTTCCTGCCGGCATCTATATCATCAACGGCAAGAAGGTCATGCTCAAATAACTCTAAACCGGTAATTTAATTACGGCCGGAATGCCGGGCGCCATGCGGCGCCCGGCTGTTTCGGCTAAAAACGAACTATTGGAATGAACTACCGAATATTTGCAGGCATATGCCTGCTGTCTATGTCCGCAACCGCCGTGGCCGCGCCGATTACACCCGCCCAGGCGCTGCAGCGTGTATCCTCCTCGCGCAAGCAGCTTGGCGCTATGGACGGCAACAACGTGAAGCTGACACATACCGCTCTTACCGCTACAGGCACCCCGGCGGTATACGTTTTCAACCGCGTCGGTGGCAAGGGTTATGTCATGCTCAGTGCCGACGATCAGGCCTATCCCGTACTCGGATACACCGACAGCGGCAGTTTCGACAGCTCGGATATCGCCCCCGCCATGCAGTGGTGGCTCGATGAATATGCCCGACAGATCGAATATGCCGCAGCCCGCGAATCCGTGGCTTCGGACGGCGCCGAAGCCGTGCCCGCCGCGTCGCGCGCCAGCCGCGAGGCCATTGCTCCCATGCTCAAGACACACTGGGACCAGGTGGAGCCATACAACGACATGTGCCCCCTGAGCGGTGCCTTGCGCACTTACACCGGCTGTGTGGCCACGGCCATGGCCCAGGTGATGAAATACTGGGAATACCCCGAGCGTGGCCGTGGCTCGATCTCATATACTTCCGAGTCGATCGGCAAGAAACTCACGCTCAACTTCGAGCGCAAGGCTTTCGACTGGGACAATATGCTCGATGCCTATTATCCCGGCCGCTACGACGACACCCAGGCCGATGCCGTGGCCTATCTGATGAAGGCCTGCGGCTATGCCGTGAAGATGGACTACGGCACCGACTCCTCGGGCGCCCTTGCCATGATGATACGCAACGGTATCGTCAAATATTTCAATTACGATGAGAACGCCCGATACGAGCTGCGCATGTACTACTCGTCGACCGACTGGGAGCAGATGATCTACGACAACCTCAAGAACGTCGGCCCCATCCTCTATGGCGGAGCTTCGACTCTCGGCGGCGGTCACTCCTTTGTGTGCGACGGCTACGACGGCGACGGTTTCTTCCACTTCAACTGGGGCTGGACCGGCATGTCCAACGGCTATTATTCGCTCAATGCCCTTAATCCCGATGCCCTCGGCTCGGGAGGTGGCGGCGGTGGCGGATACAATTTCACTCAGGACGCCGTACTGGGTATACAGCCTCCCACCGGCCAGCCCGTGATCCCTCAGCCCGAGGCTATGACCGCAATGGGCTCCCTCACCGCCGAGATCTCGGACGACAGCCTCAAGTTTGACCTCACCGTGCAGGAGGGCGCCATGTGGGTGAACTACAACCCCGCTACGCTGCACATCAAGTTTGGTGCCCGCTTCGAGCCTCAGAACGGTGGAGAGTCCGTCTATTGCGATGTCAGCACACGTCGCTGGCAGATTCCATCGGGCTACGGTACCAGTGTCGAACTCATGAAGCCCGCCGTGTATCTGCCCGAGGCGCCTCTGGCCGACGGCACCTACAAAGTGTCGCTCGCCACACTCGCCCTTGAGGAGGAGAATCCCGAGTGGATCCCCTGCAAGACACTCTACGGATATTATGACTACGTGACTCTTTCCAAGGCCGGTGATAAATACACCGTGCAGAGCCTCGCCGCCCCCGAGCTGAAAGTCACCGGCGGCGGATTCATAAGCGGTCTTTACTATGGCTGCTCAGCCCGTCTCTATGTCGAGGTGGAGAATACGAGCGACATTGAACTCACCGGCGGATTCGCCCCGGCGCTTTCCGACGGCAAGGCACTTGCCTTCCTTGGCGAGAGCGTGCTCCTCACCGTGGCTCCGCACTCATCCCTGCGCCACGAATGGGTCACCGACCTCACTCAGCTCCAGCAGTACATGTCGGTCACCGAGCCCACGACCTTCTACCTGTCATACATGGACGAGGGCAGCTACAAGATCTACACCGACGACTTCATCAAAGCCGTCACTATGAATCCCAATCCCGGGGCGCCCGCGATAAGCCTGTCATCGTCCATCGAGGTGGCCGACGCGAAGCTCCACCGCCAGTTCGCCAACGGACAGTTGCTTCGGCTCTACGAAATTACCGATCCCGGCAATATCGAGGTGAGTACATCCCTCAGTCTCGAATCCGGATATTTCGCCTATCCGGTGATGGCATGCATCGCTCAGGAATCCGAGGAATACCCCGGCCAGGTTGAGGTTGTCACATACGCAGGTAAGACGCTTTTCCTCGACGACACGGACAATAAAGCCGCATTCGCCACATCACTGTCATATCCGCAGATGGACCCCGACAAGGTATACAACCTCGTCATCGTCTATGGCGCCGGCTCATCGATGTATCCCGTCTCGGGCGGCGCTCCAACATTTGTCTACATCGGCACATCGGGTGTCGGGGATGTAGCCACCGACAGCTCGGAGCTCATCCTCATCAGCACCCCGGATGCCGTCTATGCCGCCTCGGCAAGCAATATCGTGAGCCTCACGGCCTACGACATCAGCGGCCACGCTGTCGGCACACAGGCTGTGCTCAACGGCACTTCGGCAAGCCTGCCGCTCGCCGGCCTGCCGCGCGGTATAATTATCGTCACCGCCCGCGACGCTCAGGGTAACATCCGCACCCTCAAACTCGCCCGCTGACCTCACCGCCATCACTGATCACAGCGCCGACTTTGCCCATACACAAAGTCGGCGTTTGTGTTACTATCGTGGAGAATTACAGGCCCCTATAGCGCTCATTGTCACCCTGCTTGAATGACTCGATAGTTACTATCAATAGCAACTGTTTTTAGTTAAATATTATTAATAATCATCAAAATGTTTGGACATTAATTATGTTTTTTTAAATTTGAACGTCTTAAATAATTCAAATATAACTGAATGAAAATCTGAGGCTCTTCGGCTAACTATGAATATACCTTATGAAATTCAATTATCTATATATAGCAGCACTTATAATTATTTGTGCCTTAAGTTCATGCTCAGGTAAAAGTGATTTTGTTGTTCGCAACAGCGGGCAGTTCAGCAATGATTCCACAACCTTATACCTAAGTGACAGCATCATTGACCTTACTATAGGTGAGCGCGTTTCGCCTGTGCCAAATAGTGCTCAGATTATAGAGGCTGAGGATGGTGAACGTTTTCTTATTCTTGATGAAAACACTATATATTCTTTCGACTTGGAGAATGATAGTTTGGTCGCGAGCCTGAAGATTAAAAATTGTGGCGGTCTGAATGATTTCTCAGGTTTTACAGTTCTTAATCAAGACAGTATATTGATATATAATTATGCGCGCGGGGCTCTATATCTATTAAATGGTCAAAGCAAGGTGTTGAATGAATTTCCGGTGAACAAATTTCGAGAGTCGGTATCTCCCGAAGCCTTGGTTTCATCGCCTGTTTTGTTTACCGATGGCATAGTTATTTTAAGCGGAGTGCCTATCAGTTCTAAATCGCGTCTCGGTGAGGATGACAATGTTTCTCTAAGTGTTAATATCGCCGACGGTACTATTACTCCCGGAGCACGTTTTTCTAATGAATATTCAGAAGGCTTTTTTGGTGGTGTCTATTACAATTTTATAAACCATTGCCTGGATAATGATGGGCGGATTGTATTCAGTTTCCCTGCCTCAAACTATATATATAGGTATAACAATAAATTGGAGTTTATCGATTCCTTGTATATGGGTAGTCGATATACCGGTGAAATAGAATGTGCGCCTGATCCGACAATTTTGAATATGAGAGACAAAGACGGCCGAATTCAATACTTCCTATCACAAGATTCCTATGGTAGTATTAAATATGACAAATACCGAAATGTATATTATCGAGTGGCTGAGCATCCATTGTCAGGATGGACGGGCGGAAAGTTCTCAAAGCCATTCTCTTTAATAGCCATGAAACCCGATGGTGAAATAATTTCAGAAACGCCGATTATTTCAGATAAAGAATCACTATTGAGATTCAGCCTTTTTATAACCCGCGAAGGCCTGATAATTCCACAGACTACTAATAATGAGAATATCATTCGTTTTAGACTTTTTAAATTACATGAATAATATAATGCGTGGCTTTTATTTGCCGTTGTTATTAATTCTTTTGTGTTCGGCTTGTAATGCCTGACAGTGATAAGGATTATCTCAGTTTGATACAGCTTTAGAGAAACCTGAGAAATGAATATAAGAGCCTGCTTTCTGATACTCTCCGTCTGTCTGCTGATGTCCGGATGCCGGGGTAATGTCAAAGTGACTGATGGTGACCGACTTTGTGTGGATAAGATCCTCGATACTGATATTCAATGTACAATGGAGGATATGGGATATAAAGCCGATGTAATATTGCTTGAGACATCTGATTCGGTATTGTTACCCAAT
The DNA here is from genome assembly GCA_017624155.1 of Muribaculaceae bacterium. Lineage (GTDB taxonomy): Bacteria > Bacteroidota > Bacteroidia > Bacteroidales > Muribaculaceae > CAG-873. Next base: position 116 of record JAGANS010000022.1, on the reverse strand, counting down.
AATCCGGTGATAAAATATGTTTCGGATAGTGATATCTATATTTCGGCCGACAGAATCTTATATCGGTTTGACAACGGCGGAAAATTCAAAAACAAAATAGGACGGAGGGGCGGAGG
>JAGANS010000021.1 GCA_017624155.1 Muribaculaceae bacterium | reverse complement strand
CGGTGAGCTGAAGCTCGGGCGCGGGGCATATACGGGTAATGGCGCGGCGGTGGACCGCAATCGTCAGAGGACTGAATGTGCCGGCGATGTCGGCGCGCATCGCGGCTATGCCGCGGACACGGCGGCCCAGACTTATGCCGCCGCTCCACTCGATATCGACGGCCGTGACCGGTTCGCCGTGGCCTGCGCGGCGCACATTGCCGCCGGTGTCGGTGATGAGGGCGTCGCCGCCGGGATTGTTCACGGTGGTTGCGGGGTCGAGTGTCAGCGTCATTGTGTAGCGGGCATAGCCGCAACCGGCGCACAATACCTCGGTGGTGGCGGAGGTGATGCACCACAGTTCGTGATGCGAATGTGCGTAGGCCATGCCTGATACGCCGGGCAGGTGCATGAGTGTGCGGCAGGTATTGCCGCTCAGGAGCACGATGTCGCCCGAGAGCGATGCGGCAAGGCCGTCGTCGGTAATGGCGAGGGCCTGCGGTGAGTCGAGCACACGGCTGTCGACCGGCGTGGCCGAGAGGCTGTGGCGCCGGGTGTCGGCCTTGAGGCTATATAGCCCGGTATCGGCGAATATATGGAAGCGGCTGCGGCCATAGTCCCAGGCCGACTGCGCGGCAAGGGCGGGTTGCAGGGCCAGTATACGTCCCACACCGGCGTGGCGGGCGCACAGCAGCCGCTGCGGCATCGAGGTGCGCGCCAGGGCGATATATCCTGCGAGGCTTACCTGTGCCGGCTTTGCCTCGGGAACGGCAAACTGCGGGCTTGTGTTGCCCAAAGAGAAAGGCTTTGCGCCGGGTGCCACATATACCGAATGCTGCCCCGATGGGTCGGGAACGAGCGGGAATGTACCTGTGGTACCCAGGCCGCCGGCGGTGCGTACGCCAAGGGTGATGCTGACGGCGTCGGGCGCGGGCACCGACAGCAGCGGGCCTATGGTGAGCGGGGCGTTGTCGAGCCCGAGGGTCTGCGATACGGCCGTGGAGCCGTCGGCGTATGTCACCTCGGCGTATGCGTGCCATGCGCCGGAGGCGGTCTTTGCGAAGAAGTGCCCGGGCGCGGGCGGGGCCGCCCGGGCCACGACGGGGTCGGCATACGCCACAGTGTCGCCTGCCACAGCCATCGCCGCGGCTGTGAAGGGCGCGCCGGATGCGGCCAGCGCGTCGGCATAGGATACGGGACTGACCGGCCGGGCGAGGGCGCGGCGCAGGGCGGCTGTGTCATCGTCGATGCTGCCGTGGCGTACGAGCGGCACAGTGATGGGCGCGGGACTCTCGCCGGATGCCACACGTCCGCTCCATGCCGTTGATGCCAGTGTGTCGATGCGCCCGATGATGTCGAGGATGCGACGTGTAAGTCCGTCGCCGCCGAAGCTGCCCGAGCCGGCGCCGAGGGCGGCAAATGACACCGTGCATATCCACTGCTGGTCGGAGCGCCGTCGGGGCTCCACCCGGCCCCGTGACAGGTCGCGGCGATAGAGCACGGGCGTGCATTGCAGCTCAACCGAGGCCACACCGGCGGCCGCGGGGTCGCAATCTGCCGGCCATACGATCTGCGGCTGCCATACCGGCACTTCAATCGAGGCCGGGGCGAGCGTATGGCCGTCGGCGCTTGTGAACTGCACGGCGATGTCGGTGTCGGCGCCGTCGGGATGCGAGAGTAATACAGGCTCGGTGACAAAGAGCATGTCGCCGCGGGCATCGAGTGCGCGCAGACGGCAGATGACAGGCTGCCACAACTGCCCGGCCATGCGGGCGGCGGTGTCGATGTCGCACACGGTATCGGCCACGGCGGCGATGGCGGCGCGGTTGTCGGCGGCCGAGAAGCGGTCGCCCGCGGTGTATGTGGCGCCAAGGCGCACGGCGGGAGTGTCGAGGCGGATGTTGCCGGCCGATACGGCGCGGAGTGCCGGCATACAGGATGCGGCATCGGGCAGGATACCGGGGCGGCTGTCGATACGGTAAAGCCGCGAGGCCGTAAGCACGGCAAGTACATCGCCGGCAGCCACGCAGCAGCGCGGCTCCGAGTCGAGGACGAGGCTGCGGGTCACCACGCCGTGTGTGGCGAATCCCACCGAGCAGGCGCAGGTGAGCAGCACGCGGCCGTCGGGCATCATATACAGGGGACGCCAGCCCTCGGGCATAGCCTCGCGGGCCGCAGGGGCAGCCGGTACCAGCATGCCGGTGCCGTCGGGGTCGGGCATAAGGTTGACACAGGCCGATACATCGCGGCCACTGTTGAGCAGGGAGAAGTTCATAAGCGTAGATATAAGCGTAGATCTCTAATTTTTTGCGCAAAGTTACGCCTGCCCGGCCATGGCCCGTCGCGTAAAGCGTCCGCCTCCCCGAATACACAAAAACAGCCCCCGGATGCAAAATCCGGGGGCCTGTACAGGGTACTGATGTCTTATATCTTATATCTCAGCCGGAGTAATCCTGATGGCCGCGCCGCCGCCGGGAGCGAGGCGCTGGCGCAGCTTCTTGCGCGAGTCGACCTTGACGGTGCGGATGTTGTAGGCCTGGGGATTGTCCTTCCAGTGGGCGTCCTTGGCGTCCTCGTAGATGGTGGCTACGTATTTGCGGCCCTCGGGCAGGAAGCTGAGGTCGATGAGGGCTTCGCGTGCATTGTCGTCGGTGATGGCGCCCACATACCAGTCGTCGCTGTGCTTGTCGCGGCGGGCAACGGTGATGTAGCGGTTGGGCTCGGCCTCGAGATAGCGCGAGTCGCTCCAGTCGACAGGCACGTCCTCGATGAAGCGGAATGCGTCGGGGAAGCGCTCATAGTTCTCGGGCAGGTCGCAGGCCATCTGGAGCGGCGAGGGCATGGTGAGGTAGAGGGCGAGCTGGCGGGCGAGGGTGGTGCCGGCCTGATAGGTCTTGCCCTCGTTGTAGTAGCTGAGGCGGGTCTCGAAAAGGCCTGGAGTGTAGTCCATCGGGCCGCCCTTGAGGCGAGTGAAGGGCAGGATGCAGGTGTGCGACGGCGGGTTGGAGCCCATAGCCTCGTATTCACCGCCGCGGGCCGATTCCTGGGCGAGCCAGTTGGGGTAGGTGCGGCACAGGCCTGTAGGACGGGGCGCCTCGTGGCTGTCGACCATGATGTGATAGTCGGCGGCGCGCCCGGCGACGTAATTGACGTGATCGACCATCCACTGCGAGGTGTGGTGCTCGGAGCGCGGGATGATGTCGCCCACGTAGCCGGTCTTTACGGCATTGTAGCCGTTCTGCTTCATGAATGAGAAGGCACGGTCGAGCTGTCGCTCGTAGTCGGCGGCGTTGGATGCTGTCTCGTGGTGCATGATGAGCTGAACGCCGCGGTCGGTGGCATAGCGGCGCAGGCTGTCGACGTCAAAGTCGGGATAAGCCTTGTCGAAGAGGAACTGGCGGTTCTTCCTGTAGGCGCGCCAGTCCTCCCAGCCCTCGTTCCATCCCTCGACAAGGACGGCATCGATGCCGTGGCGGGCGGCGAAGTCGATGTATTTCATCACGTTGGCTGTATTGGCGGGATGGCGGCCGTTGGAGGGCAGGGCCGAGTAGTCGGTGATGCCGGGCTTGGCGCGGTAATCGTCGCTGTAGGCCCAGGTCTTGACATTGCCGGTGAACATTTCCCACCACACGCCGATGAATTTCATGGGCTTGATCCATGAGGTATCATCGAATGCGCAAGGCTCGTTGAGGTTGAGGATGAGCTGCGAGGCGAGGATGTCGCGGGCGTCGTCGCTGATGATGAGGGTGCGCCAGGGTGTGGCGAACGGCAGCTGCAGGTATGCGCTCACGCCCAGACGGTCGGGGGCGAGGTGGGCGGTCATCGACTGCTCGGGGCAGTCGACGTCGAGGAGCATGGCGGGATAGCCAACCAGGGCGGCCTCGTGGAGGCTGATATAAGTGCCGTCGTCGGTCTTGAGCAGCATGGGAGTCTGTATGCAGGTGGCGCCGTTGGCCGCGGGGCGGTTTGCGGCAGGACGGGTGAGGCGGGGAGCCATCTCGTCCTCAAGGCCCGAGAAGCGCACCTCCGAGAACAGGAACTCGTCGGTATCGTAGTCGCCGGGGATGCAGTAGAGGGTGTGGTCGCCTGTGAAGTCAAACTGTGTGTTCTCCTTCATCAGCGTGAGATAGTTGACATTGTCCTGCCGGGGCAGCTCGTAGCGGAAGCCGAGGCCGTCGTCGAAGAGGCGGAAGCGCAGGGTGAGCAGGCGGGCGGGATTGTCGGCACGGAGGTGCACGGCGAGCTCGCGGAAGTGGTCGCGCACGTCGGCATATTCGCCCCATACGGGCTGCCAGCTGCGGTCGACAGTGATTGTGTCGGTGCCCGTAACGGTGAATCCCGAGGTGAAGGATGCCTCCTTGCCCTCGAGGCCGAGAACCGAGCGGCTGATGACCGGGCGGCCCTTGTAGGCGAGAGAATAGACCGGGGTGCCGGCGTTGTCGACGTCCACGTCAAGAACCAGCTCGCCCGAGGGGGAACTGACGGATGTTGCTGCGGCCGAGAGTGCGGCAGCTGCAAGCAGGGTGGGTAAGGCGATGAATCTCATGGTGTTGACAGATGTGATTGTGATTATGGTATGTAAGTATGAAAGTATAAGTCGCCGGAAATCAGAAGGGGTAGCCGACCGAGAAGTGGAATGTGGTGTCGCGGCCCCAGCGGGGATGTATGAGCGGCCAGGGTTCCTGATTCATGGCCGGGTTGTGGGCCTTGAATCCGAGGTCGAAGCGCAGCAGGAAGTAGGTGAAGTCCATGCGCAGGCCCAGACCGTAGGAGGCTGCAAGCTGCTTGTAGAATTTATTGAACCGGAACACGCCGCCGGGCTGGTTGGGGTAGGAACGGATAGTCCATATATTGCCCACGTCGACAAACAGGGCGCCCTCGAATACCCAGAAGAGCTTGGCGCGGTACTCGGCCGAGGCGATGAAAGAAATGTCGCCGCACTGGTTGATGAAGTCGGTGACAAGATTCTGAGAGTCGTAGCAGCCGGGCCCGAGGGTGCGCACGCCCCAGCCGCGCACGCCGTTGGCGCCGCCGGCATAGAAGCGCTTCTCGAAGGGCACCATCGACGAGTTGCCGTAGGGATAAGCGATGCCGATGCCGCCGCGGAATGCGAAGGCGTTGCGCGAATTGAGGTTGAGGGTGTATGTGTAGTCGGCCTCGCCCTTGACGTACTGGGCATACTGGATGCCGAACACCTTGTAGGCGTCGTCGGGGCCGCGATGCTGGAATATCGACGACATGCCGTAGAGCAGGTTGCCGGCGGTCTCGGCCGACAGGCGCAGGGTGGTGATCGACGGCTGCATGGCAAAGGCGTTGACCTCGGCGGTGGGGATGCGGCGGTTGGTCTGATAGTAGGTGTATCCCAGTCGCATGATGAAGTGATCCTCGTATGAATAGCGCAGCAGGGGATTGGAGGGCGCTATCTGGTCGATGAAGTCGATGGTGGAGCGAGGCAGGCGCACGTAGTTGATATCGAGCAGGTCGAAGGTGTGGCGCCGGGCGAAGTCGCGCAGGCGGTTGTTCCACTTCCAGCGCCAGGCGGCGCTCCATATCACGCGGGTGTATTCGGGCCGCTCCTGATAGTTGAACGACACGGCAAATTCGGTAGTGGCCTGCATGCGCTTCTTGAACGAGCGCGAGGCGAAGGGGAGCACGAATTTGGGGAATGTGATGCCGGTCTCGGCGGCATACTCGGAGAACCGCTTGTTGATGAAGCCGTCGAGGTTGCCCGACAGGCTCTCGTAGGCGGTGCGGAACTTGACGGTGAGCAACTCGGAGCGATGGGTGAGGTTGCGGTTCTGGTAAGTGGCGCCTACGCCGAATCCCAGGTCGCCCTCCGAGTTGGTGCCCTCGACCTCGACCGATACGCTCTGCTTCTTGTTGCGCGATATGTTGATGACGGCGTCGAGCAGCTCGGCGTCGCCGACACGGCCGGCGGGGCGCATCTCCACATTGATGAAGCGCAGGATGCTGAGGCGCGACAGCGAGGAATATGTGCGGTCGACGTCGCGGGCGCTGTAATGCCGGCCCGGCTCGATGAAGCACATGTCGTAGAGCGACGAAGGCCTGATATAGCGGTCGGGACCGTAAACCACCGATATGTTGCGGTAACGGACGGTGTCGGGATGCTCGGCGCGGGTGGCGTCCTCGGTGACAAAGGTTACCGAGCGTATATAGTACATGCGGGCCGGAGCCACGGTGTCGCGTTGCTGGCCGGCACGTAGGTTGAGCGTGAGGTCTATATCCTTGGAGCCGCGCACGGTGTCGGCGGTGAATGTGATGTATTCGCGCGAAAAGTCGTAATATCCCTCGTCGTGGAGGCGGCCTGTGATGGCAGTGCGCAGGTTGTCGAGGCGGTTGCGGTCGAAAAGGTCGCCCCCGGCGATGTCGATGAGGGTGGTGTCGGCCTCGATGATGGCCCTGATGGCGGTGTCGGGGATGTTGAGCCTCACCGACTTGATGACATGGGGCTCGCCGGTGTGGATCCTGTAGCTGACGTTGGCGCGCTTGCGGGCCGGGAAGAGCATCGTGTCGGCGGTGACGACGGCATCCATGTAGCCCCGGTTGACGAGCGCCTGCCGCAGCTGGCGGCGCGACGACTCGGTAAGGTCGGCGTCGAAGATCACCGGCGGCTGCCCGAGGCTGCGGAGCCAGCGGTTGTACCACCTGGTGGAGTCGCGGCCCGAGAGCGAGTATGTGGCGAGCTGCAGTCTGGCGAATCCCAGCACTTTGTGGTTGGGCGTCTGGCGCAGGAAGTTGACCAGCTCCTCGGTGCGCACGTCCTTGTTGTCCTCGATTTCGATGCTCACCTTGTCGAGGAGCATCTGTCCGTCGGGCACATGCCGGGTGGAGCTGCAGCCGCACAAAGCCACAGCCGCCAAGAGCACCAATATCCGGGCGACGGTTTTCACGCTGCAAAATTAGCGATTTTTTCATCAATACGAAAGAAAAAGGGCCGAACCTTTTGCGTCGCATGGCCTTTAACAATGTGACAGAACCGTCCTATGGAAGACAAAATCAACCTCATACCGTCGCATGCCGTGGGCTCGTGGATACTCGGCATCATACACTCGGTACTCGACCGGCTGGGCCTCGAGCACACCTCATGGCTCGAAGAGTCGCTGTACATCGCCGTCGTGCTGGTGGTGTCGCTCGGATTCGGCTGGATATTAAAGAAATGTGTGATAGCGTTGCTGCGCAAATTCGTGAGCATGCGCCACAGCGAGGCCGGGCGCCAGTTTCTCAATCATCATGTCATCAGCAGCTGCGCGCATTTTATCCCGCCGCTGGTATTTCTGGGATTCATGCCGATAGCCTTCAGCCGCGGCAACGACAACCACCTGCTTGTGATCATCGAGCGCCTCGTCGGCGCCTACACACTGGTGACCTGCGGCATGGGGCTGACGGCGATAGGCCGCTTCATATTCTTCCGCTACAATCTGCGCGAGAACACCCGCAACCTGCCCATAAAAGGCATACTGAACATATCGCTCGGTGTGATATGGATAGTGATCACCATCATAGCCGTATCGATCCTGCTCGACAAGTCGCCGGCGATACTTCTCACGGGCCTCGGAGCCTTTGCCGCCGCCCTGATGCTGATATTCAAGGATTCGATACTGGGATTCGTGGCCGGCATACAGATGTCGCAGAACGACATGCTGCACGTAGGCGACTGGATAGTGGTGCCGGGGACCCCGGCCAACGGCACTGTTCTCGACGTGACATTGTCGGCAGTGAAGATCCGCAACTTCGACAACACCATCGTCACCGTGCCGCCATACACCCTGGTATCGACAACCTTCCAGAACTATCGCGGCATGGTGGAGTCGGGTGCGCGGCGGTTTACCCGCACCATCATCATAGACACACCTACGATACAGCGACTCACGCCGGCGATGCTCGGCGATATCCTGAAAGCGCATCCCGAGCTGCAAGGCTTTGTCAGCGGCCTAAACGCCGACAAACATATAATCGGGGCCTCGCCGGGAGTGAGGCCGCTCAACGGCACGGTGGAAACGAATCTCGGGCTGTTTCGCGCCTATTGCTCACTGTATCTGATGAACTCGCCGCTTGTCGACCCGTCGTCGCGCGTGCTGGTGCGTGTGCTGGAGCCGACCGACCAGGGTTTTCCCCTCGACATCTATGCCTTTGCCCGCACCACCGACTGGGGCGAATATGAGGCCATACAGAGCGCCGTGATGGAGCATTTCGCCACCACAGCGCCCGACTTCGGCCTTGTTGTCTACACCTCGGGCGCCATGACTGTCGACGAGGTGTCGCAGCCGGCACCGAATAAAATATGACGGCATCCTCTGAAAAAGAAACAGGAATCATTATCATTCCTAATGCTTTATGTATCGCTGTCGGCTGGGGGTCGGCGGCGATACTATTTTTGTAAAGCAAAATGGATGTTTTTTGCTTTTTTGGATGTAAGTTGTTGGATTTACGGCTTTTTTGCGTATCTTTGCGGCAGAGACTTTTTTAGTTTATCGATCACATTCAATCTTTACTGTATGAAGAAATTTTACACTCTCGTCCTCGCGGCATGCTCGTGCATCGCCGCCGGTGCTTCGTCGCCTCAGCCGGCAGCGATCACCGAGTATTCGCCGGATCCGCTGGAGCCTGCCGCCACCGCCCCGGCCCGCGCCGCATCGCAGGTTGCCGACGATGTCGACTATTCGCCGTGGGAGAGCCTCGGCACGGCGACTCTCAGCGACGGTTACGGCAATATCCTTTACACGCTCAACAACTACAAGGGCGCTAATCAGGAAGATATTGTATTTACCAATACTACTGAGGTGATGACCCGTCATCTCGGCAGCGATCCCGACGTTCAGCAGTTCAAGTTCTGCAAGCTGTTTGGCTTTACTGACATGATTGCCGACTACGATGCCACAAGCGGCATAGCATCCATCGCCATCACGTCAACCGACATCCCTGTGCCTGAGGAACTTGCCGAGTATTATGGGTGCGAGGAGATTCGTTTCTCATGTACGTCGATAAGCTATTCGCCGGTGCGCAAGGTGTTTACATTCGGCAATCCGTTCTTCTATATCTTTGACTACAGCGGTTTTCCGGGTTCCTCGTTTACGGCTTCTCTGCCCGATGCCCGGCCTGAGATAGGCTTCAGTTTTTCGCTCAAGGCCGGTGGCATGAAGTCGACTGACAAGAGTATCACACTTTCAGTAACCCGCACCGAGGTCGACCATGTGCGCTACATCACACGCTTCAAGGAGCAGTTCCTGTTTGCCGACGTCGCAGCGGTGTCGGACGGAACCTGCGACTATTCCGAAGCGACCGACGAGATTACTGTAGCCTACACTGAGGGATATGGGTATTATCGTGTGCTCGCTCTGGCATTCGATGCCGAGGACAAGTATATGGGCATATATCGCACACTGACAATGTTCTCCAATCTGCCTCCCGAAGGTACCTGGCAGTCGGTAGGCCGTGGTGTGTGGCACCATCCCGACATGCCGTCCTATCAGATATACGACTGGAATTCCGGCGAGTCGACGACGTATGAGTTCCCCGCCGACAAGATGCAGTGGGAGGTCGAGATCGAGAAGCGCACCGACACCGACCGCGAGGTGTACCGTGTAGTCAATCCCTACAGCCCCTCGTGTGGCCTTGCCGAGACGTTCAACGATCTGCTCGATAAGATATATAGCGGCGACGAGGCTCCGTATCGGCCTGATGCGTTCCGCACCGACGATACATTCTGGTTTGTGTTTGATGTCACCGAGCCGGGCAAGTTCACCATCGAGGGCGGACGCCCCAACGGCGTCGGTAACGACCACTTCATGGGCATGGGTTTCTATGAGCTGAGCGAGGAAAGGATGTCCGGCGCCACATTCAGCGACAATCGCTTTTGCATCCCCCGTTACTCGGTTAACGACCTGGTGATCGACATGCCGGGTTCCGACGGCATAGACGGCATCACCATTGACGGCGACGACAGCAATGCGCCGGTGGAATACTACGACCTGCAGGGGCGTAGAGTGGACAATCCCTCGGCCGGCCTCTATATCCGCCGCCAGGGTCGCCACAGTTCCAAAGTTTTTGTGAAATAAAGAATAATTCTGAGAAATCAGGAAAAATTTTGCACCGGGCCGAACCAATCGCGCCCGGTGCATGTTTTAATTACATCAAAGCGATACTTGCTTTTTCCATTGTAAAAGAAATGTGATAATGATTGGTTTAATCTAACGTGGCGGCGCCGTGAGGCAGCCGCCACGTTGGGTTTGGAATCCGTCCGGTAATTTCGCCATGCGGCGAAGTCGATGAAGCCGGGACGGTCGGGGTTTTAGATTAAAAGTTGAGCTGTTGTATAGATAATCGCCTATCGGGCATGTGTTTTTCCAGCCGCTAAGTTACGCATTATTCCTGTACATGGTATCAAAATTAATGTTACTAATAGTTAATTTATGTAATTTATCGACGTAAAGTGAGCTATTCTGCATTTTTTTGAGGGTATTTCCAAAATTCTCCGTATCTTTGCCTTATCATGGAACATCCCGAAAACGACTCAAAATATCTTGGCCTGACGGTCAATTCGGGTGTGGTGCAGCCGCCGTCGGTGAATCCATACCTCAGGCGTGGCCGCCGCAAGCCGCTGCCCGAAGCTTCCGAACTTGTGGAGGCATCCTCAAGGGCGACGTGACGATGCTGTCGCGCGCCGTGACACTTGTCGAATCCACGGCGCCCGACCACTATGCGCGCGCTCAGGAGGTGATTGAGAAATGTCTGCCCTATTCGGGCAAGTCGCGCCGCATCGGCATCACCGGTGTGCCGGGTGCCGGCAAGTCGACCTCGATCGACGTATTCGGCCTGCACGTGCTCCGCGAGCCGGGCGCACGCCTCGCCGTCCTCGCCATCGACCCCTCGAGCGAGCGCACCAAGGGCTCGATCCTCGGCGACAAGACCCGCATGGAGAAACTCGCCATCCACCCCGAGGCATTCATCCGCCCCAGCCCCTCGGCAGGCTCGTTGGGCGGCGTGGCCCGCAAGACGCGCGAAACAATAGTGCTGTGCGAGGCCGCCGGCTACAACAATATATTTGTTGAGACGGTAGGCGTGGGACAGAGCGAGACGGCTGTCCACTCGATGGTCGACTTCTTCCTGCTCATCCAGGTGGCCGGCACGGGCGACGAGCTTCAGGGTATCAAGCGAGGCATCATGGAGATGGCCGACGGCATCGTGATCAACAAGGCCGACGGCGACAATATCCCCCGCACACAACTGGCCCAGGCACAATTCCGCAGCGCGCTGCAGCTTTTCCCGCCCACGCCGTCGGGCTGGAAGCCCGAGGTGCTCACTTACTCGGGATACTTCGAGCTCGGCATCCCGGAGGTGTGGGAGATGATCGACCGCTACTTCGCCTTCGTGCACGACAACGGATACTTCGAGCAGAAACGCCGCAGCCAGGCACGATACTGGATGTACGAGACCATCGACGAGCAACTGCGCTCCCACTTCTACAACGACCCCGACATCGCCGCCACGCTGCAGCGACTCGATAAGCTTGTCGAGTCGAACCGCCGCAGCTCCTTCACCGCCGCGCGCGAAGTCCTTGACCGATATTTTGCAAAATGAAACGACTGTTCACATATCTCATCATTCTGATAGCCGCCGCAGCCACGGCATTTGCCGCGGGCAAGGACGACGGCCTGCTCCGCTTTGAAACGACCGAATACGACTTCGGCAAGATCGATGACACGCACGAGCCCATTACGTATCTGTATAAATTTACAAATGTGAGCGACCAGCCGGTGGCCGTACTGTCTGTGTCGACAGGCTGCGGTTGCACCCGCCCCGAATATCCGCTCAAGCCGGTAGCTCCCGGAAAATCGGCCGAAATCAAGATAACTTTCCTGCCTAAAGGTCAGGGAGGATGGATCAATAAGGACATCAAGGTGCGCTACCGGGCCGCCAAGGCAAAATCATCCAAGCGCACCACGCTGCGCCTTAAAGGGAACGTAACACGCACAGCCAAATAAATCGAAATAACTCCGATACAAGGCGATCCCGGCGACGGGGTCGCCTTTTTTAGTAAAAATTTTGCGAAATTTCGCAGAGTAAAGTGAGGGGTGATAGGGGCTTGGCAATTATTATTGACGATAACCAATATTTGTGGTATTGTATATTGAAAATTATAATTGTAATTTTGCAATGTAAACGTTCAATAATAATTGTAAATAACATGTCTGCAATAACCCGACTCCGCGACCGTCACTTTCTGCGTGCCTGCCATCAGCGGCTCGACGTCCTCAAGCGCGAGGGGCGCACGCCCACGCTGCGGCGCCTTGTGCTCGACGTCCTGGCCGGCCCCGCCCCTATGTATTACGTCGATTTCTATTATGCCAACCGCGTGCTGCTGCCGGCTCTCGAGCAAGGGGCTGCGCCGTCGGCACGTTATAGCTGCAGCGCCGTATGGGCCGATATGCTGCGCGACCTTTCCGACATTCATACCCGTCATCCGCGCCGCCCGCTGCACGACATCATCCTCGACCTGTGCAACGGCAACGCCGGGCGCCCCCGCTATTATCTGTCGCTGCGACGCGCGCTTGAGATCGCCGCTCCTCACTTTCCCGCCACAATCTAATCCACGTCCGTCATGTTCATTTCCTATCAAAACATCCTCGACAGCATCTATGCCTCGTCGGCACTAACCACGATGTCGCCGCTGTGCGCGGCACCGCTCCTCCATCCCGACCACCAGAAGGCATTGCGCCGTGTCATAGCCGACTGCCTGTATATGCTCGCCGCCCGCTTTCCCCGTAGTATCCGCCTCGAAAGCATTACAGACGACGGCTTTACGTTCAGCACGCCCGACGGAGTGGCGGCCGAGGCAATGGCCCGCAGCATCGAGGCTATGACAGCCCGGGCCACACTGGCCACAATCGGCCATGCCGCCGGCATTGATCAACACCTTCTCGACACACTTATCAACAGCCTGCCGCAAGCGTCAGCAAGCACATTCATAACGCCTTATATGTAGAGCCTGAAAAGTTATTAACACCCTGTTAATAACTTTTTATTTACAGTATCGGCCGGAAATTCATGCTTTTCCGGCCATAAGTTTTGGTAATCTCAAAATAATTTGAGAACTTTGCGGAGCGATGCCATCGGCATCAGCAATTAAATAATAGAGAAGCGTTTATCAATACGTTTGTTTTTGGCGATTCGGAACTTCGCAACTTTCTAATCTCCATCAGACACAAAGGTAACGGTAGATGCCTTGTCAGATATGTATATCAACCGGATGGACGCAGCCGTCCTGCCGGAATATCTGCATATTTGCGTGAGGTTTCTGACGTTGCCCGTTTACTGAGATGGGTAATGCGAAGACCTCGAATCGTGGAACGGGTAGCAGATACAGGCCCTCGCGCTTTTATGTTCCCTTTATAGCTTGTGAAGTGGGCCTCCAGGCACAAACCAATCTACTAACCATGAGAATATTTTATACTCTCATCACGTTGATGATCCTGACCGCATCGGCTTGTTACGGCCAGACGGTAAACATCGACGATGTCTATTACCAGCTTGCTGGCTATTATGCCAATGTAACAGTTCCGCCCGACACCGTTTACACCGGGCATGTAAAAATTCCCCGTGCAGTCGAATACGAAGGCCAGAAATATTATGTCAGAATAATCTCGGGTCACATATTCGACAAGGTCGAAGAAATCACGTTAGAACCGCTAAATATGCCAGCTGTCAATTTGTTTGTGAACGACGACGGCCCGAGGTCACCCCGAATGCTGAAACGCCTTAATCTCGCATCGGTCTCGGATCCGGAGAACTACAGCATATTCCAGATAAACCTTGGAGGCAACGGGCTCACAGTCTCAGCCGAGACATACTACAACTCACCCGGAGAAACGGTTGTTAAAATCAACGAATTCAACGTATACGGCCCCGACGGGGAGCGCCTCAAGCCCTTCCTGTGGGCTCGCTCCGACCACAGCAAGCGCGTATATCCCGACGAAAACGGCCGATTTGTTCTCGGCCCGGGTTTTACAATCGACGGCGAGCAAACTGAAGTGATGCCCACTTTAAACAGTTACGGAAAAACAACATATACAATCGCGATTTTTCAAGTCGAATACGAGGGAATGGTTGCCAATATACGTGTGAATGCCGCCCAGCTCAACAGCGAGCCGACATACGTCGACGGCAGTAATCTTGAGTTTGTAATTGACAATTCAGGAAACTGCGCAGTGGCGGGATTCAAGGCCGGAGCCGATACCGGCGTATTTGTCAGCATCCCCGATTCCGCTGATTTTTCAGGTAAGAGGCTCCCTGTATCTTCAATAATGTCCAGGGCTTTCATGGGGTCGGACATCACAGGCGTGAGAATCGGCCCGGCAATGAAAGAGATACGTTGGCAGGCTTTTGCCAACTGTGCTAAGCTTGAGCAGGTGGAGTTCAACGGCTCGTCGTGCAGGATCTACAATCAGGCCCTCGCCTACTGCCCGTTGCTGTCGCAGATTACCTTTACCGGTAATGGCTGCATTCCATCATTCGGCCAAACCTCACTTGACGGCACACCGGCGCTTAAGTCGATCAACCTGCCGGCAAATTCGGTGTTTGACTGGCCCATCAGGCATCTTGCACTGAGCGGCCTGTTTGAATCGGAAATCATCGAGAATAACGATGAAACAATAAAAATCAGATTCAAGTCGGGTCTGTGCGACAGCATAGGCACCCCGATCCCCGTATGCGCCTACCGTACTCAGCAATATCGTGGAACGATAGACGGCATGGAGCAAATGGTCATGAATATCAAGACATTCCCGATTGAAAATGATATAATTACCATCGACAAAAATGACTTGTATTATGAGACCACTCCGGGCAACCGCAGATTCAATGGCCAACTATCATTCGGCTATCTGACTCAGGATGATCCTTATTTCAGCAACGGTGTGGCTGACGGCGAATATCCGTCATCGTATCATCCGGCTATATTCACTCGAATCACAGTTCCGGAACAGGGCCTTCCCGATCCGACTGACATTGCCGGCCTGCAGTATTTGGCAGACGGGATGGACAATGGCGAAATCACTGTCACGGCTACGACTCAGAACACCTCGGAGGTAATCATACCGTCGGTAGTGAACATCAACGGACAAAGCTATGATGTGACCGGCATCGACAGCGGCGCATTTGCCGGCAACTCCGCACTCACCGAGGTTGTAATTCCCGCTTCAGTGACATCGATAGGCTCCAATGCATTCGCCGGTACATCGGTTCGCAATATCGACCTTTCGGCCAACTCCGACATCAGGTTTGGTGAGAATGCCCTCGCCGGCTGCCCGTCGCTTACAACACTCACGCTCCCGGCCGATCAGTCGGAGCTTCCATGGGGCTTTATCGCCGGCAATACCGGCCTCAGGACCCTTGATATTCCACAGGGCTGTGAGGTGTATGGCATATTGGGCGAAGACACTGCGCCGTTCATCTCGACCGGTGAGCGCTGCTATGGCCCCCTTACCGTAAATATGCAGGTCAATGACGGCTCAAACGTCGTGCTGGGCGTGCAGTCGGGCCTCACCTGCGGCGAGGCAGCGCCGCAGGTATGTGCCTATACGGAGACTGATGGCAATAAAGTGGTGTACCCGGCCATAGACGGCTACATCGTTATCCCCGCAGCCGATCTGCGGCAGGCCGCTCCCGCACAGGCGCGCAGCCGTGCCGAGGCCGCTCCCGCCGTGCTCAGGCTGGCCGTTTACGACAACAACTATGCCTCGGCCATTGCCCGTGGCGAGTCGCTGCTCTCCATAAGTGTCGTACCGGCGGATCCGGCTTCAGTGACGGATATCGACGCCGATGCAAGCTCCGCGCCCGCTACGCTTTACAATCTGCAAGGTATACCTGTGAATGCCGCGGATGCGGCTCCGGGCATATATCTGCTGCGTCGCGGCGACAAAGTGACCAAGACAGTCATTGACTGAAAGGCATATCGCTAAGAGCTTGTTTAAAAACGAACTCTAAGTATATTATACGGCAGGCATCTGTAGCGGCAAGCGCGGATGCCTGCCGTTTCAATTTGCAAAAAAGTTTTGCCGGATTGACAAATATTCCTTAACTTTGTCACCTAATAACACAAAATCACCCCATAATGGAAGTAGAAGGTAAAGTCATACAGTTTATCGGCGAGCGCTCAGGCACATCCAAGGCCGGTAACCCCTGGAAAGTAAAGGAATACGTCCTTGAAACCAACGAGAATTATCCCCGCAAGATAGCTTTCGATTTCTTCGGCGACCGCGCCGATCAGTTCCCCCTCAATGTCGGCGACGAGATACGTCTGAGTTTCGATATAGAGAGCCGTGAATATCAGGGCCGCTGGTTCACCTCGATCCGCGGCTGGAAGTCGGAGCCACTGGCTGCATCCGCTCCCGCAGCAGCTGCAGCTCCCGGCGCCGTGCCTCCGCCACCGCCTGTGGAACCTGCCGGCAACGGCGAGGACCTGCCCTTCTGAATTCGCCTCGAAGCGGGGCCGCCTGCTGTGGGCGGCCCCGCTTGGCATAAATATCCCTCCCTATGAAAAAATACGATGCCCGCAAGCTCCTCACGGCGGCCGTTCACCTGCTGGTGATCGGCATCCTGTTCATCCTGCCTGATGTGCTCATGAAGATGGCATTTCCGGGCCGTGGCGGAGGTATGCCATGGATAGTATATGCCAAGAGCGGCGTATTTATTGCGGTATTCTACCTCAACTATCTCCTCATTATTCCCCATGTGCTTGTAAGCCGGCGCTCGTGGTGGAAGTTCATCGGTATCAACATTCTCGTCATAATAGCCGCCACACTGCTCCAGTACTATCTCACGCAGATAGGATGGGAACACCGGCCGCGCTTCAGGCGTCATCAGCCCGATGCCTGGCAGCTGATGATGGCCTCGGCATCGCAGATACTGCGCGACGCCGTCATGCTGCTGCTCACCATCTCTCTCGCCGTGGTTATACGCCTCTCGGGCCGCTGGATCGAACTGGAACGCCGGCAGCAACAACTCGTCGCCGCCCGCCGCGAGAGCGAACTCGAAAACCTGCGCTCGCAGCTCAACCCGCACTTCCTGTTCAATACCCTCAACTCGATATATGCTCTCATTGCCATCGACCCCGACAAGGCCTCCCTGGCCGTGCACGAGCTGTCATCGCTGCTGCGCTATCTTGTGTATGAGAATCCCGACAGTGTGCCGCTCAGGCACGAAGTGCAGTTCGTGGCCAATTATGTCGACCTGATGCGGCTGCGGCTGGGCGAGCGGCCCGTGAACCTGTCGGTAGACATCGACCGTGCCCCGGGCGCCCAGATAGCACCCCTGCTGCTCGTCACCCTCGTGGAAAATGCCTTCAAGCACGGCAATACCACCGACGCCTCCCTGCCGGTCGACATCACGATCAGTGCCACGCCCAAGGCCATCACCTGTATCACGCGCAATTATACCGACAATCCGCCCGACACGCGAGGCCGGGGCGCAGGCATCGGCCTCGCAAACCTGCGCCGACGGCTCGAATTGCTCTACGGGACAGCCGCCTCGCTGTCGCTCAGATGCAAGGCCGACCGCCTGTGTACCGTCACCCTCACCATACCCGCCACGGGCCAGCTGCCCACACTGCCATGACCGAACTCTCCACTCCCGATATCCCTATCCGCTGTATTGTGGCCGATGACGAGCCGCTGGCTGTACAGCTCCTCGAGGCCTACATCAGGCGCTCGCCAGGACTTGTGCTTACGGGGTCGTATACCAATGCCGACAAGGCTCTCGATGCAATCCGTAGCGGCGGGGCCGATCTCGCCTTTCTCGACATACAGATGCCCGGCCTGTCGGGGCTTCAGCTCGCGGCCATCGCGCGCGACTGCGGCGTGCGGGTGGTGTTTGTGACCGCCTACCGCGACTTTGCCGTGGAGGGCTTTCGCGTCAATGCCATCGACTACCTGCTCAAGCCGGTGAGCTTCGCCGAATTCACCGATGCTGTCGGCCGCGCGGCTGAGGCGCTGGCTCCGCGCGGCGTCCCCGCCGGGACATTCATGACCGTGCGCAGCGATTACCGTCAGATACGTATCGACCACGACGACATCCTGTATGTGGAGGGTCTCAAGGACTATGTGAAGATCTACACCATATCGCGGTCACGACCTGTCATAACGCAGATGAGCCTCAAGGCCGTGCAGCAGGCACTCCCCGCTGACGCATTCATGCGCGTACACCGTTCGTTCATCATAGCCGTTGCGCGCGTTCGCTCGTTCGACCGCTCGCACGTCGCACTGCCCGACGCCGACATTCCCGTCGGCGACACCTACCGCGCCGAGTTCCTCGCCCGCATGGGCGGCTGATAAAAGCAGAATGCGGGCGATGTGCGCTGCATCGTCCGCATTCTTGCGTTTGAAGGAGAGAAATCCCGTTAAAACGTCTTCGGATTCTTATGTCCGGCACCCGCAGCACTTTCAGCCACGACACCGGGGATTACAATCCCGCCCCGGACCCGAAGTCCGCTTGTCTGACAATATAACATCCGCGCTCCGACGATTGTTGCTGATTTCAGCCACCTTTTTCCGGTTAAAAGCGTTATATTTGCAAAAATATTTTTTAATGACGACATTCAACGACCTTGGAGTTCGTGACGACCTCCTTAAGGGCATTGCCGAAATGGGTTTTGAAGCCCCGATGCCCGTACAAGAAAAAGTAATTCCCGTGCTGCTCGACGGCGACCACGATCTGGTGGCCCTCGCTCAGACCGGCACCGGCAAGACGGCGGCCTTCGGCCTGCCTCTGATACAGCGTGTCGATACCTCGCGCCTTGTGCCGCAGGCTCTTGTCCTCGCACCCACCCGTGAGTTGTGCCTGCAGATCGCCGGCGACCTGGCCGACTTTGCCAAATACGTCCCCGACATATCCATCCTGCCCGTCTACGGAGGCTCGAGCATCGAGAGCCAGATCAAGGCCCTGCGCCGCGGCGTGCAGATAATCATAGCTACCCCGGGGCGCCTCATCGACCTCATAAACCGCGGCGTGGTGAAGCTGGCTGATGTCCACACCGTAGTGCTCGACGAGGCCGACGAGATGCTCAACATGGGCTTTGTCGACTCGATCAACGATATCCTCGCCCACGTGCCCGACGATCGCAAGATGCTGATGTTCTCGGCCACCATGCCTGCCGAGGCCGCACGCATCGCCAAGCAGTATATGCACGAGCCCGAGGAGATTGTGATAGGCACCCGCAACGAGGGCGCCGCCAACGTGCGACATATCTACTATATGGTGAATGCCAAGGACAAATACCTGGCCCTGAAGCGCATCGCCGACAATTCGCCCAATATATACGCCATAATATTCTGCCGCACGCGCCGCGACACCCAGGAAATCGCCGACAAGCTCATAGCCGACGGCTACAATGCCGACGCCCTCCACGGCGACCTGTCGCAGCAGCAGCGCGACCTGGTGATGAAGAAGTTCCGCGACCGTGTCACCTCGCTCCTTGTGGCTACCGACGTCGCCGCCCGCGGACTCGATGTCGACGACCTCACCCATGTGATCAACTACGGCCTGCCCGACGACACAGCCGTATATACCCACCGCTCGGGCCGCACCGGCCGTGCAGGCAAGGCCGGCGTGTCCATCGCCATAATCCACTCGCGCGAGAAGGGACGCCTGCGCGAGATCGAGCGCATCATAGGCAAGAAATTCGAGCGCAAGGAGGTTCCTACGCCCGAGCACATCATCGAGAAGCAGCTCTACAATCTCGCCGACCGCATCGAGCGTGTCGAGGTCGACGACAGCGAGATCGACCGCTACATGCCCGGCGTGCTCAAGAAGCTGTCGTGGCTCACCGCCGAGGACCTGCTCAAGCGCGTGCTCTCGCTCGAATTCAAGCGCCTGCTCAACTACTACAAGGACGCCCCGGCCATCGACTTTATCGACGAGAAGCCGTCGAAGAAGGACCGTGCCGACCGCGCCCCACGCACCCCGCAGGACAAGGACCGGCGCACAGCCGAGCGCGGCATGGCCCGCATATATGTCAATGCCGGCAAGGCCGACGGCTTCTTTGCCGGAAATCTCATCGATCTGCTCAACCATAACGTGCCCGGGCAGCGCGTCGACGTGGGCCGCATCGATCTGATGCCCGAGTACTCGCTGTTTGATGTCCGCAAGGCCGACGCGCGGCGCGTAACCGCGGCCCTCAAGGGCGTCGACTTCTTCGGCAAGCGCCTCTACAGCGAGATCGCCGACCCCGACAAGGACTACGCCGCCTCATCCACCCGCAAATCCAAGGCAAAAGCCAAGGGCAAGAAAGAAAAATCGCCCCGCAAATAAGCCGAAGATCTCCTTTATAATTATAATTTAGGAGGCGCGTCAAAGTGACCTGCATCCCATCATTTTTTTGTAAAACTGATGGGATGCAGGTCATTACGATACAGCCTCTTTTTTGTAAAAAGAGCATGTGAAATAATTATTGATTTAAAAATAATTACTAACTTTGTGGAGTTAACACAATTAAATGAAACAACATAAAACATTATTACGTATAAAATTGTGGGATAAAATCATTAATGATATAAGGCATAATGTACGTTATGCCATAGTGTTGAATCTCTATTTAAGTCAGTTCTTCGTCAAATGAAAATTAAAATAGCCCTGCTATTAACTTTATGCACTTTAACCTCATGCGAGGTCA
The DNA here is from genome assembly GCA_017624155.1 of Muribaculaceae bacterium. GTDB lineage: Bacteria > Bacteroidota > Bacteroidia > Bacteroidales > Muribaculaceae > CAG-873. The sequence goes on along the minus strand of JAGANS010000021.1, from coordinate 49,322 downwards.
AAGAGCATAAAGTTTTGGGACTGGATGAAATCCGGTACGTAGAGTCGTTCCCGGCTCAAGGCAGTTTAAATGAAATTAGCCACTTTAAGTGCGACGCCATCGGTTGTCAGTCTGTAAAAGTGATTGACTCTCTACTTATTGTCGGACATTCATCAAATTGGTCGATTTATTCGACGGACGGCAGGAAATGTTATGGTACTTGTCTGTCAGTAGGACAAGGACCCTCTGAGTTTAGGTACGTGCCGCGCTGCGCGGCTGCCTGTTTTGTCACGGAAAATGATTCAACTGTGGCTTATGTGGCAGATGAGTCAAAAGGGCGTATAATGCGCTTCAATCTGAGCGGTTTCATTGATAATGGCGCAGTAGATAATTATCCCGTTATCAAAAGCAAGGCTTTATCGAGCCGTACGTGGGATGTAACGCCATGTGATAGCTCGTCATTCCTGATTTCTCAGCCAAATGATGATATGACAGGATTTATTCGTCTGATTTACGAAAATGGCATAGTGCGCCCGATAGAGGCAACAAAAGATATCAGTTTCGCAACTGTGGAATCAAGTGAGAATATTAATCTGCTGGCGCGGGTAACCCGATATAATCCCCAGTCCGGAAAATTCGTAGAGGCAATGTCCTATCTTAATCAGATAAATGTCTTTGATAAAGATAACGACAACGGCATAACAATCTGCCATGGAAAGGAACTTGATGATCTGGCGCAGATAGAATCTCGGCCAATGCCCGAGCGCATGAATGCATATATCAGTGTGTCAGCTTTTAAACAAGGCTTTGGTGCGGTATACTTAGGGGCCAGCGAAGCGGATGTATATTATGGGAAAGTTAAAGATACGCGTATCCAGTTTTTTGACTGGAGTGGAACTCCTGTATACCGAAGCCATTATACCGTTTAGCGTCCTTACTTATGACATCGACTTCGATAATAAGATTCTTTATGCGATTAATGAATCTGAGGATAAGATCGTTGCCTTCGATGCATCGCCTATTGTTGCAGAATATAAGTAGTCATTGAAAATTAGTTTATATCATCTTCTTGCCCAATGTCGCAATCTTTGACTGTCCTCATCAATCACGTAGCTGCGGCTACGCTCATTCTTCGTCAAGTCAAATCTTATCGCCCTTGGGCTGCGAATATAATATAAATTAATTTCCAAAGCCTACTAATGAAGAATTAGGAGATTGTATAAAAATCAACTGTTAACGTCAGGATGAAGCTATTATAATGCGTCGATTTGTGTCGGCGCATTGTTTTTTTTCGTACCTTTGTTCACTTAAATATAAATATCATAAAATACCGATTATACCTGTATAAATGAGAAGATGGCGAATCGATGACAGCGCCGAGCTGTATAACATCAACGGCTGGGGCCGCAACTATTTCTCGATCAACGACAAGGGCCATGTATGCGTCACCCCGCGCGACGGATATGCCTCGGTCGATCTCCGCGAGGTGATGGACGAGCTCAAGGTCAAAGACATCTCGGCTCCTGTGCTGCTGCGCTTTCCCGACATTCTCGATACACGCATCGAGAAGATTTCCAACTGTTTCCACCGCGCCGCCGAGACATACGACTACAAGGGCCGCAATTATATGATCTATCCCATCAAGGTGAATCAGATGCGCCCTGTGGTGGAGGAAATCGTCACATACGGCAAGAAGTTCAACATCGGCCTGGAGGCCGGCTCCAAGCCCGAGCTCCACGCCGTGCTCGCCACCAATATCGCCGACAACGCCCTCATCATCTGTAACGGCTACAAGGACGCCAACTATATCGAACTGGCCCTGCTCGCGCAGAAGATGGGCCGCCGCATATATCTGGTGGTGGAGAAGCTCAACGAGCTCAAGCTCATCGCCGACATCGCCAAGCGATTAGGCATCCGGCCAAATATCGGTATCCGCATCAAACTTTCATCGACCGGCTCGGGCAAATGGAGCGAGAGCGGCGGCGATTCGTCGAAATTCGGCCTCAACTCGTCGGAGCTTCTCGAGGCCATCGCCATAATGCAGAAGCGCGGCATCGCCGACTGCCTCAAGCTCATACACTTCCATATCGGCAGTCAGATCACCAAGATCCGTGTCATCAAGAATGCCCTGCGCGAGGCAACGCAATTCTATGTGCAGCTGTCGCAGATGGGATTTGACATCGATTTTATGGACATCGGCGGCGGTCTCGGCGTCGACTATGACGGCACCCGCTCGTCATCCTCCGAAAGTTCTATGAACTATTCCATCCAGGAGTATGCCAATGATGCCGTATCGGCCATCGTTGAGGCATGCACCAAGAACGGTCTGCGCCAGCCCGACATCATCACCGAGTCGGGCCGCTCGCTTACCGCCCACCACTCTATCCTGATCCTCGAGGTGCTCGAGACCGCCGAACTGCCCCGCTGGCGCGACGACATGACGATTGATCCCGACGCCCACGAGCTTGCACGCGAGCTGTTTGACATCTGGGACAATCTCGACCCGCACACCCTCTTCGAGGGCTGGCACGACGCACTGCAGATCCGCGAGGAAGCACTCGACCGCTTCTCGCTCGGAATGCTTGACCTCACCACCCGCGCTCAGATCGAAAAGCTGTTCTGGAGCATCGCGCGCGAGGTGGGCGAAATGGCCGCCAACATGAAACACGTGCCCGACGAACTGCGCAAGATCGCCAAGATGATTCCCGACAAGTACTTCTGCAACTTCTCGCTCTTCCAGTCGCTTCCCGATGCATGGGCCGTAGATCAGATGTTTCCCATCATCCCCCTCGACCGCCTCGACGAGAAGCCCAACCGCACCTGCACCCTCCAGGACATGACCTGTGACTCCGACGGCAAGATAGCCAACTTCATCACCTCGCAGGGCACACAGAGCGCCCTGCCCGTGCACACCCTGCGCCAGGGCGAGCCTTACTATCTGGGCGTGTTCCTTGTCGGAGCCTATCAGGAGATTCTCGGCGACATGCACAACCTCTTCGGCGATACCAACGCCGTGCATATCAGCGTGTACAAGGACCGCTACGAGATCGACCAGATAATTGAGGGCGAGAGCGTCGACGAGGTGCTCGAATACGTGCAGTTCAACCCCAAAAAGCTCGTGCGCAACGTCGAGGCCTGGGTGACGGCGTCGATGAAGGCCGGGACCATCACCCCCGACGAAGGCCGCGACTTCATATCCACCTACCGCGCCGGCCTCTTCGGTTACACATACCTCGAACGCGACTGATGCGCTACTTCCTCGACATCGCCTATCGGGGCGCGCCCTTCCACGGCTGGCAGGTACAGCCGGGACAGATCACCGTGCAGTCGGTGCTCGAGGACGCCCTGGGGCGGCTTGCCCGATGTCCGGCGCCCGTCACCGGCGCAGGCCGCACCGATGCAGGCGTAAATGCCCGCCGCATGATAGCCCACGTGGATCTGCCCGACGGCCTCGACACTGGCGACCGCTTCCTGCACTCGCTCAACTCGCTCTGCGGCGCGGACATCGCCGTGCGCTCCATACGCCCTGTGGCGCCCGGCGCACACGCCCGCTTCGATGCCACCGAGCGCAGCTACCGCTACTTCGCCCACACGGCCAAATCTCCGTTCACACAAGGCCTGTCGTGGCTCGCTCCCGCCAACCTCGATTTCGACGCCATGAACGCGGCGGCCGCCCTCATCGTCGGGCGTCGCGACTTCACGTCATTCTCCAAGCTGCACACCGACGTCAAGACCAACATCTGCGATCTCCGCGCCGCCGCATGGCATCGCGAAGGCCCCGACAGCTGGTACTTCGAGATCACGGCCGACCGCTTCCTGCGCAACATGGTGCGCGCCGTTGTCGGTACCCTTGTCGACATCGGCCGACACAAATACAGCCCCGACGGTATCCTTGACATCCTCACTGCCGCCGACCGCTGCGCTGCGGGCAACTCCATGCCCCCCGGCCCCCTCTTCCTCTGGGACGTTAAATACCCCTACTGACCGATTGCTATCTCAAAAACTACTTGCAACGCTGCGTAAACAGCATAGTTTTTAATTAATCTTCATCGGTTTCCATTTCTGCTATGTCATACTGCGACATGGCGCTCTGTGGTTCTTCTCGTCCGCTTATCTCTTTCCCTGTCGCCTTTTCAATGAGGTTGAGGAGCGAATTCTGACGTTTTATGAAATAAGTGTCGAAGTCATCGGCGCGGATAGCGTCGACATCAATCTGATGCGATGCGAGGCTTTCATTTAGTTGGTCCGGGTCGGCTGCATGGTTTCTTTCGAGACTCGAAAGATACTGTGAAGGGGCGTAGCCACCGATAATGCGGTTGGTTCGGGCGTAAATTGGAGTTTTGTTGATAACGGAGTTCCAACGCGCGCGGTCGATTCCTTTTTTCTCGCAGTAATGTTGCGGGAAAATATGATGAATGTCGGTGTACTCGAGGGTATAGGTCGCGTGGCTCATATCTGTGCCTCTCAGGAAGTCCTTTGCTCCGGCTTTTAGTATCAGTGCCATGACGCCTTTGTAGGCGGCTGAATTGCGAGTGTAGAGCTGTCGCAGACGTGATGCGTGGAAGTTGGAACGGAGCACAGTGTCGGGTAGTGCTTCATCGTTGCCGACCCACTCCATCATGCCAACGACATCGTTGACATATCGCCCTTCATTGGCACTTCCGTAAAGTTCGCCGAACACACCGCACCAATACCACATTTCAAGTTTGCGGCGATTGTGTGCCGAAAACCAGATGTTTTTGTCGATGGCAAAAAGTACGGACAGGGGTATCAGCTGGCTGGTGTAAGGGAGGTCGATGGCAGTGTAGATGCACTGTTCGTTGATAAATTTCACCGCCTCGGAGAGTCCGCTGAGCAGGCGGTTGCGATTGGTCGCATAATCATTGTAGTCCAGCCGCAGCACATCTTTTTTCTTACAGCTTATGCCACGGCTGTCAGCCGAGTTTATCTTGTTGAGATAATTGGTCAGCAAGGTGATGGCTGTAAGGAAATCGGTGCCCTCAAAAGGTTTTTGACCCTTGAAATTGAGAAGCTGATTTTTGCTGATTGTATTCCAGATGGCATCCCAGTCTTTGCGAAGCTCGAAGTTGTCGGCGGCGAAAGTTGCAGTGACGAGTTCAAAGACGGTGAGGGAAACACCTCCCTGATTGACGTTCTCGAACACCTGACAGACAGCCTCCTTAGGAACGTCGTTGCCAATCATTATGACCGGAATCTGATATTTCGACATAGGCGCCACGATGGTGTTGAAGAACTGAGTCCATCGTGTGAAAATCCCGACGTCGCTGTTATGGTACATGGCGTATTGCATCTGCCACTGCATCATGCCTACATTGTCGAAAATCAGGTTAAGCGGGAAATAATGGTTCTCATATTCTTTCTCGGGTGAGGAAAGATCAAGGACCACGGTACGGCCAATGTCAGTAGTGACAATACGGCTTTCCGGGACAGATATTATGGCATCCACACGGTCGACAAGAGTGTCAAGAGCCTTGGGGATATTTATATAGTAGTATCGTTTTATGGGTTTCTTCTTGGAGTCGGTGGTTTCCACAGGCTTCTTGGAATAGAGCGACCGATAGATGGATGTGTTGCGCTGCTGACCATCGAGTACCAGAGTGTCCGGATTAACGTCGGCCCTGGATTTGTCGACTCCTTCAAACAGACGGGCCTTGAAGTGGACATTATTACCGCCTGTCTGCAAAAACATGGCGGCCCCGATTGGATAACCGTTGCTGATACTGGCAATGAGGGCGCGGATGCGTTGGTCTTCCCACACCCAGCCGCGTTGAAAATCGGGCAACTGTGTCTTGCCCTCGTCGATTGATTTTAATATATCGGCAATAGCCTGATTGTTGGAAAGTATCATGATACGATAAGTTGAGATCCTCGGGAAGCTGTTTGGCGACAGGCCGGTTACCTTGTGATATGGATTAGATCATTAGCAGATGATGTACGCTTTAATGCAAAGTTACGAAATAATTCCGATACTTTAGCACTTGAGAGCAAAGATAATAATGGCAGTGAGCAAAAATTACGCACAGAAGTTAAATAACCAATTCAGATACCGAAAGATAAGTCATAAAATGGATGCCGGCAGGAGAGTGTTGTGCCGTATATTTGACTGAATGTAACCTTTTGTCCTTAAAATGTCTAAGGATAACTTTGAGTTATTGTTCAATGTCATCGGATGCATCATTATCGGGATTGAAGAAGTTACCGCCAGAAATATCAAAGAAACGGTCAAAGAACTCTTTGAGGCGTTTGATGACGGTTTTCTTCTTCTCGGCACGTCGTGCACCGGCGTTACCGAACAGTCCCATCGGCGGTAGAATATCGGCTATACCTGTGCCGCTTTCGCGTACTTCTCCATTGCGGAATGACAGCTCGATGAAATCAAGGGCTTTACCTCGATTGAGATTCTCCTCTTTAATGATATTCTCAATCTCCTTGCGCTGACTCTGACGCACAAACTCACTCCACTGGTCGTGAACATCGTTGTCGGGCGTATGACTTTCGATGAACTGACGTATCAGTTCCTCCTTGTTGCGGAGGTCTGGGGAGGCTTGTACCGACTTCATAGCCTTGATGATTATTTCGCGGTCATGTCCGTCTTCGCCATTAAGTTGACCGACAAGGAAGAGGATGTAGTCGATATTGATTTCAATAGACTTCATCAGTTCCATCTCAAACACGAGATCATCGTTGATGTTGGTAAGTTCGCCTCCTTTGGGGCGGTATTTGTCGTGCAGTTCGTTGTAGAAACTGCGATAGTCGAGAAAATCTCCGTTAAGGTCGATAATTTCCTTACCCTCAAACTCATCGAATGTAAGTAATATATTCAAGGCGCGAAGGATTGTACCGAAGAGTTTGATAAATTCCTTCTCGGAGGATTCGCCGACCAATGGGAAACCGTTTATCGGGAATTTGCTCAGAAGTTCATCCACAAGCTCTTTCCATCCTGGGAAATGCCTGTCATTTTCATCATAGCCGAAATAGTAGTCATCGAATGCTTTCAACAGGATAAGTCCTCCGGCATTCTTGTTTCCGAATCGCTGGAGGCATTCATTGGTAGCTTTTTCAAGATTCCGGAAGCAGATGATGTTGCCGTGGTCTTTTAGGGAGTTCAGGATGCGGTTGGTGCGGGAGTATGCCTGAAGGAGTCCGTGCATACGCAGGTTCTTGTCAACCCAAAGAGTATTGAGCGTGGTTGCGTCAAAACCGGTGAGGAACATGTTTACCACAATGAGCAAGTCTATCTCGCGGTTCTTCATGCGAAGCGACAGGTCTTTGTAGTAGTTCTGGAATTTGTCGGCACTTGTGTCATAGCTCGTGCCGAACATCCTGTTATAGTCCTTGATGCACTTTTCGAGGAACTCGCGGCTGCTCTCGTCGAGACCTTCCGTATCTTCGGGAGTCTCGTCCTCGATGTTTACATTGGGCGAATAACTGTATATCGTGGCGATTTTCAATCGTTTGTCCGGTGCCAACTGTTCCATCTGCTTCTGTAGCTCCGAATAGTAGAGCTTCACAAACGGGATGGATGCGACGGCAAATATCGAATTGAAGCCTGTAAGCCGTGTTTTCTGTTTTTCCTCTTTCACGGCATTGCGGTCACGGGCTGTAGCCACCTCTTTCACATTGACAAGACGGCTGAACGAGTAACTGCGTGCATCGCGGCGTGTCTTCTGCGCGAAGTGGTCAAGAATGTATTTGGTGATTAGTGAAATGCGCTCAGGAGCCATCAGCGCACGTTCACGGTCAATATTGCTGACCATTTCATCAAGCACCTCGTCTTCTTCTCGCATGGTGCGTATATAGTCAACTTTGAACGGCAGTACGTTCTCATCGCGGATAGCATCTACTATAGTATATATGTGAAGTTGGTCGCCGAAAGCCCCCTCCGTGGTGGTAAACTCTACATTGCGGATCGAGCCGGCATTTTCAGGAAATATCGGAGTGCCGGTAAAACCGAACATGTGATATTTCTTGAACTTCTTAACGATAGCCTTATGCATGTCGCCGAACTGCGAGCGGTGACATTCATCGAAAATCAGCACCACATGTTGACCATATACCTTATGCTGTGGATTGCGGCTGATGAAGTTTGTCAGCTTCTGAATCGTAGTGATGATGATATGGGCGTTAGGGTCATCGAGCTGACGGGCGAGGACAGCTGTAGAACCGTTGGAGTTGGCTGCGCCTTTCTCAAACCGGTCATACTCTTTCATCGTCTGATAGTCAAGGTCTTTGCGGTCAACCACAAATAATACCTTGTCAATATCGTGAAGCTGCGAGGCAAGCCGGGCGGTTTTGAAGGAAGTCAGCGTCTTGCCGGAACCTGTTGTATGCCATATATAGCCGCCACCTTCCCGTTTGCCCCATGTTTTTGCGTTAGTGCTGATGTTGATGCGTCGGATGATTTCTTCTGTCGCGGCAATTTGATACGGACGCATCACAAGCAGCAGATTCTCTGATGTGAATACACAGTAACGGGTGAGGATATTGAGGATGGTATGTTTTGAGAGAAATGTCTGCGTGAAGTCAACGAGATCAAGAATCGGCTCGTTGTCTTTTGTTGCCCAGTAGGATGTGAATTCAAATGAATTGGATGTCTGTTTCTTTCCCTTTCCTTTGCCCGGGCTTTGGTTGCTTCGTGCCACAGCGTCACGGGTGGTGTTGCTGTAATACTTCGTGAGTGTCCCGTTGCTGATAATGAATATCTGGACGAATTCAAACAGTCCGCAGCCAGCCCAGAACGAATCACGCTGATAGCGGTTGATTTGGTTGAAAGCGTCCTTGATGCTTACTCCACGACGCTTCAGCTCAACATGAACGAGTGGCAGACCGTTGACAAGAATAGTGACATCATATCGGTTCTCGAAGGCACCGCCCTCCGGCACATACTGATTGATTACCTGTAGTGAGTTATTATGAATATTGTCCTTATCAATCAGATAGATGTTGACTTTTGAGCCGTCAGGCCGAGTCCAAGCCTTGATATGGTCTTCCTGAATGGTTTTGGTTTTCTCAACAATTCCCTGCTGTGGATTGCCAAGATGTTCGCTGAAAAACTGCTGCCATTCATCATCTGAGAATTTGATGAAGTTAAGGCGTTCAATTTGTGTCCGGAGATTGTCGATAAGCTCCTTTTCATTCTTGATTGGGAGATAATCGTAAGCCTGCCGGGTGAGTTGCTTGATGAAGTCATCCTCCATCTCTGCCTCACTCTGGTATTGTGCAGCACTACGATAGCCAGCTTCGAATTCGGCAACCACAGTCGATTCCGGGTTCTCCGATATAAGGTCGTAAGTATTCATTCGAAATAGCAATCATTTGCCCAACGGGCTACGTTATTTTCAATATATTCCGCTATCATATTCCCATCGCGCGTTCCGCGTATTATATGGTCATGATATCGACTTTGCCACCCAAAGGTAATATTATTGCGCCGGGCAAACATGGTTACCGATTGTTTATAACCACCGACAACCACACCGAGTGCCGTCCTGACCGTAGGAATGCACCCCGGTGCATCCGCTTTCCCCCGGATGGTTATAATGGCATGAACATGATTAGGCATCACAACAAACATCGGTACTTCCACATAGGAATAGTGTGTATTTAAAGTTTCCAAGGCTTGATTTGCAAATTCTCCGATAATGCTGAGTCGCATCTCGCCGTTGATAATTTTACCGAAATAATGCTCTTTATCGTGAGTGCAAATCGTTACGAAATAGTCACCTCCCGAATAGTCGTGAAATTCCGCACGGATATTTTTACGTTGTGGATAACGGCTCGTAGGGATGCGCCCCGGTGCATCCGAAGATACCACGGTAGAGTTTGTATAATTCCCGGAAGCAAATCCGGAATCATGGGTGTTTGGAGCGTTGTCTAATTCGGATGCACCAGGGTGCATCCCTACATTATCGGTCATGCAGCTTTCTTGAAAGTTAACAGTTTATTACGGTAATACTCGTATTGTTCCTTGACGGCTGCGATTTCAGCAGGAAGCCCCTGCGTTAAGTCATTGACAAGAGTTTCAAAGCGGTCAAGGATAGCAACAATTTTTTCTTGAAGCTCGATTGGAGGAATTGGGAACGGCATTTTTTTAAGTTTACCCATATCAACAGATGCAAAGCCCGAGACATTGGTATTGCTCTTACAGAAATCATCAACGATAAACATATAATAGTAGATGAACTTTGGCTGAAGCGTGTCTGTCAGCGATTTACGAACCTTAAGGTTCGTAAATTGCTGATTCGCAAGCGAATCAGCAATTAGCATAGCATGCTCTCCGATTGTCGCTGTCGTTGCAAGAATGAATGAGTTCTTTTCAAAGAGTCCTTTCCCTTTGATTGCCTCAGGTGTGATATGTTGATACGAGTCCGCCAAAAATCGACCGAAATCTCTTATATCGTCCATTCTGAACCAAGGGATTGTACCGCCTTCCCAAAAAGAAGGATTGTTTTTTGAAGGGGTATAGCCATTACGAAATTCAAAAACATCTTCCATAGTTTTCCAAGCAATCTCGTAACTATGCCCCCCCCAGGCAGTTACCTTTATCTCTTGCTCATCATCGGTCCCGCAGCCGCAGGCGGAGGGATTGAAGGTGAGTAAGAGATTACGATAATATTCGTATTGTTCCTTACGTGCTTGCAGCTCCGCTTGCAGCTCCGCTTGCAGCTCCGCTGCATAGTCCGCGAAGCGGTCGAGTATTTTTACAATTTCCTCTTGTACCTCGATAGGTGGAACGGGTATAGGAAACTGCTCAATAGCTGTTCTTGCCAAACGAGGAATGCTTGCCGTGCGAACTCTTGATTTAAGGAATATTTGATTATTAGCAAGCTGATAATAAACATACTTGCTAATGATGTTAGAGGAACATATAATAGAATAACAGTCATCAGCGCCCCAATAAGATATGGCACTAAAACCAATTTCACCGGCGGCTCCAGCTCCTATTACAAAAGCTGTGTCTGCGGGAAAATTTGATTTAGTATAATAGCCAAGTGGCGTAAGACTATTCTGGAAAACCGGAATATCTCCTTCTGTCGCGAGATTACTCTTAATGACTCTGACACCGCGCCTAATCTCGGCGACTTTACCTAAAGTTGTATATTCAACACCATTAGGACAAAGACGGTCAATCAGTTCTTTTAATTTACTCATAATGAATCGTCTTTTCTTGATTTAAGCTCGGATTTAACTTTCTCAACTTCATTTATCAGCTGCTGCTCTGTAGGGAGGTATAACTGGTATTTGGAGGCGACTATGGAGTTGTTATCTTCGGGAAGGGACATTCCACGTTTGTCTTTATCTGGTATTTGAATAAGAGCGCGATACTGTGTCCAGTTGAATTGCGAACGCAGTGCGTTCGCTTTTGGATATTCTATATAGAATTGTCTGGCTTGTTCAAGCTGTCTTACGCCGAAACCGCTGCCATATTCGGGTTTTAGAGCCTTTGAAAGATTCCGGATTATATAATCTCCATATTGCGCACGGTTACTGCCGCCTTGTTCTTCTTCAACAATGCGCTGACCTATGCGCCAATACATCTGCACCCGGCAAAAATCGACGGAGCGCACGGCATTGGCACGGGAGTCATTGATAATATGTCTGATGTCGTCGGCAATCATACTGTTTCTTCTTCAAGTTCGCGTATAATAGCATCTATCTCTGCTCTGAGCCGGTTTTCATGCTCGACTATGCGGGCTATACGGGCATTTAGCTCCTTGATATCGGTCTTTGGGCGTATATCTTCGGCTTCTACATAGCTGCTGACGGAGAGGTTATAGCCGTTCTCGGCTATTGTTTTGTTGTCGATGATTGCCGAGAAGTGCGGAACGACCTTACGGTCGACATATTCATCCACGATAGCCGTGATATTTTCGGGTGATAATTTGTTCTTGTTACCCTCATGCACAAATAGGTTCGAAGCATCGATGAAGAGCGTTTTATTCTCCTTTTTCGACTTCTTGAGAACTATTATGCAGGTGGCAATCGTCACACCGAAGAACAGGTTAGGTGGAAGTTGTATAACCGTGTCAACATAGTTGTTGTCAACAAGGTATTGACGAATTTTCTGTTCCTTACCGCTACGATAGAGAACACCTGGGAACTCAACGATTGCAGCAGTACCCTCGGTGGAAAGCCAATGTAGCATGTGCATGGTAAACGCAAGGTCGCTCTTGCTCTTGGGGGCGAGAACTCCTGCGGGCGCAAAACGAGGGTCGTTTATGAGCAGAGGATCATCGTCTCCAACCCATTTTGTTGAATATGGTGGGTTGCTGACTATGGCGTCAAATGGTTCGTCATCCCAGTGGCGCGGGTCAAGAAGGGTGTCGCCGTTTTGTATGTCGAAATGTGCATAGTTGATGTCATGTAGAAACATGTTTATACGACATAGATTGTAAGTCGTGATGTTCAACTCCTGACCGAAGAATCCTTTTTTGACATTCTCTTTGCCGAGCACTTTGGCGAATTGCAGCAACAGCGAGCCGGAGCCGCAGGCGGGGTCATAAACTTTATTGACATATTCGCGATTATGGCTGACAATGCGCGCCAACAGTTCGCTCACTTCTTGAGGTGTGAAGAACTCGCCGCCGCTTTTACCGGCATTGGAAGCATACATGGTCATAAGGAACTCGTATGCGTCACCGAAAATATCAATCTGATTTTCGGCATACTCACCTTTGAGGTCTATGTTGCCGATGTTGTTCAGTATCTTGGTAAGCTGTTCATTGCGCTTCTCAACAGTTCCTCCGAGTTTGTTGGAATTTACGTCGATGTCGGCGAAAAGACCTTTCAGGTCAGGCTCGCTTTCCGTTCCTATAGCCGAAGCCTCGATTGTCTTGAAGATGTTGTCAAGCGTCACATTGAGGTTGGGGTCATTCTTGGCACGCTTGCGTACATTGCAGAAGAGTTGTGAGGGCAGAATGAAAAATCCCTTTTCACGCACAAGGTCATCCTTCGCACCTGCGGCTTCCTCATCAGAGAATTCGGCATATTCAAAATCGGTATCACCTGCCGCCCTCTGCATCTGATTGATGTAGTTGGTTATATTCTCGGAAATAAAGCGATAGAATAGGATGCCAAGCACATAGCTCTTGAAATCCCAGCCGTCAACCGAATTACGCAAGTCCTCGGCTGTGGCCCATATCGCCTTGAAAAGTTCCTGTTTCTGTTGTGAACTCGTTGCCATAATATAAAAAGAAAACTCCAATAGCATCTGAGGGCCGACCTTATCGAGCTATGCTCGCTTTGCTACTGCAAAGAACGCCTGTAACGACTATGAAGGAGTTTCAAAAAGTGTGTCGGCTCTCGCCGTATGTCTTTGTATTATTTATTTGGCCATTTTTTCAGATTAGCGTTACTATTCCTAATTGCAAAATTACAAAGAATTTTTGACAATGCAATCGAATACATCAATAAACATAAGCCTATAAGAGCCAATATATGAGTGAACTCGGAATGCCTGCAACACTTCCCCGACGACCATAACGGCTAATATTTCATATCATGGCGGACAATTCAAGTCTCCAATCAAGTCGGACTACCAACGCAGAGCGTGTCTCAACTTTAGTACACCTGAGAAATAAGAAGCCCCTTGAAAATCTGTCGATTATCAAGAGGTTGTGGTGCCCAGAACAGAACTACTAAAACTAAATTCCATTACCGTCTAATACTTTTATATTACTCTTATTATTAGCGATATATAAATTTGATGTCGACTTTTGAGACTCTTTGAATTACTTAAAATAGCGAAATTTTGCCTGTAAATTTGCCTGTAAAATTATTTTGAGTTACCTTTGTAATCGGATTCAGGTTGCCCCCTGCCTCTATTACAGGCAGATGTTGCCTGTAACCTTTTTTAACCCTAATAATCTCTCCAAATGGCAACATTCAGATTTGAACTCAACGGACGACCGACAAAGAATAAGACTTACGTGGTATATCTCCGCGTAACAGTAGGCGGCAAAAGGAAACTTATCAAGACGATGGTCGAGATTGCCCGGCCATCTGACTTCAATGCGAAATGCAAAGGCGAGAACTGGGTGCGTGGAGGTGTACGCGATGCGAAGGTACTCAATGCGCAGTTGGCAGACATTCTCGCCAAGGCAAAGGAAACTTATAAGGAGCTTGACAAGGAGGGCGAGGTTACGACCGTCGCGCTTGCTAAGGAGATGAACACCGAAGTTGTCTCTCCTTCATTCATGACATTTGCCAGAGAACGGGCGCAAATGATTTACGACAATGGTGGCTGGCGAAACTGGCGCAAATATTGCGGACTCATCAATAAACTCGATGCATTCCGAAAGAAGCGTCGGATGGCAGACATAACCGTTGCCGATATGACTGTTGAACTGTTGACACGATTCGACAACTTCCTTCATAAATGGGAGAATGAACGCGAGCCGGGGAAACTGCTGCACCCCAATACAATCGAGGTTCAGTTCAACATACTGCGCACTCTGGTTCATCGAGCAATTGAAGTTGGCATAATGGAAGCATCCCGTGATCCATTCCTTGTGTTCAAATACAAAGGGATAAAGACCGTCAAGGAAAAACTTGATGATTCCGAGATGGAACGCATCATTAATCTTGAATTGGAAGAAGGCTCACTGATCTGGCACTGCAAGAATTATTTCCTGTTCAGCTACTATTGCGCCGGAATCCGTGCCGCCGACCTCATACAGTTGCGTTGGGGTAATGTCTCAGGTTTAGGGCGCTTGCATTATCAGATGGGCAAGAATCATAAAGAGCGTGATCTCCTTCTCGTTGACCAGGCAATGGAAATTCTAAGCCATTATCACAGAGAGGACGCGAAAGCGACGGATTACATCTTTCCCTTATTGTCAAACGATGCTGAATATGCAGGATATATCACGCAAGCCGATAAAGACCGGATGAAACCGGAATTACGCCACAAGATGTATCAAGATGTATCATCGAAGAATGCGCTAATCAACAAATATCTGAAAAAAATTGCAGAAAAAGCCGAAATAGCAAAACCCCTCTCAATGCACATCAGTCGTCACTCTTTCGCTCACATAGCTCAGGAGGCTGGAGCAGAATCATCCGCCATCAAGAACATTCTCGGACATAGCAATCTCGCCACGACAGAGCGATACATGGGTAGTTTCGACACTTCCAAAACCGATGAGACACTTCGCAATGTATTCGCCAAGAAACAACCTTCGGCAAAGGTGACTGAAGAACCGACAGCCAGCAAAGAGGACCAAGCCATCGAGCTGCTAAAAGGGATGACCCCGGAACAAATCATGGCAGTCATTTCGGCAATCAACAAATAATCAGTAAATTTGCAATATTATGGCAACTGAAGCAATTATAAGACATGATGCGGCTGATTATAACGCCGCAGTTCAGACAATAAAAGAAGCGATCCTTCGCAGTCAGTATCAGGCAGCGAAGTTGGTCAATCGTGAAATGCTCTCACTCTACTATGGCATAGGACGCTATATTTCAGCGAACTCTCGCGAAGGATTTTGGGGAACCGGGGCTATAAAAACGATTTCAGAGCGACTACGGAAGGAATTACCGGGACTGAAAGGGTTTTCTCAGACCAATCTCAAATATATGAGAATGTTTTATGAGGAATGGTCGCCAGTTATCGAATCCAAAATCTCTAAATCGTCAGCCGTGGCTGACGGAATTGATACAGACTCCCTTTTGCCGGCTAAATCGTCAGCCACGGCTGACGATTTAGAAAGATTTCTCAATCTAAGTTTCAGCCACCATATCATAATTTTGGCAGAAGAGAAGAATATTGAGAAACGCTGGAAATATATCAGCCTGGCAATTGAAAATAAATGGGATAAACGTTTCCTTAAAGCTCAGATAAAGGATAAAGCAGCCGATAAATATGGTGCAATGCCATCAAACTTCGGTGTAACAATCAAGGATAGCCGCGATGCCATCAAGGCTCTCAATATGTTCAAGGATGAGTATCTGCTTGATTTCATCAATACTGAGGAAATCGGAATTCGTGACATTCAAGACATCGATGAGCGGGTTGTCGAAAAGGAGATAATCCACAATATCAAGAAATTCATCATGACATTCGGGCGTGATTTCGCTTTCGTCGGCAATCAGTATCATCTTGAGGCATTCTCTGAGGACTTCTTTCCCGACCTGTTGTTTTTCAATCGAGAACTGAACTGTCTGGTCGTTGTAGAACTTAAGACCGGGGATTTCAAACCTGGCTATTTGGCACAACTGATGACATATCTCCGAATTCTTGATGACAAGGTTAAAAAGCCACACGAGAATCCATCCATCGGAATCGTGCTGTGCAAGAACGCCAATAAAGATTTTGTCGAGTATGTCATTCAAGACTATGCCAAGCCTATGGGCGTAGCCACATATCGCCTCAGCGAGGATATGCCGGAAAAATTGCGTGAAGCATTACCGGATGTTGAAGATCTGAAGAAATTGCTTTGACTTCTAATTAGTCAGCCAATTTGTTAGCTGATTGGTTAGTCAGCTATCTGACCATTCTGCTAAACGGTTATGATTTCAAGGCGGAAAAACTCGGTGGTCACACGACCACAGCAAGGTGTCTTTTCAGGTACCTGAAAAGGTTTTGAGGTACTCGGTTGTACCCACAAAACATCCTTGCGTGGAGGGGTTGAGAACACTCCAAAGTCGTGTTCTCCATACCGATGCCTGCGGCGCCATAAACAGTCTGCTCGCTGCGCGACGGCCAAAGAATACGGAATTTCCACGCCCTAAAACGGAACCAGAACGGAATATCGCGGAACATACCCGAAATAATTTGGAAGATTCATCCAGGCGATATTATCTTTGCGCCATTGGATCAGGCTTGGAGCTATTGGTGCCGACAATAGTGTGACACGCTAATTATGAGATAATTAGTAATGAGATAGCCCAATGGCTATCCGGATAACTATTCGAACGGCTATATGGCTATCTATCTGAATGGCCGAATGGATATCTATCAGTTATAACCCATTTTCAAAGAGACATTCCAAAATAAGACATATTGTCACAATGGACCCAGATTAGTCTGTTGTGGCAACCATCTCTATGACCCTATGCGACAACGGCTATTCGGCCGGATAGATAACTGGCTGAATGGCTAAATAGTCATTCAGCAATATATCGCAAGGACTCAATGTACATATATCTATAGAGCCAAATGGCTGGCTGGCGAATCAACCGATTCGCTGACCAGCCAACGGGATGTCTATCTATAATGCTATATGGATAGATGGCTCTGACTATGTCACCGTCTGCGGACGGTCATTCTGATTTCGGCAGTTGCCGAAGCATCGTGGCAAATGCTGCCAACCTTTTTTCTCACCTTCAAAACCATCAACAAAATGGCAAAGAAAATTGAAAACATCCCACTCCCCAAGGAAAATTTCCTTGCAGGGTACAAACCCATCGTGCCTCACTTCGCCGATGATGAACCATCATCAACAGAAAGTGACAAGGCACCGAAACTGGCACGCGATGAGAAAGCGTATTCAGACCTCTTCCTGAAAGCACCCGACTCATCGAAAAGAACACGAGTCGTGTACGTTTCAAACGAGCATCTCGACTGCCTCAAAGAGATGGCACGATTCCTTAAGGACGAGTATGGGACAGACATTACCCTTAGCGGTCTTGTCTGGAATCTACTCGAACACCACTTTAACACCTATGGCAAAACCATCGGTTCGCTGATAGATAAAAACAGACCTCAGATGCCAGACCGGTTCAAATAGCCGTTAAGCGTCAGTGACTATGGCATTCGCCAAATTACACCTTCTTTTTCATCGTGCCGCAGAAGCGCATCAAAATGAAACACAATGAGAAACAATGAAATTCCCACCCAAAGCGATGCCCCAGCAACCGGCATCATGCATGACAATGATAATGGTGCCGGAAGAAGAGTGGCGCAACCTTCTTGACACGTTGGAGCAAATCATCGACCTGATCACCCGCCGCAACGCCGACGACTCCGGCAGCGAATGGATAGAATCCGAAGATGCCCGTAAAATCCTCGGAGTCTCTCCAAAGACCTGGCAAAACTATCGCGACAAGCGAATCATCCCCTTCTCGCAGATCGGCCGCAAAATCTACGTCAACCGCGCCGACCTCGACGCCTTCCTCCGACAGCACCGGATTGATTCACGAAAGTAAATTCCCCTAACCATACGGAAAATGGAAAAATGAGATTGCAAACGAATATGTTATACAACATAATCGCTTGCGGTCTCATTTATCTTTAGTAACTTTGCGTTAAAATTTAATAAATCAATCAATGGAGACAAAAACAGAACGACAGAAGCTAAATAGGATAAAAGCAGTATTGGCAGAAACCGGGCACACGGGCAAGTGGCTCGCCGAGCAATTAGGCAAAGACCCCGTCACCGTCTCCAAATGGTGCACCAACACTTCCCAACCGGATTTATATACATTAAATAAAATATCTGAAATAATCAACGTCAAGGTTGCCGATTTAATCTATTGAAAATATGGATACTAATCTTATTACCATTATTTCATGCCTTGTCATTGGAGCTTCATTTTTAGGCTTCATATATGTCGCATTAAGAATATGGTTGCGGGGTTCTAAAGCGGTTGACCTTGCAAATATATCTGACAATCCACTGGATACACTATCCGAGTCTAAACTTGCATCCAATGCGGAGGAATATCGCAAGACCATCAGTATTGATATAAATGGCACTACTAAGAGTAATATTCCAGCAAGCGAATATTTCTCCGAATTTGCCGTATGTAAATCTTGCGGAATAAATACCCGCATAATAGATGCAGGTGCCGGCACATTGGTGGGATTAGGACTCCTCGGCACGTTTCTTGGTCTGACTCTTGGTATTCAAGGATTCGATAGCAGCAATAGTGATAATATTCAGTCAAGTATTCAATCACTGCTTGATGGTATGGGTACAGCATTCCTTACTTCATTGTTAGGTATGTTTCTCTCTTTGGTTTATACTATCTTTGAAAAAGTATGGAGAAATGGTTTGGCGAAGCGATTATATGATTTGATCCAAAAACTTGATGATTCTTATTATATAGATGACGTAGAACTGTCAGCCTATAATCAGAAAGTAATATCTTCAGAAGTTACAAAGAAATTTTCCGAAGAACTAAATTCAGTCTCAAATGCTCTATTTGATAGGATTAGTCCACTCATACATTATCAGAACTCAGAGGGGCATGATGTACCCGTGGCAAATGCCATCAGAGAGATACTCACCAATAATGAAGAACAAACACGAGCATTGAAATCATTTTCGTCCGATCTTGCATTGGAACTGAACGACAGGTTGGATGAAACACTTTCACGTCAAATGCAACAACGTCTTATACCTCTAATGGAAAGCGTTGACAATACAACAAAGACGGTTGTAGAGCATATCGACCAAATGGCACTTTCTGTATCATCTCCTGCTACAGATATGATAGAACGAGTTGTGGAGGAGCTTAAAGAAAGTCTGATGGGGATTATGGAAGAATTTAAATCCACATTATCCAAGAATGCCACAAACGAATTGGAAAATCTCGCTCTATCTTTAGGAACTGCGACGAAAGCAATCGCCGAGTTCCCTCAAAATATGGCAAACATTTCGGATGTTCTACAACTAACGATAACCGAAGTGCGCAATTCCATTGCAGAGATTTCCAATTCTTCTGCAGCCGCGAACTCCTCAGCAATGAAACAAATGCAGGAACAAATTGTGTTTGCAACCAACTCAATAAGTAATGCAATCACAGAGGTCAAGGATGTGATGAATAACATCACACAATCTTCTGAACAAACGTCAAATGATCTCATCGAGAAAGTTGCGAAGTCTACTTCTGATATGAGTAGCTTTATGCATCAAACAATGGAGCAACTTGCGGGAGTGATGCAAACGTCCGTTCAATCTATGTCTGATGATATTGCCGGTAAGCAAACAGATTTGCTTGCGCTTCAAGAGGGAACAACTTCTGAAGTCAAGAAAGTTGTTGCTCAACTAAGTGCGTCTTGGCAGGAATCTTCTGAAGCAATTCTTTCACAGACGGAAAACTTGTTGTCAAGGTTTGACAATACCATCGAACGAATGAATACGACGAATTCAGCTGTGAGCGGCACAATGGACTTATTCCAACAAGCTCAATCAAATATTACAGGGACGACGGCTCATCTACAAACTATTACAGGGGATATGAGAACTGCAACTGAAACATTCAGAAAAGGGCAGACAGAATATTCGCTGAGCCTTGAAAAAGTTCAGAAAGAGACTGAGGAAAAACTTCACGAGGTTGTAGAACTTTTTGAAACCGCTGGTAATGCCACTGACGAATACGTTGAGAAATTCGAGGTTATAAAGAATGGCCTTGGACAAATATTCAGCCAGATTCAAAAAGGTTTAAATGAATATAGCCGTTCTGTTAGTGCATCTTTGCAAAAATATCTTGATTCCTACTCAACGAGTCTTACCTCAACCACTGATGCACTTGCATCAACCATTGAACGTCAGAATGAAATGGTTGAGATGCTGGTAGAAACAGTAAACAACCGTAGGAAATAATGAAGCGACGCAGGGTACATAACGAAGGTAATGCCGAGAACGTGTTTGCGTTATCGACAGGTGACCTTATGGCCGGACTTTTATTCATCTTTATCCTGTTACTTATGGGAGCTTTGCTTCAGGTGCAAGAGAAGGCTGAACAAGATGAAGAGATTGTCCGGAAATATGACCAAATAAAGACTCAACTCTACATTGACCTCCAAGAAGAATTTAAAGATGACCTTAAAGTCTGGAGAGCGGAGATTGATTCGACTCTGTGCGTTCGCTTCCAAGAGCCATCAATGCTGTTTGACAATAATGAAGCTACACTAAAAGAGAATTTCAAGGAGATTTTAAATGACTTTTATCCGAGATATATTGCAATTTTGAACAAACCAGAATATCGCGATAACATCGAAGAAATACGTATTGAGGGGCATACGGATAGCAACGGTTCTTATTTCCATAACATGGAACTATCACAAAATCGTACACGTGCCGTTCTTCAATATTGTATGGGTCTCATGAAGCCGGAGCAAATTAATTGGGCTAAAAACTTCATAACTGCCAACGGCTTGTCGTCAAGTCATCCAATCATTCGCGATGGCGTTGAGGACAAGAGCTTGTCTCGTCGTGTTGAGTTCAGAGTTAGGACAAATGCAGAGAAACAACTTGAGGTTATAACCGAAAAACGAGCATTAAACAAACATGAGTGATATTTATGGGTTGTTAAACTTGAACCGGGACATCCTTGAAAATTTTGCCTTGCAAGGACGTTTAATTGAGAATAATGTCGAGACTGACAGGATTCTCCGAAACGCTACACGCAAACTGAAAGCAATTGAAGATAAGATGCAGGACGATGGTAAACGTCCAGAATTCAATCAACAGTCCATAGAAGCAGTAATAGAGAAAGTCAAGCGAGAGGCTAATGGTGCGAATGAAGAGTGGGAGCTAAAGGAACTGCGACTTGTTTCCTATTATATGGTTCGTCTTCGCAATGAGCAGAAAGTATTTGACCATGCTTTATGGTTGCTTGATAACAACTGGAAGGATATGTTCGTCAACGGACTTATGTTTTTCTTGATGAACTCATGGAATATATGTACTGACAGTTTATTGATAGGTGTAAGTGAACTCATAAAGAGACACCTTGTTAATTATAGCGGTTCAATCAAACGATATCTCACATTGAAGCGGCAGACAGACCTGCTCGAAAAAGCTGGTCCAGTTCGTTTAGCTACAATTCTTTCAGCTAAGAATATTCCGTTAGAAGATGCTCCGACCTTATTAGGTTATAAAGCTTCATCTCTATCATTCCCGTATTTTTCAGATGTTATAATCAACTATTTTAAGCGTAAGCAAGAAATAGATTATGACGAAATGGAAAATATCTTCAGTAAACATTCTCTTGACCGAACGAAGAAACTAATTTACGCTTATCTGGTTGAAAAAGCTGAAGACAGCGGAGATGGTAATTTTCAAGGATCCGTTGTTCGTTCAGCCCGAAGGATATTAGGAGACATAAATGTATCAACTACGTGGTCGCCATTTACTGGTGCTACCGCAGAAGATATTTGGCAATTAAATAAAGCGAAAGATTTAATAATTGCATGGGGTGCACGAAAGACTGTCGATGCCTTCTTTGATGTTTGCGTTCAGGATCCAAGACGTCGGAAATGCTGGCTTGAATATGTTGGCAGTATTATGGATTACAGAATAGTTGGTTCTACGTCTGTTCGCACTAAACTTCAGAGTAATTCAGAGGTTGCACCACTGTTGAAATCATGTTTTATTGAAACTAATTCAAGAATATCTGCCACTGCTGCTTTAGTGTTATTTATAAAAGATAAGGTCTTTGTCGAATTTTCTGATGTGGGGTCTCTTTATATCTACAACTCATCAAATCGTGTTATCCGAGACATAAAACGGAAGCGATACCTGGACTCGACAGCAGATTTGAAGGATACGTCAATCGGAATGGCGATTGACCAATATTCTTCATGGAGTTATCTTTATTATGATGAAGGTAGAATAACTCATAGGGGCGAATGGGAAGAACGATTCCGTCGTTGGATGCGCGAAAAAATGGAGATGCGTCCGGGTCAAAAGGTTAAGTATTCAATTCCCAAGCCTGTCCAGACAGATAATCAACAACGATTTGGAATTGAAAGATTAGAAGATGAATCCCCGGCACCTAAATTCCAAACTGTTACGCCAAAAGTTGAACGGCTTGAATCTTCGTGGGGTGTGTCTACTTCATCTCAATCATCTCTTTTCTCTGAAGAAGAGGCTCCAATATCTAAACCGAGTCCATCTTCTGAATCCAACATGCCATATCCGGGCTCTCGAATAAAGAGAGAGATTCAAGGACTTAAGAGTAAATGGATTTTTGATGATACCTGTAGGGTTATGGCAGACAAAGAGGGTATTTATGTTAATCTGAAAAAGAATCGTCGCACATATTACATAGTTTCCAGCAAGATTACAAAACTTGAGGAATGCAGTATATGGCTTGTATCTACATATAACTCTACCCAAAAGTACACTGTCCAATTAGCTATTCAGAATAAACTAACCGGAAAACCTTACACCCAGACTTGGGGCACTATTGAGCGGATTGGAAGTGATATTGTATTTGTTCCATTAAATGGCGTTAAAGTTAACATTCATACACAATAAATATGTTGACAGTAATAAGAAAAAATAACGGCTACTTATTGGTTGTCACGTATAACGGAAAGCCTTTGCATTTCAAAGAATGGGATGCAACAGATGCCTGTATCTATTACATGCCATTGGCAACCCTTGTTGATAATGGCTTTGCTACCTATGATAAAGAAGGATGCTTTGTCCCGTTTAACTCTATATATTATCTTGATGCACAAGATCTGGAGTTACTTGGGTTATCATCCAGTTATCCATGTTCGATAAGACTTAGAAGTATAGGAGACTTCAAAAGCCCTGATTTCCATTATTGCATGGAGTATTTGACACATGTGCCGGATGGAGATATTCTGCCCGCAAATACTTATGGGAATCAGATTGAACTCAGCGATGGTCGAAAGTATATCTTATCTCAGGCACAGTATAATCTAAAAAGGTTAGTCGACAGATTTAATACCATAGATGAAGAATTTAAGACTTATGAGTACAATCTTCGTAAGTTTTCGGAGATTAAATCTGCTGCAATAACTGCCGGAGTCCAACTCGACCCATTTCTTGAGGGTGAAAATGTATTTGCGCCCAACGAAATAAAGCTTGAAATATCCAGAGATGGAGATTCCTTGACGGTATTGCCTTCCGTTGATATAAAAGAA
This sequence comes from Muribaculaceae bacterium, assembly GCA_017624155.1. Taxonomy (GTDB): domain Bacteria; phylum Bacteroidota; class Bacteroidia; order Bacteroidales; family Muribaculaceae; genus CAG-873. The sequence goes on along the minus strand of JAGANS010000021.1, from coordinate 25,471 downwards.
AAGGATAAATTCAAACGGACATTTGACAGACAACGACGCATTCTTGACGTATATCCTATTTCCGATGATGAAGGAAACAGAACACGCGTTGTTTTGACCGAAACGCAAAAAGAAAATCTTGAACCTATTAAAAAACATGGTTGTAGGTATTCAGATAGAAATGAAATTCTCAATATAATTGAGCATCCCACTGAATATTTTGACCCAGATCAGTTTGATTTATCTGAATTTTACAGTGAGCGTGTAATAGATTTAGGTTTCTATAAGCCTAAATTCTATCCGTTTGTATCACCCTATCATTCCGAATGGATTGTGGGAGCCACTATTGAACATCCAATAGACGGAACAGCAAGCGTCACAGTCGAATCAGAGGAGGAATTGCAGGAACTTGAAAATTCAATCGAGTCCGCTGTTTCTGAGGAGAAAACCGTTTGCTCATACCATGAAACAGAACTGGGAGTCGAAGATGCCAAGTTCTTGGCTGAAATGGCAAGAAAGCAATTGTCAAATCCCAAGTCTCCTGTTAAAGTTGAAGATGATGGCAGTGGCAAAAAAGTTCTAATTATCGAAGAGAATGCGGAGTCCACTGGTTATATAATTGATAACCATAGTCTCTCTTCTGAATCTGAATATCCTCTTTATCAGAACACAAATCTTCGTAATGATTTCCACCTAAAAGCACATCAGGAGGAAGGCGTAGCTTGGTTGCAGTATTTATTTGGCAATAAAGCACCCGGCTGTTTGATGGCTGATGATATGGGCCTTGGTAAGACTCTCCAGTTATTATATTTCATTGATTGGCACGCACAAACTCATCCGAAGCATAAACCTTATCTCATTGTTGCACCAGTATCTCTAATTGAGAATTGGCAGAATGAGTATATGCGATTCTTCAGGAAACCAATGAGGGCAACTACACTCTCATCTCAGCAGGTGCCTCGAAAGTTTGACAGGAAATCCATAGATATGATGCAACAATGCGACATCATCATAACGAATTATGAGACTGTCAGAAATTGTCAGTTAAATTTTTGCGCTGTCAACTTTGATATTGTTGTGCTTGATGAGGCTCAAAAGGTAAAGACGCCCGGTACTCTGGTAACGAATGCTGTCAAAGCTCTTAAAAGCACTTTCAGGGTGGCGATGACAGGTACGCCTGTTGAAAACACCTTACTGGATCTCTGGTGTATCATGGATTTTTGTGCTCCCGGATTACTTGGTAATGCCAAGGAGTTTGCAAGAAAATATCAATCACCACTAAAAAATCAGGATACAGACCTTATTGCTTTGGGTAACGAGATTCATGATAAACTCGGCATATACTTTATGCGACGTCTTAAAGCGGACGCAGCGAAAGATTTGCCCATGAAATATGAGGTCAAAGAGCAAGTCAATATGCCGGAGATACAAGAAAAAATGTATCGTTATGTTGTGTCGTCATATAATCCAGACAGAAAAGGTGATATGCTTGTGACCATCATGGGGATAAGGGAAGTCTCGGAACACCCGTATCTTTATGATGACAGTCTATTGAATCACGATTGCGACGAATTAATTGTTGACGCAGCACGTCTTACAGCCACAATATCATTCTTAGATAAGATTCGTGCGTCCTCCGAAAAGGCGATTTTATTTGCGGAACGAAAGGAAACACAAAAAATGCTTCAGCGTGTCGTTAAAAACCGATATGGATATACCGCAAAAATAATAAATGGTGATACGCCAACATCATCTGACCCGAATGCCGGAAAACAGTCACGACAGTCGGCAATTGATGATTTTCAAAACAGACATGGCTTTGGGGTGATAATTATGTCGCCTGTGGCGGCTGGAATGGGACTTAATGTTACAGCAGCCAATCACGTGATACACTATAGCCGACATTGGAATCCAGCAAAAGAGAATCAGGCCACAGATCGTGCATACCGCATCGGTCAGGACAGAGACGTCTACGTCTATTATCCAATGGCTGTAAGTCCTGATTTTAAGTCTTTTGATGTAACTCTTGATGAGTTACTTAGTCGAAAGATAAATCTTGCATCTTCAACAATTTTCCCCACTGAACGCATCGAGGTTAAACCGGAAGATTTTGAACAGATATTCAATATTTAAGGTGTTAGATTTGTATGAGCAAGAAGTCGATACGGTTTTTCAATGATCGCGAGGTGAGGGCGGTTTGGGATGACGAGAACAACTGCTGGTGGTTCTCGGCTACAGATGTGGTGCGCGCTATCAATGATGAGCCGAACTATACGAAGACCGGTAATTACTGGCGCTGGCTTAAACGTAAGCTGCATCAGGAGGGCGTTCAACTCGTGAGTCCCACTCACGGGTTCAAATTTGAGGCTCCGGACGGCAAACAGCGTATTGCCGATGTTCTGAATAGCGATGGCGTCATTATTCTTGCCAAACATTATCCGAATAACCGCGCAAGCAAGTTTCTTGACTGGTTCACATACAGTGACAACACAGTTGACGGTCAGAGCCGCAAGAAGGCGTATACCTTGTTTGAGAGTGGTTTACTCAATTCCCTTGAGCCAGGCAGTATGAAATGTCTACAACAGATTCACGCCTATCTCTTTGGCGGCTTATATGAATTTGCCGGACAGATAAGAAATAAGAACATATCGAAGGGTGGGTTCACGTTTGCCAACTGCCTACACTTCTCGACCATCATTCCGACCATTGAATGTATGCCGGAAACTACACTTGATGAAATAGCCGATAAGTATGTCGAAATGAACGTCGTTCATCCCTTTATGGAGGGAAACGGGCGCAGCACACGCATCTGGCTCGACCTGATGCTCCGTCGCTCGCTCAAATGCTGTGTGGATTGGAGCCGGATTGACAAGAACGAATATCTGACAGCAATGCATGAGAGCGTAGTCGATTCCACACATATCAAGAAACTTCTGAGCGGTGCGCTAACGGACAAAATCAACGACCGCGAGATGTTTATGAAGGGCATCGACTATTCATATTACTATGAGGAAGAGTAGACATACTCTCTAATGCCGTCTAAGCGTATTGAAAGGCGAAAGTTATGCGGAATATTTGAATTTTGCCTGTAATTTGCCTGTATAAAATAAATAAAGCGACTTAACTTGGTGATTGTCACTTTGTTAAGTCGCTTTTAGGGTGCCCAGAACAGGACTCGAACCTGCACGCCTCGCAGCACTCGCACCTGAAACGAGCGCGTCTACCATTCCGCCACCTGGGCTTTGTTTTGTGCGGCTGTGGGAGCCGCGGTGGTTTTGTGAGGACAAAGTTACGCACTTTTTTTGGATTTGCAAGTGGTTTTGTTGGATTTTTTTGTATTTTTGCGAATAATTATGCCGATGACATTTGTTGTCGTTGTATTAACTTTTTATATCTATTGTTTATGAGTATTCTTAAACCGGGCCTGAAGGTGGCTATGTGCAGCGACCATGCGGGATTTGAACTGAAGGGCGCTATTGAGGAGCATCTTGCCGCAAAGGGCATTGAATATGAAGACTTTGGCACGCATTCGGCTGAGTCGTGTGATTATGCTGATTTCGCGCATCCGTGTGCGGAGGCTGTGGAGAGCGGTCGTTGTTATCCGGGTATCGCCATGTGTGGCTCGGGCAATGGGATCGGTATGACTCTGAACAAGCATCAGGGTATCCGTGCGGCGTTGTGCTGGACGGTGGAGCTGGCGCGGCTGGCGCGTCAGCATAATGATGCTAATGTGCTGGTGTTGCCGGCTCGGTTTATCCCGCGGGAGCTGGCTCTTGAGATCGTTGATGTGTTTTTGTCGACGGAATTTGAGGGTGGCCGTCATGCGCGTCGTATTGCGAAGATTCCTGTGAAGGGATGTGAGTGTGCTAATCTTTAAAAACTTTTATTGATATGAAGTTACGATTGTTATCAATGGCCATGGCGGGTGTGTTGCTGCTCGCGGGCTGTGGCGGCGGAGCCGACAGGCTTGCGTCGGCGGCTCAGACTGCTGATTCGGTGGTGAGTGTGAACCGCAATGCCAATGTTGAGGTGAATGCCGAGGGCACGGGGCTCGATGCTACGTTCAGGATGAATAATCCGCTGGTGCATGTGGATGCGATAGGGCCGCAGTTGTTTGACGCGTATGCGTCGCAGGTGCTGAAGACGTATCCGGCGAAGGTTGTGACTGAGGTGTGCCGTGCGATGCAGGAGGCCAAGGGTGAGCTGCGTGTCGAAATCGAGAATACGGGCTTGCAGGAGAGTAAGGTGTTCACGCTGTCGGGGCGCCGTGTGCTCGACCTTCAGCGTGCCGGTCTGAGTGCTTTGGATCCCGGGGCTGTGCGTGAGCAGGTTGTGAAGGTTGCTGAGCTGATGGTGCCGGGCGGCAAGGCCAATGATGGCTGTGTGCGTGTGGAGACGTCGGTGAGCAAGGGCTTCCTGGAGTATAATATCGTGTGGCCGGACGCCAAGGCGTTTGACGGCAAGGATCAGGGCCTGCTGACGGCCCGCTATATGGCTGCGCTGCGTGCTGATTTCAAGTCGCTGGGCGAGCAGGGACCGGAGTTTGTGGATTTTTTGGGCAAGGTGGGTATCGACGGTGTGCGCATGGTCTATACGGCCGAGGGCTCTGATGTGTCGATCCGCCAGGCTTTCCCGTGGCGCGAGATTATGAAAAATGAATAATGCCAATCGTTAAACATCTTAACATGAAGCTTGTTGACAGATTTCTGCAATATGTGAAGTTCGACACCCAGAGTGACGAGCTGACGAATATGACTCCTTCTACGCCGGGCCAGATGATTTTTGCCCGTCATCTACGTGATGAGCTTGAGGCGCTGGGGCTGAAGGATATAAGCCTTGACGAGAATGGCTATCTGATGGCTACTCTGCCGGGCAATATCGAGGGGCGCGATGTGCCTGTGGTGGGCTTTATCGCGCATCTGGACACGTCGCCTGACATGTCGGGCCGGCATGTGTCGCCGCGTATCGTCGAGAATTATGATGGCGGCGATGTGGTGCTCAACGATGCTACGGGTGTGGTGTTGTCGCCGACGGATTTTCCGGAACTCAAGCATTATGTGGGGCAGAATCTTATCGTCACCGACGGCAATACGCTGCTCGGGGCGGATGATAAGGCCGGCATTGCCGAGATAATCACGGCTGTGGAGTATCTGAAGAATCATCCCGAAATAAAGCACGGCAAGGTGCGTATCGCTTTCAATCCCGACGAGGAGATCGGCCGCGGTGCTCATAAATTTGATGTGGCGTGCTTTGGCGCGGACTTCGCTTATACGATGGATGGCGGCGAGGTAGGCGAGCTTGAATATGAGAATTTCAATGCTGCTGTGGCACGTGTCACTTTCAAGGGCCGCAATGTGCATCCGGGCTATGCCAAGCATAAGATGGTGAATTCGATGCGTATCGCCAATCAGTTTGTGATCATGCTGCCGCGCTGGGAGACTCCGGAGCATACCGAAGGCTATGAGGGGTTCTACCACCTGGTGGGCATGGAGGGTTCAGTTGAGAATACTGTGCTCACCTATATCATCCGCGATCATGACCGCGACCGCTTTGAGCGCCGCAAGAAGGAACTTGAGCACCTGGTGCGCAAGATCAACAATGAGTTCCCGGGCTGCTGCTCGATCGAGATCAACGACCAGTATTACAACATGCGCGAGAAGATAGAGCCGGTGATGTATATCATAGACATCGCGCGCGTGGCCATGGAGAAGGCCGGTGTTACACCCAAGGTGCAGCCGATACGCGGTGGTACAGACGGCGCGCAGCTGTCGTTCAAGGGGCTGCCGTGCCCGAATATCTTTGCGGGCGGCCTTAATTTCCACGGCCGGTATGAGTTTGTGCCCATACCCTCGATGGAGAAGGCTATGCAGACGATAGTGGAGATCTGCCGCCTTGTAGGCGAGAAGTAAGGTGTACCTTATCATTTCAATGCAACACAGTTGCGAAACCGCCAGTTCGGAACTTGTGGTTTCGCAACTTTAGTAATAAACGCCACATGCTGTCGTCATGGCTTCGGAAAGGGATAACACGCTGATAGTAATTACCGGGGCGACGGCGTCGGGAAAGACGTCGCTGGCTGTCGAGGTGGCGTCGCGGCTGGGCTGTGACATCATATCGGCCGACTCACGTCAGATCTACCGCGGACTGCCGATAGGGACGGCTGCGCCGACGCCTGAGGAACTTGCCAGGGTGCGGCACCACTTTGTGGGCATGCTGCCGGTCGACGCCTATTACAGCGCTTCGCAGTATGAGCAGGATGTGATGCGTCTGTTGCCGTCGCTGTGGGCACAGTGTCGGTATGCGGTGATGTGCGGAGGCTCGATGATGTATGTTGACGCTGTGACCGATGGCATTGACGAGCTGCCGAGTATCCCTGCATCCACCCGCGAGCATGTAGCCTGTGTGCTGCGGGACGGAGGGGCGGAGGCTGTGCTGGCCATGCTCGAATTGCTCGACCCGGCTTATCTTGCCGAGGTCGACCGTGCCAACATCAAGCGGGTGACACATGCCGTTGAGATATGCCTGGCAGCCGGGAAGCCATACTCGGAACTGCGGAAGGGGCGTGTGGCCGATCGCCCGTTCCGCATCGTCAAGGTGGCGATTGACCGGCCGCGTGCCGAGCTTTTTGACCGCATCAACCGGCGTGTGGACATGATGGTGGCGCAGGGGCTTGAGGCCGAGGCACGGGCGATGCTCCCGTATCGCGACATGAATGCGCTCAATACCGTGGGCTACAAGGAGATGTTCGCATATATAGACGGACGTATGACGCTGGCCGAGGCCACGGCACGGATGGCAAAGAATACGCGGGTGTATGCCAAGAAGCAGCTGACGTGGCTGGCACGTCCGACGGTGCGTCCGACAGTGATGCTGAACCCTGCTGATGCTGCCGAGAGCTTGCTCGAAATGCTGTAAGAGCCGGTTTGGCAATAAATGTCGCTTTTTATGCCAAAAACGGCTGAATAATGGCAAAACAAAGCAAATTTTTGTGTCAAAATGTTGGAATGAATTAAAAAAGTCGTAACTTTGGGGCAGAGTAAAATCCTAACAAGCCTAACGATTATTTTTAAGCTATTTTCAACTGTATGTCACATTTTACAACGCTTCTGAAGCGGGTTGCATTTGTCACGGTTGCAGGCGCTATCGGTCTTACGGCCATGGCGCAAGAATCCGGTGGCTACAACGACGCTCCGGTAAACCGCGTCTTCAGTTCGGGCGTGCATCTTAGCCCCGATGCCGGCGCAATGAACACACAAATAGTGCAGAGGCGACCGCGTCGCGCTGCAGGTATGGCCAATCTCGATGCTCCACGCAGCATCAGTCCGCTAAGTAAAAACGTTGCCGCCGCCGCGGCCGGTCGCCTGCCGGCCATGGCCGGCAGTGTCACCACCGCCGAATCGTGGCCTTATGATAATCCGCCGATAGGCATGTATTCGCTTCCCGGTGCGCCCGGCGAAAGTTTCAAGTTGCTGGGCGAGGGCCCTGATGCCACCGGCGGCGGCGTTGCTATCGACGGCAAATATTATTGTGTAAACTATTATACACTGGGCGGTTATGCCATCGCCAATGTGTATTGCTACGACATGGAGACATGGCAGCAGTTGAGCAAGGGCGACGGTCAGACCGGACTTATCGCCACCGACGTGGCTCTCGATCCCACGACAGGGACTGTGTATGGCTTCTTCTACAACGACGACATGACGGGCTATGAATTCGGCACCGTCAACTACGAGAGCTATATCCGCACCATGATCTGTCCGCTCACCCGCACCATGGTGGCGATAGCCATCGACGCTGACGGCACCATCTATGGTATCGACCGCGAGATGGAGCGCGACAACGACGGGATTCCGCGCACGAAGTCGGCCTCGCTATATAAGGTTGACCGCGAGACAGGCGATCTCACTCTGATAGGCAAGACCGGCCAGTATCCATATTATGTGTCGCCGGCCACAATCGACCCGGCGACAGGCCGCATGTTCTGGGCGGTGAGCACCTCGGACGGCAGCTACCTGTGCGAGGTTGACAAGACGACGGGCGCTGCGAAGCAGATAATGCAGTTTCCCGACAACGAGGAAGTCAGCGGCCTGTATGTGGAGGCCCCTGCTGCCGTTGCCGGCGCTCCTGCCGCAGTGGAGAATCTCGAGGCAGTGTTCCCCGAAGGGCGCCTGAACGGGCGTGTCAGCTTCCGGGCTCCTGTCACCACATTCAGCGGTGATCCGATGAGCGGTGCGCTCACATACACAGTTACTGTCAACGGTGCGGAGGCAGCCACCGGCAGCACCACCGCCGGAGCGACTGTCAATGCCGAAGTGACCGTGGAGGCTGCAGGCCAGTATGACGTAGCAGCCTATGTGTCAAACAGCACGGGCGACGGCCCCAAGAATAAGATGAAGGTCTTCATAGGCCACGGTGTGCCCTCGATGCCGGTTATCACAGCCACATACGCCGACAACAATTTCCATATAAGCTGGGAACCTGTCACAACTACCGTCGACGGTGGCTATATAGATCCCGACAAAGTGGTGTATGACATAATGCGCATGCCTGACGAGCAGCTGCTTGCACATGACCTGACTCAGACATATTACGACATGCACTATCCCGAGCCTACCGACCTGGAGACATACTACTTTCTGGTAGGCGCCCGCCATGCCGGCAATACCGATATACAATCACAGACCGGTGTATCCAATCTTGTGGTACTCGGCACCCTGTCGGCTCCTTATGAGCAGAAATTCCATTATTATGAGGATCTCAACGGCTACACGATCATAGACGGCAATAAGGACGGGAAGATGTGGAGCTGGTACAATGAGAAGGTATATATGCCGTACAGCAAGGAAACGGCCTGCGATGACTGGTTCATCCTGCCGCCGATGCGCCTTGAGGGCGGACGCACATATTCATTCGCGATTGACGCCTATGCCGGCTATGCGGCATACCCCGAGCGCTTCGAGGTGAAATATGGCAAGTCGAACACGGCCGAGGCCATGACAGAAACCGTGATCGCACCCACCGTCATCACCAATATTGTGGCCAATACGTTCAACGGCACAATAACCCCTGCCGAGAGCGGAATCTATTATATAGGCGTACACGGCATCAGCGACCGCGACATGTACTCGCTGTATGTGAGCAGCCTGTCGATAGGAAGCGGTGTGGCCGACGAGGCACCTGCATCGGTAGTCGACTTTAAGGTTGTGCCCGAGGCTGACGGAGGTCATGGTGTGGACATCTCGTTCACGGCCCCCGACAAGACATTCGGCGGCACTCCTCTGGGATCACTCACCGACATCACCCTTACCCGCAACGGACGCCGCGTGAAAGTATGGGAAAATCCTGTCAAGGGCCAGACTTATACATACCGAGATGAGCGTTCGCAGTCGGGCTACTATTCGTATGAGATCACGGCCGGCAACGAGCACGGCAAGTCGGCAACCTTGACGCAGCGTGTGTATGTGGGTGTCAACCTGCCGGGGAGTCCTACTGACATCACCCTTGCTGAAACATCGCCCGGTGTAGTATCCCTGACGTGGAAAGCTCCGCAATATGATGTCGACGGACTGCCTCTCAATCCTGACCTTGTGACCTATACCATCGTGCAGGCCACCAATCACGACGAGTTCATCATAGCCGAGGGCCTCAAGGATACAAACTGGAGCGGCCGCGTGATAGAGGAAGGCCGTCAGGACTTCATATACTTTGCAGTAGTGGCCGAGACCGATGCCGGCTATTCGACGAGCTACGCAACAACCCGTCTGACGGCTATCGGCACGCCGGCTGCATATCCATTCCTCGAATCATTCGGCAACGGCGAGTTCAGCATGGACTTCGGTATCAGTGGCAACGGCGGGTCGTGGGCTACTTACAGCGATGGCTCAGGATTCCCGTCGGTCGAGGAAGACAACGGCTATCTGGGCATGAAGGGCGAATACATGCAGGCCCGCAGCGGTATTTATACCGGCAAGATCTCGCTCGAAGGTGCCACGGCTCCCGTACTGTCGTTCTACACCTACAACATTCCGCCCGAGAGCGCAGTCGACGGCCACGACACCAACCGTATTGAGGTCGTAGTGACCGACGATGAGAAGTCGGTTACCGTAAAGGACTTTATAATCGGCGAGGAATTCGGCGACAAGTATGGCTGGAACAAGGTATCGGTGCCCCTCACCGAGTTTGTCGGAAAGAAATATATCCAGTTCACGCTCATCACAACAACCGGCAACTGCATATTCACTTTCTTTGACCGTCTGCGTTTAGGGGAGCCCGTCAGCGACAACCTGATGGCAGGCAGCCTCACTGCGCCCGACCGCGTGAAGGCAGGTGATGAATACACCGCAAGAGTAAGCGTATTCAACGACGGCGACAAAGCCGCCGAGGGCTATAAGGTGCAGCTGCTGTGCAACGGCGACGAGCTCGACGTTGTCGACGGGCCGAAACTTCTTTCCGGCGACAAGGCTGCTGTAACGTTCACATGCCCCACCGGCCCGACCTCCGACGAGAAACTCGCACTTGCCGCCAAGGTGATATACGGCGCCGATCTTGTTGACGGCGACAACATGTCGAATGAAGCCGAGGTGAAGGTGATTTATCCAAATCTGCCCGCTCCCGGAACCCTGCAGGCCCGCTCGGCTGACGGAGGTGTGAAGCTCGACTGGACCGCTCCCGACATGAGCCTTGCCGAGCCGGCGGCTACCGAGGACGACTTTGAGTCGTACACACCGTATGCCAACAGCGGCGTGGGCTCGTGGGTATTCGTCGACCGTGACAAAGGTGGTATCGGCGGCATCATGGAATTCCAGATACCTGGGATCGACCGCGGTTCCGAGCAGTCGTACTGGGTAATGAGCTCCGATGTCTACAACAACCGTACATTCGCCGCTCATTCGGGCAAGCAATATCTGTGCCAGATGTACAGTGCCATACAGATGTCACCGGTACAGTGCGACGACTGGGCCATAACTCCCGAGCTGTACGGCAAGAAGCAGGAGATATCGTTCTTCGCGCGCAGCTATGTGAGCAGCGCGCCCGAGACATTCGAGGTATATTATTCTACCGGCAGTGTTAATCCTGATGACTTCATATATCTCGATATTGTGGAGAACGCCTCGTCGGCATGGACCGAATATCATTTCACTGTGCCCGATGGCGCCCGCCGTTTCGCTGTGCGTTGCATATCCATGGCCAAGTTTATGTTCTTCATTGACGATTTCAGCTACATCACAGCCGGCTCGGAACTCAATCTTGAGCACGAGGGCTACAATCTGTACCGCGATGACGTCAAGGTGGCCAGCCTCGGAGCCAATGAGCTGAGCACCGTCGATATTCCTGCCACAGAGGCCGCATATCGCTACCGCCTCACGGCAGTGTACAACCGGGGTGAATCCCGACCCACCAATGTGGCCGAGGTGGACTTCTCGCTCGGTATCAGCGACGCCGTGGCCGGTACACCGATTGTCGCAGGCTGTGACGGTAGGCTCGAGGTGCGCAACGCCGACGGGCTGGATGTGACAGTCTATGCAATCGACGGCAAGATACTGCATACCGGCGAGGGCAATGTATCGCTGCCGCTCGCAGCCGGTGTTTACACCGTCCGCGTAGCCGGTGCAGGTTACAAAGTACTCGTGAAATAATATAGCAGCAAAACGCTGCGGACACAGGCGGAGGGCACTGAAAGGTAATTACTTTTCAGTGCCCTCCTTCGATTCTAAACCCTCAACTGCGCTTTTGTGGCGCCCGAAGGCCGACGATTTGAGCCGCCTCGGTGACCGCCGTTGATATAATCGGCGGCCTTCGCACGCCTCATGAAAGGTTGAAGGTTTGGGTTGAGGGACAACGCCGTCAACCATAAACCCTCTACCCAAACCATAAGCCAACCAGGGGGGCTTCGCACGCCCCGTCAGATGTCGGCCTCTATCGTCAAAGACATCGAGGCTACAAATTTTCAGCGACCTCACACAATTTGGCGGCGTTTTTTTAATGTCGGTATAATCAAAACGTATTTGTCGTGCGTTATAAGTGTAAGTAAAATCTAATTTGGAAAAATATGATCAAAGCAATGCTTTTGGCAGGCTGCGGCGGATTTGTCGGTACCTGCGGACGTTATCTGGTGGGTAAATGGTGCTCGGGCATGTGGCACGGTTCATTTCCCATGGGGACATTTATGGTGAATATCATCGGCTGTTTCATCATAGGCATCTTTTTCGGCCTGTTGGAGAAGGCGCACGTGATGACACCGGGCGAGAACGTACTGCTCATAACGGGCTTCTGCGGCGGTTTCACCACATTCTCGTCGTTTGCCGACGATATGTGGGTGCTGGGCAACAAGGGCGACTGGACTACATTCGGCCTTTATCTGGCGGCGAGCGTAATCATAGGCGTACTGCTCGTGTGGGCCGGCCGCGCTATCATCCGCTGATTTGCAGGCGCTTTTAACGAGTGTTCCGTGGAAGGAGTAATTTGCCAAATTGTTCCTTGCAAGGTCTAATTTATAAAAATGTTCCTTTAAAGGAACATTTTTATTATCTTTGCAAAAAAATATCAGGGACATTCTAAGACGGAGGTATAGGAAATTACTTTCAGAAGTCAAAACCGACATTCACCGGTTTATATATAATCAAATAGATTGGAGTCAGCCGTTGATAGGGATTAAGGGCCAACGAGGTGTCGGCAAGACGACTCTCATGCTCCAGCGAATTAAGAAAATTGATCCAACAGGAGAGGTATCGTTTTACGCTTCGCTTGATAACCTGTGGTTTGCGGAGCATAGTTTGATTGAATTGGCAGAAAAGCTCATTCAAGAAGGCGTGAGATACCTTTACCTTGATGAAGTTCATCGTATGCCAGGCCGGGAACGGCAGATAAAAAATTTATATGATTCATATCCTGAACTACACGTGATATTCACAAGTTCCTCGTTGTTGGTAATTGATAATTAAATCGGCGATCTGTCACGCAGGGCTTCGATGCATAACCTTCCCGGACTGTCATTCCGGGAGTTCCTGATGTTTGAGGGAGTTGATAAGATAGACAAGCTATCATTAAATGAGATTCTGTATTCACATGAAACCATTGCGCCTTCAATATCATCGAAAACCGATATATTATCCTATTTCCGTAAATATTTGGCAAAGGGCTACTATCCTTTTTACAAATATATGAAAACCGAGGATTATTACAGTCGTTTGGATCAGACGATATCAGCAGTAGTAGATTCAGACATCCCGGCAGTAGAGAACAAGATAGACTATGAGACATTGATAAAGGCCAAGCGGCTTATAGGGATAATTGCCGGTTCACAACCTTATCAGCCTAATATGAGCACGCTTGCCGGCTTGATGGGGACTAATCGCAGTCAGTTACTTAAACTGTTTGACCTGCTTGATCGAGCCGGTATTATCCGACAGATTTTCACAACAAATAACAGTCCTAAAAGTCTTGCTAAACCGCACAAGATCCTTATGAGCAACTCGACGCTGATGTGCGCTCTTGACTCGCCATTGATTGGAGCCCAAAGGGAATGTGCATTTGCCTCGTTTCTTAGTGTCGGTCATCGTATTGGCTTCCCAAAAGATGGTGACTTTATCGTCGATAACCGATATCTATTTGAGGTCGGCGGCAAAGGTAAAGGCTTTGCTCAAATACGGGATATTCCCGACAGTTTTGTAGTAGCGGATGATATTGAATTCGGATTTGGCAATAAGATCCCTTTATGGCTGTTCGGATTTCTCTATTAATCACGGATATATTCTTGATAAGAAAAATACAACAGCCGCGCCGGAGAGTCCGGTGCGGCTGTTGTATTTTTCTGTGTGAGGGGATTACCAGCCGAGGATGGCGCGGAGGCGGGGCTTCATGTAGTCGGCGTAGTGGCGGAAGCCGAGGTCGGTGAGGTGGATGCCGTCGACAGTACCGTCATCTTCGGGGCCGTCGAGGCCGAGGCTTTCCACATAGTAGATGTTCTTGTATCCGTCGGCAACGAGTCGGTCGTAGTTGCGGCGCAGTGCGGCGTTCTTGCGGGGCAGGTAGTTGCCGAAGTTGGAGTCGTAGCGCGAGTAGGGGTACAGCGGCCCTTCGAGAAGGACGATGGGGGTGTCGGGATGTGCGTCGGCTATTATTTTTACGAAATCGTATGTAAGGGTGTCGCACATCATCTCGGTGCAGTTGGGTACGGGGTCGAGAAGATAGAGATCCACATCAGGGATGTCGTTCATGGCGCGGGCCATGCAGTAGTCCATCTTGCCTTCGCCCGAGATACCGATGTTGACTACCTCGGCGTTGAGCTCGCGGCTGAGGATGTTGGTTGCGGCCATGCCGGTGCGCGATGCGCAACCGCCCTGGAGGATGCTGGTGCCGTAGGCTACAATCTTGCGGTTCTTGTCGATGATGGAGGGGTCGCCCGAGGTGATGTCGGCATCCTTGTCGACCTTGACGAAGAGTTCGTTAACGCCATCGTAGAGAGGCAGGTAGATCATGTATTCGTGCATCTTGCCGTCGAGGTTCTCAACGTATGTCGATTCCACGTCTTTGGTCTTGTTGCCGTCGGCGTCCTTCTTCACGTATGGACGGTTGGTGTTGACATGCCGCCATACTGAATCGCCCTCGAGGATATACAGGTCGGTGCCTTTGAGGCCGGTGTCGGCCATGTGTATCATGTGGGTGTCCCACAGCAGCTTGTACTTGACTCCTATACGTTTGGAATCAGTGGCGAAGCGTACGCCGATGCCGGTGGAGCACTGTGCGCGTTCCCACAGGTCGGGGCGCACGCTGTCCTTGAGGTTGGCGGGTATGCGGGTGTAGTGGCGCAGGGTGTTGTCCCAGCCCTTGTTGATGACGCGCAGATCCTGTGCGTCCACATATTTCCATGTGTCGGCGGGTTCGTCGGCGACGGCCGCTGTGCAGGCACCGAGGAGTGCCAGTGCGAGAAGCATAAATTTCTTCATTGCTTTGTGTTGGTAAGGGTTAGTTGTTTATGATATAGTTGTTTTATCCTGACTGTCTATCGGCCGGTAGTATGCGGCGCGGTATCTTGGTGGCGATTATCAAAGGCGCATTTTCCACATTGAGGCTCGATGTGTCGAGGCCCAGAGCCTTGTCGGGGGCAAGGGCCATGCGGCGCAGCCGTTCGTACATGGTCATGACCCATCGTTCACCCTTGCGGCATGAGCTGGCGGGAGAGAATATGCGGTGGATGAGGCAGAAACGGAAGTCGCCGGGTATATGATGGTCGCGCAGCGAGGGGTAAGCGCTCACCAGGCTTATGCGTCTTGCTGCCACAAGGTCTTCGACTACCTGTCGCAGGTATACTGTGACACGCGGCTGCACGCGGAATCCTATGCGCAGGCCTATGCACCACACGAGTCCGCCAAATCGTTCGTCGACGGTGTACTCGAGGGTGTCGGGTTCGTCGGTGAATTCGAGCCGCAGTATCCAGTAGCGGGACGCGCGTTTGGGGACCTTGTTTATGAGCGAGTACATAATCTTGCTCTCGATGCGCTCCGGACTGTCGGAGTGGCTTATATAGACAAGGTTGGTGGCGTACTGGGGTATGGTGCTGTCGCTGTGGATGTCGCGCAATATGTCACCGTAGTCGCCTATGTTGTTGTACTCGATGTAGCTGCGGCGTATGTGGCTGGCACGGTGCCATATCACCATAACGGCGCACAGGATGCCGGCTATCAGTATGGTGTACCAGCCGCCGTGCATGAATTTGAACATGTTGGCGACGAAGAAGCATCCTTCGAGGCACAGGAAAAACACTGCGAACAGACCGACAAGCCATGGGGATACTCCGCGGTGGCGCAGATAGAATGCCAGCAGTACTGTGGTCATCAGCATCGTGATCGTGATGGCAAGTCCATAGGCGGCTTCCATGGCCGAGGATGAGCGGAACAGCAGAACGGTAATTATGCATCCTGCGAGCAGGAATATGTTGATCGACGGTATGAACAGCTGCCCTTTGAGTATCGTGGGATATTTGATGCGCAGCCGTGGCCAGAAATCGAGGTTTATGCCTTCGCTGAATATGGTGAACGAGCCGCTGATGAGCGCCTGACTCGCTATGATGGCTGCTCCCGTGGCCATAATGATGCCGGGAATGAGGAACCATGACGGCATTATGCCGAAAAACGGATTGGTCGCCGCGGCTTCGTCGGGCCTGGTGATGATCCAGGCTCCCTGACCCAGATAGTTGAGTATGAGCATGCACTTCACGAATATCCAGCTCACCGATATGTTGAGGCGTCCGCAGTGGCCAAGATCGCTGTACAGGGCCTCGGCGCCGGTGGTGCAGAGGAAAACCGCGCCGAGGATAAGGAACCATCCGGGGTAGTCGGCGAGCAGCCGCACGGCATATACCGGATTGAATGCCTTGAATACGGCAGGATAGAGCGATATGGAGATGCCGCCGAGTATGCCGAGCATCAGAAACCATACGAGCATGAAGGGTCCGAAGCAGCGCCCTATCTTTGATGTGCCGAACTGCTGTATGAAGAATATCGCGCATATAATGGTGATGGCTATCGGCACCACCGGGGTGTCGGCATATATGCCGCGCAGACCCTCGACTGCCGATGTCACCGTCACGGCGGGTGTTATCACGCCGTCGGCGATCAGTGTGCTCGCACCGATGGCTGCTATCACATAGAGCCATCGAGGCTTGAGCTTGCGTACGAGCGAGAACAGGGCCAATATGCCACCCTCGCCTTTGTTGTCGGCGCGCAGAGCGATCAGTACATATTTGAGAGTGGTCTGCAGCGTCAGTGTCCAGATGATGCACGATACGGCCCCGATGATATAGTCGGCGCCTGCCGAGGGGTTCACCGCCACGATAGCCTTCATGACATACAGCGGCGAGGTGCCTATGTCGCCGAATACTATGCCCAGAGCTACTATCAGCCCCAGTAGAGTAAGCTGTCGTCGGGCTTTCTGCATGGTGTCGTGCGGTAATAATCTCGGTTATCGGATGAGCATGGCGTCGCCGTAGCAGCCGAATTTATAGCCTTCCTTGATGGCTACTTCATATGCATGCATGATGTGCTCGTATCCGCCGAATGCCGATACCATCATGAGCATGGTGGAGTAGGGCAGGTGGAAGTCGGTGAGCAGCGATGTGCACACTGTGAAGTCGTAGGGCGGGAAGATGAATTTGTTGGTCCAGCCTTCGTACACCTTCATGTGGCCGCCCATGCTGACGGCAGCAGAGATGCCGCGGAGCACGGATGTGCCTACGGCGCAGACCTGCCTGTCGTTGTCCTTGGCATGGTTGACGGTGTCGACGAGTTTCTGCGAGGCCTCCATCTGTTCGGAGTCCATGCGGTGCTTGGTGAGGTCCTCGACGTCGATCTCGCGGAATGTACCAAGGCCTGAGTGAACTGTGATGAAGGCTTGCTCCACGCCGCGTATCTCGAGGCGCTTGAGGAGCTCGCGTGAGAAGTGCAGACCTACACCGGGAGCCACCACGGCGCCTTCGCGGCGTGCGTAGAGGGTCTGGTATGCCTCGGCGTCCTCGGGGCCGGGCTCGCGGGTGATGTATGCGGGCAGGGGGGTGTGGCCGAGGGCAAAGAGTTCGCGCTTGAACTCATCGTGGGGGCCGTCGTAGAGGAAGCGCAGTGTGCGTCCGCGCGATGTGGTATTGTCGATGACTTCGGCCACCATGCCGCTGTCGTCGCCGAAATAGAGCTTGTTGCCGATACGGATCTTGCGTGCCGGCTCGACGAGGACGTCCCACAGCTTGTTGTCGGCGTTGAGTTCGCGCAGCAGGAATACCTCGATACGGGCACCGGTCTTCTCTTTGTTGCCGTATAGAAGGGCAGGGAACACACGTGTGTCGTTGAAAACCATCACGTCGCCCTCGTCGTAATAGCCGAGGATGTCCTTGAACTCTTTGTGCTCGATCTCGCCGGTGCGCCGGTCAACTACCATCAGCCGGCATTCGTCGCGATTGGCCGGAGGATCCTGAGCTATGAGGTTTTCGGGGAGGCGGAATTTGAATTGTGATAGTTTCATGTCGTAGATGTTATATAATGTCGTTGTTTTTGTTATTGTTGCCAGTCGTCGGGAAATTCGAGCGCGGCTTCTGCGATTATGGCGGCCACGCGGTCGGGGGGCAGACAGTCGGCGAGGGTGAAGTCGCCAACGCGGGTGCGGCGCAGAGCGGTGAGATGGGCTCCTGAGCCGAGGGCTGCACCGATGTCGCGTGCGAGTGCGCGTATATATGTACCCTTGGAGCATACCACCCGTATGGTGATTTCCTCGGGCGAGTATTCGAGGAGCTCGATCTCGTCGATAACAAGCAGCTTGGGTTTCAGCTCCACGGTTTCGCCTCTGCGCGCGAGGTCGTAGGCGCGTTGTCCCTCGATCTTGCATGCCGAGTAGGCTGGCGGTATCTGCTCGATGGGGCCGTGAAATGTCCGCAGTGTCGATTTTACGAGTTCGCGGGTGATATGGTCGGTGGGGTAGGTGGCGTCGATCTCGGTCTCGAGGTCAAACGACGGCGTGGTGGCTCCGAGTGCCACGGTGGCCACATACTCCTTGACGCCGGCCTGAAGCTCCTCAATGCGCTTGGTGGCGCGGCCGGTGGTGACGATCATCACGCCGGTGGCGAGGGGGTCGAGCGTACCGGCGTGGCCGACCTTGAATTTCTTCACCTTGAGGCGGCGCAGTATGGCCCCCCGCACGCGCTTCACGGCGTCGAAGGACGTCCAGCCGCGGGGCTTGTCGATACAGATTATTTCGCCGGTGACAAAGTCCATCAGTTAATCAAGTCCTAATATCATTAGTTGAAAATGATGCACAGCAGGCCTACGATGAGGCAGTAGACGGCAAACCATACAAGCTTGCCTTTCTTGACGATGTCGAGCATCCATTTGCATGCGGCGCAGCCTACGAGGAACGATGCCAGAAAGCCCACAAGCATGGGTACCCAGCCTATCTCGGCAGCGGATGATGCGGCGGGATCGCTCACTATGTCCTTGATGCCGAGGAGCGCCTGACCCAAAATGGGAATTATCACCATCAGGAACGAGAAGCGCGCTACCTGCTCGCGCTTGTCGCCCAGAAGGATACCTGTGGCGATTGTGGTGCCCGAGCGCGACAGGCCGGGGAGCACGGCGACAGCCTGGGCGCAGCCGATAACGAATGCGTCGAGGTAGTTGATGTCGCGCGGGGTGTATGCCTTGTGGTCGGGTCGGGAGTCGTCGAGCGGGCGTGTGCGGAAAAAGTAGCTGAACGACAGCAGGGCGGCCGTGACGAGCAGGCAAATGCCGATTATCATCAGATTCTTGTCGAAAAAGCCCTCGATAAAGTCCTTGAAACATATCCCTACGATGGCCACCGGGATGCATGATACAAGTATCTTCATCACGGTGTTGAAGTTGTCGTCGCGACGCCAGGTGAAAAACGATACGCACAGCGGAGCAAATTCGCGCCACAGTATCACGATGGTGCTGAGGACGGTGGCCACGTGGAGCATTACGTCAAATTCGAGGCTTGCCTCGGGGTTGAGGTCGAGTCCGAGCAGTTTGCCGCAGATTTCAAGATGGCCCGACGAACTGATCGGCAGGTATTCGGCGAGCCCTTGTACGATGCCCATTATGAGGGCGTTGAGTGTATCCATTATTTCTTGGGTTTAATGCATACCGCCACTGCCATTGCCACGAAGCCGAGGAAGCAGATTGCGGGACCGATGACGATGCGGCGTGTGCTGAATATGTCGGGATTGAAGCCCTCGGGGGTGCTTGATCCGCCGAGCATAAGCAGGAAGCCTATGATGATCATTGCACCGGCAATGGCCATGAGTATGAAATTGTTGCGGGCCAGCGGGAGTTTGTCAAAATCCTCGTGGCTGATACCGTCTGATTTTCCTTTTGAATTGAAGTTGTCCATCTATATGATTGATTATAATGTGGAGAGATTATTTGAACATGTCGTCGTAGTCGGTGCGCAGATAGCGGTTTGTGGCCATGGCCGAGGCACGTGTGCATATCAATAATCCTGTCGCGGTGACGCCCGCGAATATTATTGCCATTGATTGCCAGGGGAGAGCGTGGTCGACCGCCGGGTCGAATGTCGAGGCATAGGCGCGGATACCGATAAGCAGCACGATGGCTATGGCGGCGGCTATGGCACCCGTAGCAACGCCGGCGAGCACAAATGGCCTGCGGATGAAGCCGCCGGTGGCACCGACCAGTTTCATCGTATGTATGATGAAGCGACGGGAATATACGGCCAGGCTTACTGTGTTGTTGATCAGTACAAATGAGATGACAAGCAGGGCGGCGGCGATACTGAGCAATATCACCGACAGGCGCCTCAACACGGAGTTGACCGAGTCGACGACGTCTGATTCTGAAACGGTCTCTGCAACGGCAGTATCGGCGGCAAGTCGGGCCGCGACAGCAGCGATGCTGTCGCCCGATGCATAGTCGGCCTTCATTCTGATCTCGAATTCGGCGCCGAAGGGATTTTCATCGAGCAGGGCGGCGTAGTCCTCGCCCATAAGCTTCGATTCCTCGGCAAGGATGCTCTCGGGCGAAGAGAATATGAAACTTGCCACGCCGGGGGTGGCTACTACAAGCGACTTAATGCGGTTAATGTCGGCATCGGTGGCCGACGGCGCCAGTTTTACCACAAATCCCATATTGCTGCGGATATCATCGCTCAGGCTGCGCGATGCCTGCAGAGCCATCGCAAGGATGCCTAATATAAGGAGTACCAGCGCCACGCTGATTACCGAGGTAATTTGCGAGCCGAAGGTCGATATCTTAGCCAAACGTCTATCTTTCATCTTAGAAATACAAGCGGGCATATTGCGATCAGCGCATACTGCCCAAATATCGTGCAAAATTACAACAATTTACAGCCGATGTCAAGTAAAACGCCAAATAATTTTAAAAAATAAGGCGTGCGAAGGCCGCCTATTTGAGCCACGATGCCAAATGGCTGCGCCGTTGATATAATCGGCGGCCTGCGGGCGCCTTTCACGGATGGGCCTTTTATCCGCGTGCACCTCCGCCTAACGGCTCCGGTGAACGCGGTTACGAGTAAATCGGCGGCCTACGGACGCCATGAATTACATTATGCAAATCGCATAATTGTAGCGGGGCAGTGTGTCAGTCGGGCTTACGGGGCGGGGACGGGGTGTCGGCTGCCGACTTGGAGGTGTGGAGCAGAGCGGCGAGGTCGTCGTGGTCGGCACCGCGATAGCGGCTCGCGGGTGTGATTAATTTCACGGTGAGATAGCTGAAGGCTGCCGTGACGGTGAGCGGCAGGAAGAAGCCGTAGCCGTTGCCTACCATTTCGGCGACGAGGAATATGGCCATGAGCGGGGCGTGGATGATGCCTGCGAATACGCCGGCCATGCCGAAAAGACAGAACAGCGGTACGGAGAGCCCGATGTGCAGGGTGTAGTTGATGCTCCATGCGAAGAAAAGTCCGGCAAAAGCGCCTGCGAATATGGTGGGGGCGAAGTCGCCGGCCACGCCGCCCGAACTGTTGGTGGCGATGGTGGCGAATACCTTCAGGAGCAGGACGCCTGCGGCAAGTATTATGAATAGCAGGGCGCTCGGCTCGAGGCCTGCGAACAGGCCGGCCTGCACAAAGCGGAATGTCTCGTCGTTGACGAGCTGGGTCACCACGCCGTAGCCTTCGCCATACATGGCTGGGAACATGAATATGCACAGACCGAGGATGGCGCCGCCGGCGATACCGCGCAGCCATACGCTGCGGATGCCTGAGAAGAAGCGGTGCAGCATGTCGGTGATCTTGCTGTAGTATACCGAATAGGCGCCGCAGAATATGCCGAGGAGCACGACCCATCCGAGGCTGCGGGGATCGAAGAACGAGGCGGGGAGGAAAAGTACGTCGAATGAAAAGTCGGTGAGCATGTAGCAGGTGAGGCTGCCGCATATCGAGGCGATGATGAGCGCGAGCACCGACATGGTGTCGTACTTCATCCTGAGCACCTCGAGGGTGAAAAGGGCGCCGCCGACTGGCGACTTGAATATGCCGGCGATGCCGGCGCCGGCGCCGCATCCGATGAGTATCCGTACCATATCTGGCGACACGTTGAAGATGCGCCCTACGTTGCTGCCTATGGCTGCGCCGGCGGTGGCGATAGGACCCTCTGCGCCGGCCGAGCCGCCGAATCCGAGTGTGAGCATGCTGGCCAGCAGGGGCTGGTAGCACAGGCTGCGGCGCATGTAATACTGGCGGGAGGCGAGATCGCGGCGCACGCGGTTGGTGCCGTGTTCGAGCGATTCGTGCACGATGAAGTGCTGGTAGCATACCGCGAGCATAATGCCTATAAGCGGTACAACAGCCATGAACCAGTTGGGCCCGTCGGTCTGGGCGAAGTGCATTGTGCAGCGTGCCAGGTGGCCGATAGTGTATTTGAGTGCCCATGCCGCTACGCCTGCAAGTGTGCCGGTGGCGACGGCCAGCATCATCAGGGTGATACCGACGGGCATACGTCCCTGCAGCCAGGTGCCAATGCGCCTGACAGCGCGTGATGTCGCGCTACGTATCGCTGCAAGGTATGGTTTTTTCATAGCCGGAACGTCGTTATTTTCATAACGCCCCGGCGGGGCAGTTGGTTCAGGGCCGGGCCTTTGCGGCGAGTATGCGGTGGCCTATGCGGCAGTAGAGGCATTTGCGCTGTTCGCAATATGCGCGGCGCAGCTGTATCATGGCCTGGGAGGTGAATGCGTCGTCGCAGGGAATGCCGTAGTCGGTGAATATGCGGGTGAGAGAGTTGTTTTCGGGACGCAGGTGCTGGAGGATGTCGACGGCGGCGGCTGTGCGGCGGTCATCGCCGAAATATAATCCGTAGGCATAGAGCAGCGGAACGACGGCATTGATAATGAGCGAAGACACAGAGTCAACGCTGAAAGCCCGCGGCGCCATAGCCAGGGCTCCGCCGAATGTGTAGTGTGTGGCCCAGTAGCCGCCTGTCTCTACGGCGAGGAGGCGCCGGGCGTCGTCCGCGGTTTCTATATGGGCGAAGGCGCGGCCGAGGGCGAATCCGCCGGCGATCATGGCTGCGAGTGCGGCGATGCGGCGGTGGGGCATGTTGGGCGGGCGCATGCGGGCAGTCTTCCAGCCCGGGGCCTCGAGCGGCTGCAGGTCGTATTTGGCGCGCATGAAGCCGTAGTCCATGCGCAGGCGCTGCATGTATTCGTCGCCTTGTCCGGCCTGGGCGAGGAATCCGGCCTGTCCGAAAAGGGCAGCCTCGATAAGGGCCGGATCGGAGCGGTGCTTGAGCAGGCAGCGCAGCGGTGTGGCGAAGGCGAGGCGCTCGAAGGGCTCGCTGTTGGTTGAGAAGCCGAGAGCGCGGGCGAGGGTGACGTAGGCGGTTGCCTGCCAGTCGCCGTCGAGCCGCCGGAGTGCCTCTTCGATGCGGCTTACCTTGGAGTACAGGCGTTCGTAGCCGAGCGCGCCGAGCCAGTCGGTGAACAGCAGCGGCGGTATCGCGGCGAGTTCGGCGCCGCAGGCGGGGGTGGCCGGGTTGTTGACCATGGCCATGTACCGGTCGCGGAATTCGGGAGTGTAGGGCAGCACAGCCTGCGGGATGATGTTGCCGTCGGGGCGCCGGATGTCGCAGTCGCTCTCGCCCACCACGTGGAGTATCACAGTGTCGTAGGCGCGGTCGTGCCGGTGGCCGTGGCGTATCCAGTCGGAGGCACGGTCGTGAATCTCGACGTTTCCGGCCCACGTGTCGGGGCCTATGCGCAGCTTGGCATTGAAGAAATCGGGCCCGGCATCTGTGTTGCGGCGCCCCGGGTCGAGCACCTCGATGCGCCGGCCGTCGGTTGTGACGAGGGAGCCGTATGGCCACAGCCGATGCTCCCACATATACTGTAAAAGCATTTCGGCGGCCATGACAAGTGAAGACTTGGGGCTAAACGAGCCGTGAGAAGGCGGCCGGTATGGCTGATGTGAAATTCATGTCGCGGCGCGTGACCGGATGCACGAAGCGGAGGGTCATCGCATGCAGGCATACGCGGTGTGCAGGCGAGGTCTTGGCCCCGTAGCGGCGGTCGCCGGCGATGGGATGGCCGAGGTCCTTCATGTGCACGCGTATCTGGTTTTTACGGCCGGTCTCGAGCTGCAGTTCCACAAGGGAATACTGGCCGCGGGTGCGGAGAGTGCGGTAGCGTGTCACTGCGCGCTGGCCTTCGGCAGGATTCTGTGTGGAATATACCTCGTGGGCCGAGTTCTCGGCAAGGTAGCTGTCGACGCTGCCTTCGGCGGGCTCGATGGGGCCGTTTTCCACGACGGCCACATAGCGGCGCTCGAGCACCATATTGTTCCAGTTGTGCTGCATGGCTTCCTTGGCCTGTTGGGTTTTGGCAAACATCATGAGGCCTGAGGTGTGCTGGTCGAGGCGGTGAACGATGAATATCTTATTGCGAGGATCCTTGCGCTTCACATAGTCGCGCAGGAGCCAGTAGGCTGTGCCCTCCTGCTTGCGGTCGGTGCCCATCGAGAGCAGGCCGTAGCCCTTGTATACAACTATAATATCGTCGTCCTCATACATAATCTTGAGGCGCGGGTTGCTGAAGGTCTGGAACTCGCGCGATGTGTTTACCGACACCACGTCGCCGGGCTGCAGTTCATAATCCCACTGGCGGGTGACTGTCTGTCCGACCATCACCTGATTGTGCTTCAGATAGTCCTTCACGGTGGTGCGCTTGCGGTCGGGCATGGCTGTGAAGAGAAAGTCGAGGAGCCGTGTGCCGGTCTCGCCGACGGTGTAGTTGCGTATGATGTCGGGAGTGAAACGCCGGCGCTCGGCGCCGGGCTTGGTAAGGCGGGGCTTGGGCATGGTTATTTCTTTATCTTGCGGGTACGGGTTGTCTTGGCCGGGCGTTCGTCCTGAGTTTTTACAATCTCGAGAGCTTCATCAAGGGTGAGCGATGCCGGGTCAGCTATCGATTTCGGTATTTTGTAGTTCTTGCCCTTGTAGGCGATGAAAATGCCGAAGCGGCCATTGAGAATCTGCAGGTCGGGGTCTTCGTCGAATGTCTTGACGACGCGCTTTGCCTCGGCTTCGCGTTTCTCGCGGATAAGTCCGACAGCCTCGTCGAGGGTGACGGCGGCCGGGGCGATATCCTTGGGTATCGACACGAATTTGCCGTCATGCCGCACGTAGGGGCCGAAGCGTCCGATGGCGACTGAAACATCCTTTCCTTCGAATGTGCCGAGTGTGCGTGGGAAGTCGAAGAGGCGCAGGGCATCGTCGAGGGTGATGTCGGCCATCGACTGGCCCTTGAGGAGCGAGGCAAACTGCGGCCTCTCGTCGCCGTCGGCGTCGCCGATCTGCACCAGCGGGCCGAAGCGTCCGATCTTTACCGATACGGGCCGTCCCTGAGGGTCGGTGCCGAGGAGGCGTTCGCCCACCTTGTGTTCCAGACGCATGTTGAGGGTTTCGTCGACCATCGGGTGGAATTTGTCGTAGAAGTTGCGCATCTCGGCATTCCAGGGCAACTTG
>JAGANS010000003.1 GCA_017624155.1 Muribaculaceae bacterium | reverse complement strand
ATCCTGTTCCCGACATCGATGGAAAGCCCGCCCTTTGGAAAAGGCGGCAAAGCCGGCCCGGTTTTTGAGTAGAACCTGATCAGCCGCGTCCGGCTTCAGCGCAGGGCAGGCCCTGCGCCCTCCCGCAAGAGAAAGAGAAGAGGAATGAGAATTCAACATTCCCCATTCAACATTCAACATTCTCAGCAAGGCCCCGCAGGTGATGTCGACACCCCCGGGGCCTTTGCTGCTTTAAACCACCATATATCATATATCCCTCTTATACGATTTATATGACTTATAAGAATTACCCCGCCACCCACCGGCAACGCCGCCCACCTCAAGGCCCACCATCCAACCAGGGCTTGCTCCTCCGGGCATCCCCCCGGGCCCATGGCCTGTGGCGATATCCAAAAGTTCTAAATTGCAACATTTTTCCTTTCTTTTTGTCATTCTTACGCCTCACTTTCCTAAGTTATTGATTTTGTGAATAAAAACTTGCTATTTTTATGCTCTACAACATAATTATTAATCACCGGAATGTTAAAATCGAAAAAAAGTTAATGAAAAGTGCTTCAATTTGCATAAAAGTGTTTATCTTTGCAAAAATTATACTTTTCAGAAAGCGAAAATTAATTACTTCTTTATATTCTATGTCTAACTAATTCTTAGTATGAAAAAGCTGTTTCTTTTACTTGTGGCAGTGCTTTCGATAGGATTGTGTGCGTCGGCTCAGACGCGTACAGTCTCGGGTACTGTCCTCGACTCGGAGAACGATGATCCCATCATCGGCGCGTCTGTGACAGCCGCTGGCTCTAATGTAGGTGTTGCCACCGACTACGACGGCAACTTCACTATTGTCGTTCCGGCTGCAACATCCAAGTTGGCAGTTTCTTACGTTGGTTACGAAACACAGACTGTCAACATTACCGGTAATAAACTGGTGATTAAGCTCCGTCAGGGCGAGAATGTGCTCGACGAAGTTTTTGCTGTCGCTTATGGCACAGCCAAGAAATCCGAATATACAGGCTCTGCATCAGTCGTGAAAGCCGACCAGCTTGAAGATGCTCTGGTAACTACCGTCACCAACGCTCTTACAGGCCGTGTTGCCGGTGTGCAGACTTTCAGTTCCAACGGTCAGCCCGGTGAACAGCCCTCTGTGCTTATCCGTGGCGTAGGCTCGATCAATGCAGGTACTCAGCCTCTTTATGTCGTCGACGGTGTTCCCTACTCGGGTGATATCTCCTCGATCCCTGCCACCGATATCGAGGCTATGACCGTCCTCAAGGATGCTGCCTCTGCTGCCCTTTACGGCGCACGCGGTGCCAACGGCGTTATCCTTCTTACCACCAAGAAGGGTCGCGAAGGCTCTGCCCGTGTATCCCTCGATGCCCGCTGGGGCGGCAACCACCGCGCTCTTTCCAACTATGACGTCATCACCGATCCCCGTCAGTACATCGAGCAGGTTTACCGTGCTCACTACATGACCGCCAAGATGACCGGTACTTTGGGCGATCCCCGCACCTATGCCCTCAACCAGCTCTGGCCCTCTATCGGCTATCAGACATGGACTGCCCCCGAGGGTCAGTATATCATCGGCGCTGACGGCCGCTTCAACCCCAACGCTACTCCCGGCTACCTTACTCCCGACGGTTATCTCACAATGGGCGATGACTGGAGTCAGCAGCTCTGCAACGGCCTCCGTCAGGAATACAACCTCTCCGTATCGGGCGGTAACGACAAGTTCAGCTTCTACCTCGGCGCTTCATACCTCGGCGACGACGGTATCATCGAGAACTCGGGCTTCAACCGCTTCAGCACACGTGCGGCTGTCGATTATCAGGCCAAGCCCTGGCTCAAGGTCGGCACCAACATCATGTACACATATACCAACATGAAGGCTCCCGGCGATCAGGTTACATCCGATACCGGCGACTCCACCGGCAATGCATTCCTTATTGCAAATGCCCTCGCTCCCGTATACCCGATGTACGTACGCGACGCCAACGGCAAGATCCTGTGGAACGACCGCTACAACCTCCCCATATTCGACTATGGCGACGGCACATACGGCGGCACACGTAACTATATGTCGATGAGTAACCCTCTGTGCAACCTCTATTATGATACCGACGAAGCCCTCATGGACGTCCTCGATGCCAAGTGGTATGCTCTTCTTACTCCCATCGAAGGTCTTACAATCAACGGCAACGTCGGCTACTTCGTCGACAATACACGCGGCCACAGCATCAGCAACGGTCTCTATGGTCAGGGTACTGCCAACGGCGGTCAGGCTTCGCAGTCGCACAGCCGCATCCGTACCATCAACGTACAGGGCCTCGCCGAGTATCAGCGCACATTCGGCGAGAATCACAACACCGGCCTCATGATCGGTTACGAATCTTTCTCACGCTGGGATGAATCTGTATACGCTCTCGGTAACAACCTTTACAACCCCGGCTCGTGGGCCGTTTCCAACACTATTGATCAGAAGACCGGTAGCGGTGCCGGCGGCGGTTACGCTACCCGCGGTTTCTTTGGCCGACTCAAATACAATTATGCCGACCGTTATTTCTTCATGGGCTCGTTCCGTCGCGACGGTTCCTCGCGCTTCCATCCCGATCACCGCTGGGGCAACTTCTGGTCTGCTTCCGTTGCATGGGAAGTAGCAAAGGAGAAGTTCATGGAAGAGTTCACCAATGTTGACATGCTCAAAGTCAAGTTCTCGTTCGGTCAGAACGGTAACGACAACATCGGCAACTACTATGCTTACATGGACCAGTACAGCATGACCGGTGCCAACGGCGTATTCTCCGATGCTCAGCTCGCTTACAAGGGTAATCCCGACATCACCTGGGAAACATCCAATAACCTCAACGCCGGTGTCGACTTCTCTTTCTTCCAGGGTATGCTCTCCGGTACAGTTGAATACTACCAGCGTCAGGTATCCGATATGCTCTTCAACATTCCCACCGACCCCTCGCTCGGCTACACCTCGCAGCCCAAGAACGTCGGTTCGATGCGCAACAACGGCTTTGAACTCGAACTCAACTACCGCCCCGTCAACACCAAGGACATCACCTGGGATATCTATGCCAATATCACCCTGCCCAAGAACAAGGTAATCAAGCTCGCTCCCGAGCTCCTCAACGGCAACGGTGAGTGGATCACCGGCAGCCGTCTGTTCAAGGAAGGTGAATCGATGTACAACATGTATCTTCCCAAATGGGCCGGAGTCAACAGCGAAACCGGTTTGGCTGAATACTGGTATCGCGAAACCCTCAAGGACGCTGATGGCAACGACGTTGTCAAGAACGGCATGACTCAGTATGCCGACGAAGAGAAGAAGACAACCGACTGGTCGCTTGCACGCACCTCCAACCGTCAGTCCACAGGCAACATCATGCCCAAGGGTTACGGCGGCTTCGGTACAAGCCTTCAGGCCTACGGTTTCGATCTCGCTGTCAACTTCTCATATCAGTTCGGCGGACGCATGTACGACAACTCTTATGTGACATATATGTCGTCGATGAACAGCAAGAACATCGGTACCAATCTCCACAAGGATGCCCTCAACGCATGGACACAGCCCGGCGACATCACCGACGTGCCACGTCTGAGCACCACCGACCAGTACACCAATGCTCTGTCCGACCGTTTCCTCATCTCGAGCAATTATATAGCCCTGAACAATATTACTGTCGGCTATACCCTCCCCGAGAAATTCACAAGCAAGCTGTACCTCCACAATGTTCGCCTTTACTTCTCGGGCGAGAATATTGCTCTCTGGAGCAAGCGTAAGGGCTTTGACCCCCGTCAGGGCTTCACGGCTTCGAGCAACGATACTTACTCGCCTATCCGTTGCCTCTCCGGCGGTATACGTCTTAACTTCTAATCGGCTCACTCTTCTGTATTAATTCAATAAATTTCAAGAAATGAAATCGTTCAACAAAATATTCACCCTCCTGCTTTCAGGTGCTCTGTTCGTCGGTTGTAATGACCTCGACATCGAGCCTATGGGCAGCACGGTTACCGAAAAGCAGAAGGAAGAAGTGCTCAAAATCAACCCCGAGATGGCACTTGCCTCTGTTTCGGGTATCTCGGCTCAGTTTGGTGCATTCGGCAGTATCTCGGGCGGCGCCGGCAGCGACGACCAGTCAGATATCGGCATCCCTGCCCTCTTCCTTCAGATGGATCTCCGCGGTATGGACATGTACTCGGTCGACATGGGTTACAACTGGTATCTCGGCGCTCAGCGTATGTCCGACGGTCTTCCCACCGGCGACGGTTACACAATCTGGCGCTACAGCTACAACATCATCCGCTCGAGCAACGAAGTTGTGGCTATTAACAAGCCAAACATCAACCTTGAGAATCCCGACGAGAACACCAATACACTCAAGTTCTATGTCGCTCAGGCCGCTGCCTTCCGTGCTTTCGCATATACTTACCTCGTGCAGAGCTTCCAGTTCACTTACGACGGTAATCAGTCTGCTCCCTGTGTCCCCGTTATCAACGAGGAAAACATGACTGAGGCTACAAAGGGTGTCGCCCGCAGCACCGTTCAGCAGGTTTACGATCAGATTATCAAGGACCTTGATCTCGCCATCTCCTATATGGAGGATAATCCTGTTACCCCTTCGACTGTTATCAAGGATAAGCCCAAGCGCTTCATCTCGCTTGGCGCTGCATACGGTCTCCGCGCCCGCGCCAACCTGCTTATGTGCAAGTGGGCCGAGGCTGCCGCTGATGCGCAGTCGGCTATCGATAAGTCCGGCGCTACTCCCCTCTCTATCGAGGAGGCCGGTCAGCCCGGTTTCAACGACATTAATGCTCACAACTGGCTGTGGGGTGTAGCTATCGCCGAGACCGATCGCGTTGTCACCACTCAGATCTGTAACTTCCCCTCACACATGGGCTCGTTTAGCTACGGCTATGCTTCGGGTGTCGGCGCCTGGAAGTGGATCAGCAAGTCGCTCTATGCTCAGATTCCTTCGCGCGACGTCCGCAAGGGATGGTGGACCAACGAGGAGGGTGTATCGGCTAATCTTCCCGACCAGATGAATGCCTTTATCGCCAGTCATGAAAAAGATGCCGCCCGCCGTGAGCGCATTCAGGTTAAGTTCGCTCCTTACCAGGGTCGTCTGAATACTACCGTTAATGCATCCGATATTCCCCTGATGCGTGTTGAGGAAATGTATCTCATCAAGGCTGAGGCTCTCGGTATGCAGAACGTTTCAGAAGGTCTTGCCGCTCTTACCGATTTCGTGAAGACCTATCGTTATCAGCGTTACAACTTCAAGGCCACGACTGCCGAGGCATTCCGCGATGAAGTTTGGTTCCAGCGTCGTATCGAACTTTGGGGCGAGGGCTTCTCCTACTACGACATGCTCCGCCTCAAGAAGGATATGAACCGTGTGGGCGGCGGCTGGCCTATCGCCTGTGTTTACAACGTCAAGGCAGATGATCCCCTGCTCATCTATCCTATTCCTCAGTCGGTCACTAACACCAATCCTCTTATCACAGAGGGTGAGAATACACTCGGCGGCGGTATGCCGACCCCTGTCGAAGATCCGACTGCCTGGAGTAGCGGCGACGAATAATAAGCCTGTTGTTTAATATTTTAAACCACAACTAAGATGAAATTTTTCAAATATTCCATATTGGCTGTTGCAGCCACATTGGGCGTGGCATTCTCGGCTTGCTCCGATGATGACGACGATTACGTTCCCGGCCCTCAGTCCAATGGCGCTTTCTTCACGACTGCCAACTCGTCGCGAGTCACTCTTGATACCGACGCTTCTGAACTTTCTTTGGTCGTTGGCCGCGTTGGTGATACCGCCGAGGCCGATGTAAAGATCAATGTTACTACCGACCTCCCCGAGGGGCTGTTCAACTTCCCTTCGACAGTTCACTTCGCACAGGGTGAAACACAGGCCCTTTATGTGGCTACATGCGATCTCCCCGAGGAAGATACCGACCGCAAGTATACACTTACCGTTGCGATCGATCCTACTCAGCCAATATGCAATTATGGTAATGCTGAACTCAACATAGCTCTTACCCTCCGTCGGAAGGTTGAGAAGTTCAATCACTACGGCGTCGCACTTCTCTACGATGGCTGGATGGCAGGTATCTATAACTTCAATATGACCGACGGCAGCCAGATGAACGGTGCTGAAATTCCTTGGTATGTTAACCTCAACCAGAGCGAGGAGAATCCCGATGTATATCAGCTCGAGGATTGCTTTACCTGCGAGTGGGCTCTCGTTCAGTATACAGGTGTGGATGCCAATGCCGGTCAGGGTGAACCGACAAATATCCGTATCGATGCGACCAATCCTCTCTGTGTGAAGATCGAGCCGCAGTTTACCGGCTGCTATCTCGAGATTGATGTCTTTGATGACTTTGCCGAGAAAGTTTCGCCTGTTTATATCTGCAACTATGCTGGATTCTATGCTTCACGCGGTAATAGCGACGAGGCGATCATTAATAACGGTTTCGGTCAGGAATTTGTCGAGGACGGCACCACTCTTGAAATTGATCCCGCTATCCTTGTCAACCCCAAATACATGGAAGGACAGACTGTTGATAAGCCCATCACAGCTTTCAACTCATCCATCATCGTATTCTATCCCGGCGAGGAACTCGATGAAGAAGGCGAGATTAAGTCCGTTCAGCGCCGCGCCGACATTAAAGCACGCTACAATGTGAAGCAAATGAAGCGCGCTCTCGGTTTCCGCAGCCTCTAATACTGTAAACCTTTCATACTTAAAGGCACGTTCCCTCGGGAACGTGCTTTTTTTAGTGCCTTATCGTTATATTTCCGTCATTTTTTTGTAATTTTGCACAAATTTTTATCAGAATATCATTATTGCAAATGAATATCGCTATTGTCGGGGCCGGCGGAGCTGTCGGCCGTGAAATTATTGATGTACTCGAGGGGGGATCTCTCCCGGTCGACAATCTGCGACTCTTCGGTTCGGCCCGTTCGGCGGGTACGTTTTTGCCGTTCAGGGGTCAGAATATCGTTATCGAGGAACTGACCCGTGAATCGTCGTTTGCGGGTGTCGACTATGCTTTGGTTTCGGCCGGCGCTTCCGTATCGCGCGACTTTGCCGATGTCATCACCCGCCACGGTACCGTGATGGTTGATAATTCAAGTGCATTCCGCATGGACGCCGATGTTCCCCTTGTCGTGCCCGAAATCAACGGCGACGATGCCCTCGGCGCTCCACGCCGTATCATCGCCAATCCCAACTGTACCACGATACAGATGGTGGTGGCCCTCAATCCCCTCCACCGCATATCGCCGGTACGCCGCGTGCATGTGAGCACTTATCAGGCTGCCAGCGGCGCCGGCTCGCGCGCCATGGACGAGCTCGTGCAGCAGCATGCCGATATCTCCGCCGGCAAAACTCCGGTGGTGGAACGATTCGCCCATCAGCTCGCCTACAACGTGATACCGCATATCGACGTCTTCACCGACAACGGCTACACCCGTGAGGAGATGAAGATGTACCACGAGACAAAGAAAATCATGCACGCTCCCGACATCGAGGTGAGCGCCACCTGCGTGCGCGTGCCCGTGATGCGCGCCCACAGCGAGGCTATATGGGTAGAGACAGAGTGCCCGATCAGTGTCGATGAGGCCCGCAAGGCTTTCGCAGCTGCTCCCGGCGTTGTGCTTGTCGACGATCCCGCCGCGCTCGCTTATCCCATGCCTCTGAAGGCCGCCGGCTCCGACCCCGTGTATGTGGGCCGTGTGCGCCGCGATCTCGCCGGGCCCGGACTCAGCTTCTGGACCGTCAGCGATCAGCTCCGCAAAGGTGCCGCACTCAATGCAGTGCAGATCGTGCAGTATATCGCCGCACATTCATAACCCTGCCATAAACCTCTCCCGGTCATGATAGCAGCCGCGCTCGTCACACAGCCCGTATCGATATTTTTTATCGTGCTGGTGATTATTCTGCTTGCTCCGCTGCTGCTCAACCGCCTCAAGATACCACATATCATCGGCATGATCGTGGCCGGTGTCGCCGTAGGTCCTTACGGATTCGATATCCTCAGCGACGATTCGAGCTTTGCCATATTCGGCCAGGTGGGGCTGCTCTACCTCATGTTCCTTGCCGGCCTTGAGATCGATATGTTCCATCTCAGGCTCAATCTGCGCCGCGGCCTGCTCTTCGGCCTGCTCACCTTGTCGGTGCCTCTGCTTCTCGGCGTGGCCGTCAGCATGGCCGTGATGCACCTCGATCTCATCACATCGCTCATGCTCGGCGCCATGTATGCCGCCCACACTCTGATATCCTATCCCGTGGCGGCGCGATTCGGCATCACCAAGGCCCCGGCAGTACTCATAGCCATCGTCGGCACCATTATCGCCGTCACTGGATCGCTGCTTGTGATAGCCACCGCCGTGAACATCAACACCGAGGGATACTTCAATGCCCTGGCAATAGCGTGGCTCATACTTAAGATGGCTCTGTGGGTCGGAGCGGTGATTTTCCTGTATCCCCGCATCACACGCGCATTTTTCAAAACCTACAGCGACCGTGTCACCCAGTATGTATTCGTTCTTGCGATGGTGTTCCTCGCCGCCTGGACGGCTCAGCTCATAGGAGTAGAGGCCGTGCTCGGCGCCTTCCTTGCCGGGATAGTCCTCAACCGCTACGTGCCCCACGGTTCGCCGCTGATGACATCCATCGAGTTTGTCGGCAACGCCCTGTTTATTCCGTATTTCCTGATCGGCGTAGGCATGATGATCAATCTGCGTGTGGTGATTGATCCCGACACCCTCGTTGCCGCCGGCATGATGCTCGCCGTGGCACTTGCAAGCAAATGGATTCCGGCCTTCATCGTGCAGAAGACCAACGGTCTCGGCGCGAGTTCGCGCAAAGTGATGTTTGGACTCACGGCCGCCCATACAGCCGTGGCGCTCGCTGTAGTGTCGCTCGGCTACCGCATGGGCATACTGTCGGAGGTGATGCTCAATGCCACTATCGTGGTCATACTCGTCACCTGTGCCGTGGCACCCATCATTACAGCCGCCGGAGCATCCAGGCTCAAGATAAGCATGCTCGACAAGGACGACATGATACGCCATACGCGCACCAACAACTCGCTGATCGCCGTCGACAACCCTGTCACCGCCGCATCGCTCGTCGACCTCGGCCTTCTGATGCGCAACGACCGCGGGCGCCACAGCTTCTACGCCATCCATGTACGCAACGAGAATTCGGTCAAGGCAAAGGCCGTGTCGGGCGCCGCCCTCGACGCCGCCCTTACCACCGCAGCCGCCGCCAACGTGCGCATGGAGCAGATCGAGCGCTACGATCTCAACACCGTCACCGGCATCCTCAACGCAATATCCGAGCGCGACATCACCGAGGTGATACTCGGCATGCACCGCCGCAGCACCGTCATCGACACATTCTTCGGCTCAAAAGTAGAACAGCTGCTGCGCTCCACCAACCGCATGCTCATCATATCGCGCTGCTATATCCCGCTCAATACCGTCACACGCATTGTGGTGGCCGTACCCCGCGACGCCCAGTACGAGACCGGCTTCAGCCGCTGGGTGCGCGCCGTGGCCCGCCTCACACGCCAGATAGGCTGCCGAGTGATATTCTGCTGTCACAGCGACATTCAGCCGCTCATCCGAGGCGTGCTGTATCAGGAAAACTATGGCGTGCGCTGTGAGTTCCGTACCATCGACTCGCTCGATGCCATGATTCTCCTTACCGGCCGTATCCTCGACGACGACCTCTTTGTAGTGATCAGCTCGCGGCCCCACTCGGTGTCGTATACCGACGAGGTCACCGAGATGCCCTCGCTGCTCCAGCGCAATTTCAGCCGCAACAACATCATCGTGATATTCCCCGAGCAATTCGGCGAGGAGCAGCCGCTCACCAGCTTCTCCGATCCTATGGCCAGCGACCTCAGCACGTCGCCGTCGCCGCTCTCCAAGCATATCCGCATATTTATGCGCCGGCTGCGCAACATATTGCGCCGATGACGTCGCTCTTTCGGATATTTTAGCTACCTTTGCCTATAATTTTAAGACAATGAGTACACCCGTCATTCAAAAGATACAGGCTTTCCGCCGCAACCACCCCTTCTGGGCAGCCCTTATAGCAGTGGCCTTCACTGCTCTGCTGCTGGTGTGGCTGCTGTTGCTTTTCCTCAATATATGGACACACCACGGCGACGATTCCACCGTGCCCGAGATCAAAGACATGACCTATGCCCAGGCCCGGGCCACCCTCGACGCCGCCGATCTCGGCATAGAAATATCCGATTCGATCTACGACACCACAATTCCGGCCGGCACCGTTGTTGAGTCGTGGCCAAAGGCCGGCTCGCAGGTGAAGCGCGGCCGCAGTGTCTACGTCACCGTGACGGCCTTCTCACCCAAGCACGTTACTCTGTCAATGCCGATCACCGGCGTATCTGTGCGTCAGGCGGTGTCGTATCTCAATGCCCTCGGCATTACCGGCATCCGCTTTGTCAACGTGCCGTCGCAGTATCCCGACCTGGTGGAGAGCGCACATGCCGACGGCCGTCCCCTCGGCGTTGGCTCCATGATCCCCGTCAACGCATCTGTCGTGCTCGAGGTCGGCACATACGTGGCTCCCGAGGAGCCGACCGATTCCGTATCTGCCGAAGAGGCCGTGTTTGACGATCTTGCCGGACAATCCTCTTACGATCCCGAAGAAGAATGATGGCAGAGGACAGCGAAGATTTTCTCGATCCTGATCTTGACGACGGCGGCGACATATCCGCCTCATCCTCGCCTGTCGTGATTATCGACGGCGATGACGAGCGGCAGCTCTACGAGCACTTCCGCTTCGTGGCCGACAAGGGGCAGGCTCTGCTGCGTGTCGACAAATTCCTTGTCGAGCGCCTGCAGAAGTCATCGCGCAACCGCGTGCAACAGGCTGCCGAGGCAGGCTGCATAATCGTCAACGGCAAGCCTGTCAAGAGCAACTATCGCGTGAAGCCGCTCGACGTGGTGCAGGTGGTGATGGACCGTCCGCGCTACGATTTCGAGGTCATAGCCGAGAACATCCCCCTCGACATCGTATATGAGGACGATCACGTGCTGGTGGTTAACAAGCCGGCCGGCCTAGTGGTACACCCCGGCCACGGCAACTATTCCGGCACACTCGTCAACGCCCTCGCCTGGCATTTCAAGGACAATCCCGACTATGACGTGAAAGACCCCCGCATGGGGCTCGTACACCGCATCGACAAGGACACCTCCGGATTGCTTGTGGTGGCCAAGACTCCCGATGCCAAGACCGACCTCGGCCGTCAGTTCTTCAACAAAACCACCCGTCGCGAATATGTGGCCGTGGTATGGGGACGCCCCGACCCGCCTGCCGGACGTATCGAGGGCAACATAGGCCGCTCTCTGCGCGACCGTCTGCAGATGGCTGTATTCCCCGACGGCAGTCAGGGCAAGCATGCCGTGACCCACTATACGACGATAGAACCGCTTGGCCACGTCAGCGTGGTGAAATGTGTGCTCGAAACCGGCCGCACGCATCAGATCCGCGTGCACATGAAGCATATCGGCCATCCGCTGTTCAACGATGCCCGCTATGGCGGCGATCAGGTGCTGCGCGGAGTGCCGTCGGCAGCCTACAAGGCTTTCGTGAAAAACTGCATGGACGTGTGTCCGCGCCAGGCCTTGCACGCCCGTACACTCGGTTTCCGCCATCCATATACAGGCGAGGAGATGGACTTCTCAGCCCCTCTCCCCGCCGATATGACAACTCTCATCGAGCGCTGGCGCAAAAGAATGTTGAATGGTGAAGGTTGAATGTTGAATTCATTCTTTGGCAATTCACCATTCAAAATTCAACATTCCTCGAAGTAATCTTTGTTGATTTCGTCGGCTTTGGCGCACCCGGGTGCTGAGGCCATACGCCGGCTCCAGCGCATGCGCGACGAACATTCCTTATCGAACATCTCCTTTGTGCCCTCGACGCTGGCGCTGAAAGCCATGGCATTGTCAATGGCCATTTCCTTGCTTATCTTCTCCACATCGATGTTGGCGCCGATGAAGGCAAACAGCCAGCCCTCGGCCTTCAGACTCTCGATAAGTGCCTTTATCGACTTATAGGTCCACTCGGTCGATGCGTTCTCGTAGCCGTCGGTGATTATAGTCACCGATACAGCATAGTCCTTGGTGTCGCCTATATGCTTCTTGAGTCGGGTGCAGCCCTTGCCGATGGCATCGAGCAGCGGAGTGGAGCAGCATGGCTGATAATTTGCGGTGGTGATTACGGGAGCAGAATCTACCTCAGCGTTTTCAAGCATATAGTCGGTCGAGCAGCCGCAGAAGGGCAGGATGCTTACCTCTTGCTCGCAGCCCGTTTCGCGCTTCACGCGGCGGATGGTGCCGATGGTCTCGTTCACGCCGGCAATGGCTGCGTCGCGGATGCTCATCATAGAGCCGCTTTTGTCAAGAATAATGAGATTGAAGAATTTCTTTGCCATAGTATAGAGTTTTAGAGATTGATATTCATATACCTCAGTGCAAATACCATGCCAAAAAAATAGCGCGGCCCGAAAAACAGGCCGCGCTATCATAAAAAACTATGAGTGGATTATTTCACAGACACTTTGTGCGAGCTGTGAGGCGTAACGACGATGTATATCCCGGGCGCGAGTCGGGCGGGGGAGCACAGCCGTCCCGACGTGTCATAAACCTCGAATGTATCCGAGCCTTCTACATGGATAGCCCCTGGTTCGGTCCATACGCGTATGGGCTTGTCGGTCGCTGCGTCGGATATGCTCTCGGCTCTGCGTCCGGGGAATACCGGGATTGACGGAAACCAGTAGTTGCTTATCATCTCGTAGTCGCGGATTTTCTCGCCAGAGGGTGTATAGCGGCGTGTGATATAGCTTGGATCACTGAAATCGTGATAGAGCGACATGTATATCTCGTCAGTGACGGGATGCACGCGCATAGAGCAACCATAGAGCTTCCAGTTCTCACCGTCGGCAGATAAGTCGATGATGCGTTCCATATGCCGGTTCCCGGTGTCGAAGCGATAGATGTTCTGTCCTGAAAACCATGTGTTGGCGCTTCCGCTCCAGTACAGGCAGTCAGATACCGATGAGGCGCAGAACGAGTCGGGCGTCCAGGCATACCATGAGTTTGAGGGCGCATACATTCCGTCAGGGATATCGATTGTCTCGGTAGTAAGCGTGGACGGATCAATTCTTATGAGGCATGGCATTGTCTGGCCCTGTCCCGAGGTATTGCGGGCCACGCTGGCCCATACCGAGCCGTCCCTGACGCGAACAACCGAACCGACACCTGCAGTTTCGTTGACGCAGTCCATGCCGATGGTTGCTGTGACGGAGTCGGTTGCAGGGTCAATTACGAGCACACCGAGGCTCTGGTGAGCCACGAAGATGCGACCGCCACTCTCGACCATCGAGCCGCACTGGCCCTTGTACAGATTCCCGGCATCCGGATTGGCGGTGCTTTCGATCTGCCCTTTCACCTGGTATGTGTCGAGATCGAGGATCCACACACCGTTGGAAGTGGATATGTAGCCTTTGTGCTCGTCCACGCCTATGAAACCGCGCCCGTCGCATTTGTTGCCGGACGGGTCGATAAGTTCCGACTGGTGCAGAATCTTCATTGTGGATGCATCAGCCACTGTTATGCGGCCACCTTTAATGTCGGCACCCGGGTCCTTGGCCTGCTTGGCTATGAAGTAGAACCGGCCGTTCCATATTGCGCCGTATTGGTTGGTACATCCCAATTCCTTACCCGGATTCTCCGCCTGAATTACGCGATAGTGCCAGTACTCGCCAGAGGGGTCGTCGGGCAGCAGATAGTTGACCGTACTGTTCTGATGGCCATACCAGTCCTCATTGACTATAAATATGCCCTGCGAGTAGTCGATATCTCCTGTGGAAGCGACAAGAGTCGCTCCCGACAGAAGAATCGAACAGATGAAAAGAGTTGCTTTCATTATTTGATGACTACTTTGGTAGTTGAGCCGTCAGGGGTTGTGACAAGATATATACCGGCCGGCAATCCGAGAGTATCGGCTTCGGCAGCTGTGCCGCGGAAGGTAGCCACCTCTATGCCGGCGGTGTCGTAAACCTTGCAGATGCCTGTGGCAACGGTTTCTGCCGAGCTTATGCCCGACAAGTCTTTGACGGTTACATTGATGGTCTTTGTAGTGGTACGTCCGTTGGATTCGGCCATTAATGTGAAGCTGTGTTCGCCTACCTTGTTTGGTGTGACGGTGAGTCTGTTGCCTTCAATAGATGTTTCGGCTACAGGAAGATTGACATCTTCCTCGGCTGCTGCGGCCGGCTCTGCAACGAGCGAAACGCTGATGTTGCAGTTGTGGTTGTCGGCATCATTCACAAGTTCGCTGAGATCATATTCGGCGGCTTCCTGGCCGACATCGAGTGTGATGTCCTCCATTAGAATCTCGGGAGCATGCTTGTCGGGATTAATAGGCATGGCGGGGAACCACCAGTATTCAGGCAGATGGATACGAGCCTTCATCTCGCCTGTCGAGGCATTTACAAAGTGGTACCAGTTTTGCAGTGCCGCGGCGCCAAATCCGGGTTGAGTCGCATACATATAGGTGTCTGTTGCCTCGTCATAGCCGGGTGCACCATAGCCGTTGCCGTAATTCACATTGTCGACCTTGGCTGTGTGGGTGTATACAGGTGAGAGTGTCGACGGGTCCTCTACTTCGTCAAGATTCCAGCGGTAGAATGTTCCGGTACCCCATATCAGGGTATTGGAATTGTGCGCGGCAAGGATATTCACCGAGCGCCATGAATAGGTGCTGCAGGTAATAGAACCCGGGATGTTGTAGGTAGTGCCTGTTTCGAGGGTCACGGGATCTACGGGGGTGAGAGTATTGGAGCAGGCGATCCATACGCGGCCGTCGGCACTTTGGACTACACCCTGGATACCCGTCGCCGGGATTGTCTTCACAAAAGAGTCGTCGGTAGTGTCGATGATTGAAAGGCCTGTGCCTATGTTTGTGGCAAATACATATTTGCCGGCCTTGACCATGTTGCCTATCTGACCACTGCGACCCATTGCTATGCCTGTTATGTCGGCATCGGCGACGGTGATGTCGTCGAGGTTCATCACGCGAATTCCTTTGGAGGTGCCGAGATATACCTTGGAGGGCGATACACCCACACAGGAGCGTCCGTCGCCGCCGATCTCATCGATGGCTCCGAGGTGCTCGAATGTTTCGGCGTCAAATACCACCACACGGCCGCCGCTACGGAGAGGGCGTGTATCACCGCCGTCCCATGGCTGCTTTGATATTATGATATATTTGCCGGCATAGACAGTACCATACTGCGATGTGGCGCCAAAGGCCATATTGCCGTTCTGGTTACCATAGGCGCGTGTATACAGGTCGCCGTTGGCATCGATATAGTTGAGCGAGCCGCTTGTGTGGCCAAACCACTCCTCGTTGAGCCAAACCATGCCGTCGGTGAAGTTTTCGGGCCGGTTGCCCGGGTCGACATCTTTTACACGGACAGTGTAGGTTGAGGAAATGGAGCCGTCGGTGCTTGAGATTGTCAATGTAGTCTCGCCGGCGGCATGAGCCACTACCGAGTTCACGCTTTTGTATAGAGTTGCGATTTCTTCGTTGGCAAAAGTCGCGTTGTAACCTGTGAAGTCGGCGTCTGCGGGTTCGTATACAGGCTTGAGAATATAAACGCCCATATTGTCAACCTCGATTACGCCGCCGGGTTCTATGCCGTCAAGGCTTATTCCTGTGAGAGGCTTTGCCACGATGGTGCTGACCTTTGTGTCGGTGTCGGGATAAACTCTTTTAACTTCGGCTTTTCCAGTACCCCAGTCTTTTCTGATATTTAAGTAGGGCCGCAGGATTGCATTGGCTGGTGTGCTGACATTTATAGTACAGGACATTTTATCGGTGTCGCGATATGAGAAAGAGGCCCGGTAGGCATCAGACGTTTTGATGCCGTCTTCCATAAAGACGTCTATGCCAAGATAAGCTCCATAAAGATTTGCCTTTTCATTGGCAATGGTTGCAATAGCGGGTACAGTTACGCTCTTTCCGTCAGCTGTATTGATGATGACCTCTTCAGGCAGCCATATACCTATCCGGTCGGCGGGGCGCAGATAGAAAGTGTATGTCTTCTCGGCGGGAGTGGTTGCTTCGGTTGCCAGGTATTCGAGGCTGACGACATCACTATTGCTTACCGTGGTGGTGAAGTCGGCGAGGGCGTCGTTGACAAATACCTTCCAACAATTATTCTCATCCGAGATGTTCCAATGGTCGTATGCGCTTGAGGCTGTTGCATCGGCATATTCACCGTCGGCAACGGCAACGCCGTCAACGAGATCGAGAGAGGTGCCGGTAATGCTTACGGCGGCTGAGTTGTCGCCATTGGTATCAAAGCCGAACGCCACATATACTCCTTGGGCATTTTTGAGGGCATAGAAGCGCGGATCTTCACGCAGAGCCGTGGCGATGACATCGCCGGCTGTAGCTTCATTACCAAATCGTACACCTTCTGTGAGGTTGTCAAGCGCCACTTCATCGCCCCAGTGCAGAGTCAGAGTTGCCATGGAGTTGCCGTGGCCGAGAGCGTTCTTGAGTGGCTCAGACACTTCGATATCTATGTCAGCGAAGTGGTCATAGTTTGGAGCCAGCCAGCCCGATGTGGCGCCGGTGGATCCATCGATATTATTGTATTTCCACGCATGAACATCGCCGTCGGCAAGATCGGTGGAACTCATTCCGAGACCTGAGTAGCTGAGGTCGTCGAGGCTGGCATTTCCTACCCAGTAGCTCCAGTACCCCTTATACCAGCCGGCGTTCCAATAGCAGTTCTTGGCCGAAGACATCTGCCACCAGTCGTAGTCGTAGCAGGCATAGCCGAAAGCATCGGCATTGAGAGGATGTTCGATTATATGTATCTTGGCCGCATCCTCGAGTGAAGCGTATATCAGATTGAGAGTTTCGTTGCCGGGCGCCGATGTCTGGTGCATGGTAGTGTTGGGTTCAAAGAAGCCGAACGAGATATTAGCGCCCGTGTTGGGATAGGCGTGCTCTGTGGCCTCGTCGAGGTTGTATTCGATCTTGTCGAGCATTGCGGCCG
Organism: Muribaculaceae bacterium; assembly: GCA_017624155.1. GTDB lineage: Bacteria > Bacteroidota > Bacteroidia > Bacteroidales > Muribaculaceae > CAG-873. The sequence goes on along the minus strand of JAGANS010000003.1, from coordinate 34,422 downwards.
CATCGGCTGCATATCCGATTCCGCACATCGTATTGCCCATGTCGCCGGTATACTGGGTGAGGGCGACGAGGTCGGGTGAGGCGGCGGCAACTGCGCGCAGCATGTCCTCGCCGGTGGGCTTTTCCCCGTCTTTCCAGCGATAGCCCCATACGATAGCTCCGGGATTTTCGGATTCGGGGACATCTAATTGCACTACGAGCGCGGCTCGGTTGTCGCCTTCGCCGCTCCAATAACGAATCTTGGCCCAGTCGATGGTATAGGCCATGGCCGACAGCCCCGCGAGGGTTGCGGCTGCAAGAATTGTGAGTAATTTTCGGTTCATATATCAATAAAATTGGTTAGGTGTATCGATATGGAGATCTTGGGCGCGGCAGAGCTCGGTTGATGTTTCACCGAGCCATCCGCAGGATTGGTTTACACCGGTATAGACGCGGATGAAGTCGGCCCCGGGAAGGTCGACGGGATGGCCGTCGGTATCCACCGCCCTGGATATGTCGAATGAGTTGAGATCGGCATATTCGTTGGGGTGATTGTCGACATATCCCCAGGGATAGGAGTAGAGGATGAAATAGGAGTCGTCGCCGCTTGTATCGACGGCATTGCGCGGCAGACAAGAGCCGGTGAATGACATGGCGTCGGTATCTATCCACCTGGGGTAGTAGTCCTGCCGGTGGAATATGTTCTGCGCGATGTGGCCCGATGCGCCCTCCGAGTCGTTCCATATGATGTAATGGAGGTCGGTGAGATTGCCTGTCGCGTCGCCGATTATGTCGCGGCCGGGATCGGGGCGGTGATAGGTCACTGTGTATCTGTGGCGGGTAGCCGGGTTGTCGTATTCGCTGCCGGCGAGTTCATACCACGGGTCGTCGGGCAGTCCGTTGTTGTTGATGTCGTAGGAAACCTCCACAATGCCCGGCTCGGCCGAGCCGCCGGGGCGCGACGGGTCGGTGAGCTCGTAGAAGCAGTTGCCCCATATCCGGAAGTCATATTGGCCGGGTGTGTTGATCACCGTGTGGTCGAAGCCGAAGGTGACGTAGCCGCCATAGCCGCCGAGAGTTATCATCACGTCGTTGGTGCCGGATATGGATTCCTCGGCTTTCTTGAGTATGTCGGCATAGGTGTCGCCGTCCTCGTATCGTGGCATTTCATTGACAAACTGTCCCGGCGCGGGGCAGTATTCGTATACGCGTGATATGTAGGGGCTGTATTCCACCTCTTCGTGCATTACGGTCACTGTGAAGTCGTGGCGGTAGGGCGTGTCGGGGTCGATTATCTCGAAGGTGAGATCGTAGGTGCCTTCCTCGGCTCTGAGAAATATGTATTCGCGGTCGGTGGAAACCGTCACGCCGTCGACGCTCCATCGGTAGGCGGCGCCTGTGAGGGCAGGGGACAGCACCAGCTTGCGCATTCGCTCGATGCGGTAGCTGTCGTCAATGCCGAGATTCACTGTCGGAATATCTGACGTGCAGGCTGTGATAGCCGGCAACGCAAGGACCGTGAGTGCATAGATTGTCTTCATTCTGGCAGGAATGCTATGTGAGCCGGGATATCGCCTGTACGGACGCTCCATTTCTTCTTGCCGTCGGGCGAGAAGCAGTAGAGGGTGCCGGAGCTTACGTAATTCCTGGCGTCGGTGACGAATATATCGCCGGTCTCGGGATGGATGGCTATGCCGTATGGTATGGTGATCTCGCGCTCGGTGCCATCGGTGATGAAGTTGGTCGACACCACCTGTTTGCTGCGTATGTCGATGATTCCGTAGGATATGGTGTTGGATGATGTATAGTCGTTCCACTCGGTGGCGTAGTAGAACAGCGAGTCGCCCCTGACAGCCATATTGGAACAGGCCACGGGGATGGTGTCGGTAACGGCATAGCGGTTGTAGCCCGGTTTACGGCCGAGGACATACAGGCGCGACGGCCGCGTGTTGTAGTCGCCGCGCGACGACACCCACAGCTGCCGGTAGCGGTCCTGCTTCACACGGTGGAGGTTGATGCCGACAGGAATCTGTTCCACTTGCTTGAAGTCGATCATCTGTATCACTGATACGGTGTTGTCGTAGGCCGGGGCACGGTATCCGCCGCTGTTGGCCACATACATATAATCGCCGACAATCTCCATTTCCTCGGGCTGATAGCCTACCGACACGCGGCGGGTGACGGCGAGCGATGCCGTATCGACCTCGAAAATGGCCCCCTTGGGCGCGTCGGGATCGATGAGCACCGGCCCGACGTAGGAACTTACATACGCTTTGCCGCGATAAAAGCGTACATAGCGGCAGTTGGGGATGTCGACCTGACCGATGCGAATGCCGCTGCGGGCGTCGAGTACCTCGACTTTGTGCGAGCAGTTGACGACGATATACAGCTTGCTGCCGTAGATGCCGATGTCGTTGCCGACGTCGCCGAGTTCCTTTATGACATCAGGATTGCGCTCGGCGTAGATGTTGCGGGCATACAGGCCGGTAGTGAAGTCGCAGAAGTCGACTGTGCATTTATTTGAACCCATGTTACCCTCGTTCACGAGATAGAAGCCGCGTATGACACTTGTGACCGGAGGATTACCGGGAATGATGTCATACTCCGTGGGCACCACGAGTTCGTCCTCTCGACAACTCGTGGCGCCTTTTCCAGCGACCGCAAGGAGCGTCAGAAAATATAGAAAAATTGTACGTGTAATGTGGGGAGAGATCATATTTCGACAGTAAGGGAAATCCTGAAATTGCGTTTGGGCATGGGGTAGTTGAGGATCACGTCGTAGTCCTGGCTCAGCAGGTTATTCACCTCTACAAGAGCGCGGCAGCGAACCTTATTGAAGGTGAAGTCGCGGCTCAGCGATACATCCGAGGTGTACCACGGCTGCGTGTAGTTGTAGCGGATGTTCTCCTGCTGGTTGTATCGGGCGCCTACGTATATGAAGCTATAGTTGACATTCCACTGCCGCCACGACAGGTTCAGCACGGCCGAGCCCGAGTGGTGGGGAATATAGGGTATCTGATGGCGGTAATAGTTGTCGGCCGGGCTCGTGATGTCAATGGCGCGCTGATAGGTATATTGGCCGCGGATTGTGGCGTACAGATCGCCGGCAGGATTGAAACCGGCCAAGGCTGTGATGTCGATGCCGCGGATGTCCACTTTGCCAAGGTTGAGCATTGTCCATCGGAATTGCTGCCCCTTGGGATAGGCGACTATCTTGTTCTTGACAAGGTTGTAGTAAGCATCGGCACTCAGCCGCAGCGACCTGACGAATCCCCGGCTGTCGTGCGAATATACGATGCCGACATTGCACTGGGTGACGCGCTCGGGCGACAGTCTGGAATTGCCCATATCGGCGTAATACAGGTCGTTGAACGTCGGCATGCGGAACGAGCGTTTCACAAAGGCCCGCAACTGCAGGTCGCGCGAACGGCGCAGCGGAGAGAACGATGCGTATATGGCCGGTGTGAACACGTGCTTGTCGGCCGGCGACTGCTGTCCGCGCAGCCGGTCGTGGATGAATGTGGCGAGGCCGCTCGCCTGTGCCTTGAAGCGTCCGAGATCTACCGCCGTGGCTACCGACAGCAGATTGGAGTAGCGGTCGGGCTTGGCGAAGCCATACATGTCGGCCGACAGGGTGTTCCACTGGAAGTCGTAGCTCGCTGATAAGCGCCACCACGGCGTCAGTGCCAGCTCGTTGGCCGATGAAAGGTAGAACTCGCGCTGACGGTACAGGTTGTCGATCTTTATCTGCTTGTCGTCGTTGTTGACGTAATGTGTGCGGTAGAAGGCGTATTTTATATTGTTGAGTGTAGTGAAGCTGCCGACGGTCTTTGTGAACGAGCCCTGCGCAAATGAGTTGGTATCCCATATTCGCTCGCCGCGGCGCCACACGTTGTTGACTATCGCACCGGGCACACCGCGCTCGCTGTTGTAGTTGTAGACCTTGAAGTGCCATTCGCCCATGTTGATGCTGCCGTTGAGGTTGGCTTCGATACGTGTGGCATTGATGTCGCCGTTCTGTCGTACGGCAGTGGTGTCGTATGCCAGTTCGCCGGCGGGGTTCACACGGCGGTAGCGGAACTTGTAGCGTCCGGTCGATGTTATCCATTCGGCGCTCAGCGAGGCATTGACGCGTGGCGACAGCCGCAATTCCACGAGAGCCGACGGATTGAGGAGATCGAAAGAACCGAAACGCACGGCCGCACGGGCGTGATAGCTCTCGTCGGCTGCAAACTGCGGTGTGCGGGTTCGGATATATATGCTGCCTGCCGAGCCGAAGTCCTTGGCCGGTTGCAGTATCTCGCTCTTTTGCCCGTTGTAGAGCGACAGGGCCTCGATATTGTCGAGCGAGAACTGGCCCAGGTCTATCTGGCCGTTCTGAGCGTTGCCGAGTTCCACTCCGTCGTATACCACACCTGTATGATTGGTCCCCATCGAGCGGATGTTCACGGTCTTTATGCCGCCTACGCCGCCATAGTCCTTGACCTGCACACCTGAGAAGTATCGCAGGGCGTCGGCAATACTGTTGCTGTTGAGCCGCTGCAACTCATCGCCCGAGAGGGTCTGTACCGGTATTACCTCCACCGGCTTGCGGCGCGAGGTCACTGTTATCTCGTGCAGTTGCTCGGGGATGGCTATACTGTCGGCGGTAGCGGCGCCGGCGGTAGCGGCCGATGCGAACAGAATCGTTATGAGTGTGATGCGTTTCACAGAGTGCTGTGCGGTTTAAAAACATAAAAATCCCGTATACACGCCGTCGGAGGTGTACATACGGGAATATGTTCATGCGGTGACGCAAAAGCGCACGCTGTGTGATTCTGATTATCAGAACTTGCCTATAGTCCCGTAGGCGCAATCCAATGGTGGCTAAAGCAGGTCTTCTGACTTGTCCCGGCCCGGCGCGCCTTCTCGGAGGCTGGCTCCAATGGCATGATGCGCGGGCTGTTGCGTGGGACTTACAGCAGCGGGTACTGTTCCGGATTCGCACCGGATTCCCTTAGCGATAGCGGTTGCAAAGTTATAATATTTTTCGTTGCGGTGCAAATAATTTTGCACAAAGAAGATAATTGCTTAATTTTGCTTTGTGAATACGCGCGTGTACATATTAACATTTGTTTTTAAACAAGTTCTAAGCCTTTTAATTCTTGTCGTAATGTCGCTTGGACTTGCGGGTTGTCACAGCTCGCGCAACGCCGTGGAGTACGATTCGATATATGCGGAGCGCACGGGCGGCGGCAAGTCATCCGGCGGCAGTCACCGCAGCGACAGACCGGCTGTCCCGCAGGTGCCGGGAGGAGATTCAGGCGCCGTAATCAAGGCTGCACGCTCGTGGCTGGGGGTGCCGTATGCCTATGGCGGCAATAGTCGCAACGGTACTGATTGCTCGGGACTTACCTGTATGGCTTATGAGACGGGTGCCGGCATAAAACTGCCGCGGTCGAGCCGCGAACAGGCCGAATATTGCCGGCGTATCCGCCGTGATGAACTGCGTCCCGGTGATCTTGTGTTCTTCACGAGCAGTAGTGGGGGCAGCCGCATCAATCATGTGGCGATATACATCGGCGACAATATGATAATACACGCCACCACATCGCAGGGGGTCACTGTCAGCAGTCTCGACGAGCGCTACTGGAGCCGGCATTTTTATTGCTGCGGGCGCGTGCTGTGATTTGATTCGCTATAAAGATATTGCGCAAAAAACGGTAAAGCTGTTCAAAATATTGTATATGTATATTAATGATTGTTAATCATCTTTGCTATATGTAAATTTGTGTCTATCTTTGCAGAGTTGAGGTGACATTCCCTCACTTTGAATCTAAAACCGAAATGAAACTCAGCTTATTAGCAACCGCCACCCTTCTTGTCGGAGCAACATTTGCGCCGGCCTCGATTCATGCCGGAGAGCAGGAAGACAACGTGGCTAAAGTAATCAGCGCCTATCGCCCCGGCTCCACAGGTTTCGGCGCAGTTAAAGTCGAAAAAATCGACATCAACGGCAAGAAACGCACTGTCACAGTTGTATGCAATGAGAATGCGACATACATTCCTCTCACAGCAGAGCGTCTGAAGCAGCTCAAGAGTGAAATTCTTGCCGCGATGGGGCCGGAATATGGTAAATACAAGGTGAGCATAGTCGCCGGAGACAAGAACTTTGATGATCTTGCCCTCTTTGCGCCAAAAAAATTCCGCGGCCCCAAGGAAAAGCAGCCCTTTGTGGTTGATCTTGAGGCAGAGAAGGCCCCACTCGGTCTCGACGGCGCCAATATTGCCATGTGGCAGAGCCACGGCTGGTATTTCGAGCCCAAGCTCAACCGCTGGGAATGGCAGCGCGCCCGTATATTCCAGACGGTTGAGGATCTCTACACCCAGAGCTATGTGATGCCCTTCCTGATGCCCATGCTCGAGAACGCCGGCGCGTATGTGATGAGTCCACGTGAGCGCGACATTCAGCTCACCGAGATAATTGTTGACGGCGACAATGCCGCCACTCCGGGATATGCCGAGACAGCCGGCGCCGAGGAATGGACAACATCGGCTGTACCGGGATTTGCATGGGACGGCAAGATGCTTGTCAACGGCAGCCATCCCTTTGGCGATGGACATGCACGCCAGACTAAGGCCATCAGCAAGAAGTCGCGTACCGAACCATCCACTGCGAAGTGGAATGCCGACATCCCCGCCGACGGCAATTATGCAGTATATGTAAGCTATATCACAACACCCAACAGCACACCTGACGCCCAATACACAATCAACACAGCCAATGGCCCGCGCAACTTTACCGTCAACCAGAAGATGGGCGGCGGCACATGGATCTATCTCGGCCATTTCCCCTTTAAGGCCGGTAAAGGTCAAAATATCGTTTCGCTCAGCAATTACAGCGCAAAACCCGGTACAACCGTGTCGGCCGATGCCGTGAAGATCGGCGGCGGCAAGGGCGTTGTGGCACGCAAGGTCAAGGAGTCGGACGAATCGATCGACTACACATACGTGCCGAGCGGATATCCGAAATTCACCGAGGCCGCCCGCTACTTCCTGCAGTGGGCCGGCGCTCCCGACAGTGTGTTCACACCGTCGGATTATGTGAACGACTACACCGACGACTATAAGTCGCGCGGTCTTTGGGTCAACTGGCTGGCCGGCGGCTCGTCGCAGCTCCCCGACCACGAGGGCCTCAATATTCCTGTCGACCTCAGCTTCGCATTCCATACCGATGCCGGTACATTCAAGAACGACTCGATTGTGGGTACTCTCGGTATCTACTCTACAGCCGGTGATAATTTTGTGAAAGGCGACTCGCGCAATTCCTCCCGCGATCTTACTGATTTGATAATGACAAATATAGTGAACGATGTACGTGCGCAGTTCGAGCCCAACTGGACACGCCGCGGCATGTGGGACAAATCCTACTTTGAAGCCCGCTCGCCTCAGGTACCGGCCATGTTGCTCGAATTCCTCAGCCATCAGAACTTCGCCGATATGAAATACGGCCTCGATCCGGCATTCCGTTTCGCAGTGTCGCGAGCTATATACAAGGGTATGCTCGAGTTCATCGCCCACCGCGACGGTCGTGAATACGTGGTGCAGCCGCTGCCTGTCAAGGAGTTTGCCATCAATCCTGCCGGTGTGCGCAGCTATCGTCTCAGCTGGGCCGAGACAGTCGACAGCCTTGAGGCTACCGCACATCCCACCTATTATATAGTGGAAGAGCGTGTGGGCGACGGAGTCGGCTTCAAGCCCGTGGCCAAGGTCGATGCACCCGAATACACCGTTACCCTTACGGACACTGATATACACTCCTACCGTATTATTGCCGGCAATGACGGTGGCGTAAGCTTCCCCTCGGAGGTGCTCGCCGTATGCGACCTGCAGAACGGCTCTACACCGGTGCAGATCGTGAACGGATTCACCCGTGTGAGTGCGCCCGACTGGTTTGAGGCTTCGGAAGCCATAGCCGGTTTCTATGATGTACGCGACCACGGTGTGCCATACGTCTACGACATCTCGTTCATCGGCTCGCAGTTTGAATATCGCCGCGACATCCCGTGGATGGACGATGATGCAGCCGGCTTCGGCGCATCGCGCTCCAACTACGAAGACAAGGTTGTGGCAGGCAATACATTCGACTATGTTTATACACACGGCAAGGCCATAGCCCGTGCCGGACATTCGTTCTATTCCTCGTCGGTAGCCGCTTATCAGGCAGCCCCTGTCGCCGAGGGCGATGCCCGCATTGTCGATCTCATACTCGGCAAGCAGAAGGAAATCAAGCGTGGCCGCGGCATCTACGGCACATATTACAAGACCTTCCCCTCGCAGCTTCAGGACAAGATCGCCGCAGCGGCCAATGTCGGCACAAGTTTCTTTGTGAGCGGCGCATACGTAGCCACCGATCTGTGGGACAATCCCAATTCGAGCAAGGAAGTGGCCGAGGCCGACCAGAAGTTCGCCACCGAGGTGCTCGGCTATCACTGGCGTGTGGGCCAGGCCAGCGTCACCGGCGAGGCCTACGAGGTGCAGAACCGCTTCAAGGCATTCACCGGCGGCAAATATGAATTCTCCAACGAGCTCAATTCCGAATGCTATGCTGTGGAATCTCCCGACTCGTTCTATGCTCCCGATTCAAAGACCGGCTGCACTATCATGCGCTACTCCGAGAACAATCTTGTGGCAGGAACAGCCAACCGCTTTGCCGCTTACAACACAGTTGTGATCGGCTTCCCCTTCGAGACCATATCAGGCGAAGGCCAGCGCGCTTCGCTGATGGCTCAGATACTCAACTTCTTAAATAATGTAAACTAATAATCGATTATTACCATAAACAGTATGAAAACAACTATCAACTGCTTTGTGCCCTTCGCCGATACCAATCAGGCAGCGGCCACAGTCAGCGCCCTGCGCGAAAGCTCGCTCGTGAGCAAAATCTACCTTCTGAGCACCGATCCCAAGGCTACACCCGAGCTTGGCTGCGACATGATTCATATCGACAGCCTCAACTCCTCGGCCACAATGAAGAAAATCGCCGAGGCCGCAGACGCAGATTACATTCTGCTCTACACCAAGTACGACACTCTGGTGCCCGGCTACTTCGCCCTCGACCGTTTCGTGCGTCTCGCTCAGGACTCCAAGGCCGGCATGGTCTATGCCGACTCGTATGTGGTAGTCGACGGCAAGAAGAGCAATGCCCCGGTGATCGACTATCAGTTTGGCTCGCTTCGCGATGACTTCAACTTCGGCTCACTGCTGGTGTTCAATGCGGTTGACTTCAAGAAGGCTGCCGCCGGCATCACGGCCGACTACAAGGCCGCCGGCCTTTACGACCTGCGTCTGCGTCTGAGCCGCATCGCTCCTATCGTACACATCAACGAATACCTCTACACCGACATCGCAGCTCCCAAGAAAGAATCCGGCGAGGCTATCTTCAGCTACGTCGATCCCAAGAACCGCGGCGTACAGATCGAGATGGAAGCAGCATGCACCGATCACCTCAAGGCTATCGGCGGCTACCTGCCTCCCAAGTTCGATACCATCGAATTCAACAAGGGCGACTTCGAGTACGAGGCTTCGGTAATTATCCCCGTCCGCAACCGTGTCCGCACCATCCGCGACGCCATCCGCAGTGTCCTCAGCCAGAAGACCGACTTCCCCTTCAACCTCATCATCATCGACAACCACTCGACCGACGGCACATCCGAGGCTATCGAGGAATTCACCAGCGATCCCCGTGTAATCCACATCGTCCCCGAGCGCGACGACCTCGGCATCGGCGGTTGCTGGAACATGGGTGTCAACCACGAGAAGTGCGGCAAATTCGCCGTCCAGCTCGACTCGGACGACGTATATGCCGACGAAACAACCCTCACCAAGATGGTTAAGGCCTTCTACGATCAGAACTGCTCGATGGTTGTAGGCACATACATGCTCACCGACATCGACATGAACATGATTCCGCCGGGCGTGATCGACCACAAGGAGTGGACACCCGAGAACGGCCGCAACAATGCCCTGCGCATCAACGGCCTCGGCGCACCCCGTGCATTCTATACCCCGATGCTGCGCGAAATCCATGTGCCCAACACATCCTACGGCGAGGACTACGCCCTCGGCCTGGCCTTCTCGCGCCACAACCAGATCGGCCGCGTGTATGATGTCGTATATCTGTGCCGCCGCTGGGAGGATAACAGCGACCACGCTCTCGACATCGTCAAGACCAACAACAATAACCTGTACAAGGACCGCATCCGCACCTGGGAACTTCAGGCACGCTGCGCCATGAACAAAGACTGATACGCGATGCGCCTCAACGCCGATAAAATCGCAGAATTCATCGACTCGCAAATTGCCGTGTGGCCTCAGGCCGCCGGCAATTTCGAGGCGCTCAAGGGCGTCCGTGTCAAGGAGGTGAATCTGCCCGGATGGACTGTCAAGGTGCAGTTCAACCCTGCCCGTATAGTGTCGTCGTCGGCCAAGGTCGACGCCAAATCGCTCAAGGAGCGCAAATGCTTCCTGTGCGGTGCCAACCGTCCCGAGGTCCAGGAAGGAATAGAGTGGGGCGGCCGCTATACAGTGCTGATAAATCCCTTCCCCATCTTCCCGCGCCACCTCACCATCCCCGACAATACCCATACCGACCAGCTCATCACCGACCGTATCGCTGATATGGTGCGTCTGGCTTCGGAACTCGAGGAGTATACGGTATTCTATAACGGCCCCCGCTGTGGCGCGTCAGCTCCCGACCACATGCACTTCCAGGCCGGCAACAGCGATTTCCTGACACTCGCTCCCGCACTCGAGGACGCCGAGCTCAAGACTGTCGCTACCGACGGTGATGCCTCACTGGCTCTCGTCGATTCACTGCCTCTGAAAGTTTTTGTCATCGACACTCCGGCCGATGAGCCGGAGGCTGCCGAAAGGCTTTTTGACCGCCTGTACAAGGCCATCCCTGTGCCCGAGGGTGAGAAGGAACCGATGATGAATCTGCTGTGCTATCCCACACCTGCCGGCGTGCGTCTGGTGGTGATCCCGCGCAAGCGTCACCGTCCGTCGTTCTACGGCACTGAGGGGGAAGGCACAATGCTGCTGTCGCCTGCATCGGTCGACATGGGCGGCGTGTTCATCACTCCTCTCGAAAAGGACTTTAACGCGCTTGATGCCGACCTCATTCTCAAGATACTTGACGAACTCTGTCTCTCCTCAGCTGAAATCAACGAAATAGCATCCAATGTCAAATAAATATCCTGCCGAGCCCGTAGTAAGGGTCGGTGTGCTCACGGCCCGTGAGATAGATGTCGACCTTCAGGGCGTTTACACCGCCGACGGCGAGGCTGTCAGCGGTCCGCAGCATCTGTCCCTGTCGCCCGACAATCAGGTAGTGTGGAACGGACGGCAATACGATCGCCTGTTGTTCAAAGCATCGTCGGAAGGCTGCGTCTTTGAAATCAAGGACGTGGTGATCGGCGTGAATTTCCATTGGGAACGCAAGGAGAATCAGCGCTTTGTCGGCGACCTTGAATTCCTGTATGAAAACGGCCTCGTTGCTGTCGATATCGTGCCCGTCGAGGACTATCTCACCAGTGTTATATCATCGGAGATGAGCGCCAAGGCCTCCTTGTCGCTGCTACGCGCGCACGCGGTAATATCGCGCAGCTGGCTTCTTGCCCAGATCGAGAAGCACGACCGAATCAGTGACTCGGGCGAGCACTACTCGGCCTGCACCCGCACCGACGGCGAACTCGTCAAGTGGTATGACCGTGAAGATCATGTCAGGTATCATGTATGCGCCGATGACCATTGCCAGCGCTATCAGGGCATTACACGCCAATCAACCCCTAAGGTGGCTCAGGCCGTAGCCGATACCCGCGGCCAGGTGCTCGAATATGACGGCGAACTGTGCGACGCGCGCTTCTCCAAGTGCTGCGGCGGTGTGTTCGAGGAATTCGAGAGCTGTTGGGAGCCCGTGCATTACAATTATCTTGTGGCCCGACTCGACGCTGCCAATACAATGGATTATCCCGACCTCCGCGTCGAGGGTGAAGCCAACAAGTGGATTCTCGGTCGTCCCGAGGCATTCTGCAACACTGACGATCCCGCCATACTGTCGCAGGTACTCAACAACTACGATCAGGAAACGACCGATTTCTACCGCTGGAAGGTGGAATACAGCGCCGATGAGCTCTCAAAGCTCGTGCACGAGCGTTCGGGGGTCGACTTTGGCCGTATCATAGACCTGCAGCCGCTCGACCGTGGTACATCGGGCCGCCTCACCCGCCTGCGCATAGTCGGCACCAAGAAAACTATGGTGGTAGGCAAGGAACTCGAAATTCGCCGCACATTGTCGACAAGTCACCTGTATAGCTCGGCCTTCGTAGTGGAGCGTCACGACTTCGATGCCGACGGCTATGCCTGCCGCTTTGTGCTTCGCGGTGCAGGCTGGGGCCATGGCGTGGGCCTGTGTCAGATAGGCGCCGCTGTCATGGGTGCCAAAGGCTATGAGTATGACAGCATCCTAAGCCACTATTATCCCGACTCAGAGCTTGTAAAGCTCTATTAAACACGTTTATAAACCGATCATTCAATGGAAAAAGTAAGATACCGCAACCCGTGGGCGTGGATTCCCACGTTATACTTTGCGCAGGGCATCCCCTTCATCTTCATCAACATGGTGACGATGGTGCTCTTTACACAGCTGGGCATGTCGGAGACGTCGGCAGCCCTGTATACAGGCTGGCTCTATCTGCCCTGGGTAATCAAACCCTTCTGGGGACCTATCGTAGATATTCTAAAGACAAAGCGCTGGTGGACAGTGATGATGCAGTTGTGCGTGGCCATCGGCCTCGCAGCTATAGCCTTCACACTGCCTATGCCAGATGCGACCGAGATCGCTGCCGGCGTCCCCGTTAGCGCATTCGCCATCTGCCTGGCTTTCTATGTGTTCACAGCATTCTGCTCGGCTACTCATGATATAGCATCCGATGGCTTTTATATGCTTGCTCTCGATACCAACCAGCAGAGTATGTTTGTTGGTATCCGCTCCACATTCTACCGCTGTGCCAGCGTATTCGGTCAGGGCGGCCTCGTGATTATCGCAGGCTTCCTTGAGAGCGCCACCGGCAGCGCTGCGATGGGCTGGAAGCTTACCGTTGTAATCTGTGCCGCATTCTTCGCACTGGTGTTCCTATGGCACACTTTCATCCTGCCTTATCCTGATGCCGACCGGCCCGTAGGAGGTGAGCAGAAGAAGACCGTTGGCAGCATCCTTAAGGAATTCGGCGGCTCGTTCAAGACTTTCTTCATGAAAAAGCATGTGCTGCTCGCCATGCTCTTCATGCTTCTCTACCGTCTGCCCGAGGCTCAGGTAGTGAAACTCTGTCAGCCGTTCATGCTTGCATCGCGCGATGCCGGCGGTCTCGGCATGACTCAGAGCGAAGTAGGCCTGGCTTACGGTGTGTTCGCCATCCTCGGCCTTACCGTCGGCGGTATCATCGGCGGTATCTGCGCCTCGAAGGGCGGCCTGCGCAAGTGGATATGGCCCATGGCACTGGCCACATCGCTCAACTGCGTAGCATACATCATTCTGTCGAACTTCCAGCCCGACTTTGCCACAGTAGCCGGCAAGGCCACCGTATGCTGCTGCCTCGTTCTCGAACAGTTTGCATACGGCTTCGGTTTCACAGCCTTCATGCTGTTCATGATGTACTTTGCCGAGGGTCCGTACAAGACCTCGCACTATGCCATCTGCACGGCCTTCATGGCTCTCGGCATGATGCTTCCCGGCATGGCAGCAGGTTTCATGAAGGAACATGTGCTGGGTAATTCATACGCCAACTTCTTCTGGTGGGTACTCGCTTGTAACCTCGCCACATGGGCAGTGACATTGCTCGTGCGTCCGCACATCAATCCCGAATACGGCGCCAAAACTCCCGAAAAGAAATGAAAAAGATACTGACCGTCATCATGGCAGCCGCTCTCGCACTGGGGGCGGTTGCCCAGGTGAAGCCCGGCATCGAGGTGCTGCGCGACATGGATTTCGCTCCACTCAAGGGTAAGAAAGTAGGGCTGCTCACCAATCCCACCGGCGTCGACAACAATCTCAAATCGACCGTTGATATCCTTGCTGAGGCGCCCGGTGTGAATCTTGTTGCTCTTTATGCTCCCGAACACGGTGTTCGCGGCAATATTTATGCCGGCGATACCGTGAACAATCAGGTGGATCCGGCTACAGGTGTGCCTGTATACTCGGTGTATGGAAAGACGCGCAAGCCGACACCGGAGATGCTCAAAGACGTGGATGTGTTGATATACGACATCCAGGATAACGGTTGTCGTTCGTACACATTCATATCGTCGATGGGGCTTGCCATGGAGGCATGCGCCGAGGAGGGCAAGGAATTCATGGTTCTTGACCGTCCGAATCCTGTTGGCGCCAACAAGATCGAAGGTTGCCTTACCGAGGATTCATGTATATCGTTCGTAAGCCAGTTCCCGATTCCGTATCTCTACGCTCTTACTCCCGGTGAACTTGCAAAGTATCTCGATGGCGAGGGTCTTGCCGGAGCAAAAGGTAAGAAACTCGACCTTACAGTCATCCCGATGGATGGCTATACGCGCGATATGGACTTCCGCTCCACCGGTATGCCCTGGGTACTTCCCTCGCCACATATCCCCACGCCCGAATCAGCGATATATTATCCCGTGACCGGTATACTCGGCGAACTTTACTACATGTCGATAGGTGTCGGGTATACAGAACCGTTCAAGCTGTTCTGTGCCAAGTGGATCAACGCCGACAAGCTGGCGCAGCGCCTTAACGCCCGCAATCTCCCCGGTCTCATATTCCGTCCAATATACGTAAAGCCGTTCTATTCAACAGACAAGGGCGAGAACATTCAGGGCGTAGAGGTATACGTGACGGATGTCGACAAGGCTCCGCTGTCGCTCACGCAGTTCTATGTAATGGAAGAGCTGGCCGACATGTATCCCGACCATAAAGTATTTGAAAATTGCGATAAGAAGCGCTTTGACATGTTCGACAAGGTGTGCGGCAGCAAGGAGATACGCCGCCGCTTTGCCAAGAACTATAAGGTGGCCGACATCGAGGATTACTGGAATAAGGATGTAGACTCATTCCGGAAGGCATCCGCCAAATATCATCTCTATAAATAATTTTATCGCGGATTTAGCAGAAAATTCACATTTTTTTGCTAAATTCGCGGACTAACCATTATCTACAATATTTTTTAGCTACAGCGATGCAAACCGACTCTCCGGCACATGAAAATTTCTTGAATGAAGTGATGACATTCATCCCCCGTGACCGCGTGTTCACCGACGATCTGCGCAGGCTTGCCTGGGGTACGGATGCCAGTTTTTACCGCCTTATTCCCAAAATCGTAATAATATCCAGAAATGAGGAGGAGGTAAGTCGGGTGCTGAAAATCGCCTCGGCCAATGGCGTGCCTGTCACCTTCCGTGCTGCCGGCACGAGTCTGTCGGGCCAGTCGGTCACCGACTCCGTGCTTCTCGTGGCCGGAAAAGGCTGGGAAAACATCGAGATTGCCGATGACGCATCGCGTATCACTGTGCAGCCGGGCATCATCGGCGCGCGTATCAACGAGATACTTGCTCCGATGGGCCGCATGTTTGCTCCGGATCCTGCATCGAAGAAGTCGGCCATGGTCGGCGGCATTATCGTAAACAATGCCTCGGGCATGAACTGCGGCACACATGCCAACAGCGACAGAATATTGCTGTCGGCGCGCATCGTGCTTGCCGACGGCACCGTGCTCGATACCGGAGACGAGGCTTCCAGAGAAAGTTTCAGGAAGTCGCATCCCGCACTCCTTTCCGAGATAGAAAGTATCCGTGATGCAGTGCGCATGGATAAGGCCGAGTGCAACCGTATCAAATACAAGTATTCGATCAAGAACGTCACGGGCCTCAATCTGCTGCCCTTTGCCCTTTACGACGATCCATTTGACATCATAGCCCACTGCATCGTAGGCAGTGAGGGTACGCTCGCTTTCCTCTCCGAGGCCACGCTTGCCACATCACATCTCTATCCCTGTGCGGCTTCGTGCATGTTGTATTTCGACGACATGGCCGAGGCCTGCCGTTGTGTTGTAGCTCTCAAGAAAGGGGCGCCGGTATTCTCATGCGAGATGCTCGACAAGAAGTCGCTCGATGCCGTGCACGACACTACCGGCAAGGATCTCACGGCTCTGCTCCTCGACACCAAGGCCGACACCGAGCAGGAGCTTCAGACGAATATCGACAAGATCATGGCCGTCGTCGAGCAGTTCAAGCTGTACAAGAAGCCTCATTTCTCAACCGATCCCGAGGAAACCGGACATTGGTGGGCATTGCGCTCGGGCGTATTCCCCGCAGTGGGCGGCACGCGTCGTCCCGGCACCACCGCCCTTATCGAGGATATCGCATTCCATATCGACGACCTGCCCAAGGCTACTGTCGAGCTTGCGGCCCTGCTCAAGGAATGTGGCTATGACGATGCCTGCATCTATGGCCATGCTCTTGAGGGCAACTATCATTTTGTCATAGCTCAGTCGTTCGAGACTCAGGCCGATGTCGACAAATACCAGCATCTGATGGAGGAAATCGAGAAACTCGTTGTCGACCGTTACGACGGCTCGTTGAAGGCCGAGCACGGCGTGGGTCGCAACATGGCTCCTTTCATCAAAAAAGAGTGGGGCGAAAAGTCCTACTCCTATATGCGTCGCCTCAAGGATGCATTCGACCCGCTGAATGTACTCAACCGCGGTGCGGTATTCAACGATGACCCGCAGTGCTATGTCAAGAACATGAAGCCGCTGCCTGTGGCATACGATGTGATTGACAAGTGCATCGAATGCGGGTTCTGCGAAGTGAACTGTGTGAGCTGCGGCCTCACATTGTCGGCCCGCCAGCGTACGGTAATAGTGCGCGAGATAGTGCGCCTGCATGCTACCGGCCGTCCCGAGGATGCAGCCCGTGCGGCAAGTCTTGTCAGGGACTTCCAGTATCTGGGCAACGCAACGTGTGCCGGCGACGGGCTGTGCAGCACATCATGTCCCATGAAGATCAACACCGGTGACCTCATTCATGCCTGGCGCGAATATTTCTTGCCGAAAGGCTCTATGGGTTACAAGACAGGTGTATTCGCGGCAAAGCATCTTGCCGGAATAGAGAGTGGCCTGCGTCTGGCTCTCGGAGCCGCCGATGCGGCTCACCGCGTCCTCGGCGATAATGCCGTGAACTCAATAGGCCGCAGTATGCATGCTCTCGGCATGCCGTTGTGGACATGCGCCCTCCCCAAGGCCTACAGCCCTAAGCAGACTCTGGAGAACAATAGCGTGGCCCCGAAAGAACCGCGCAAGGTGGTATACTTCCCCTCGTGCATCAACCGTACGATGGGTGTTACACGCGAGAAGGGCAAGAACATTGCTCCGCTTGTCGACACTATGATAAATCTGTGCCACAAAGCCGGATACGAGGTGATATTCCCCGAGGGAATGAAACAACTGTGCTGCGGCATGATATGGGAAAGCAAAGGTATGCCCGACGTTGGCGACGAGATGCTCGAAAAACTTGAAAAGGCCCTGCTCAAGGCTTCGGAGAACGGTAAATATCCCGTAATGTGCGACCAGAGTCCGTGCCTCCACCGCATGCGCAACCATATCAAGAGCATGAAACTTTATGAGCCGGCCGAGTTTATTTCGGTTTATCTGGCGCCGCATCTCGAATTCACGCCCACCGATGAGACTGTGGCCATACATGTCACCTGCTCATCGCGCCACATGGGGCTCGCTCCGGTTATCATAGAACTTGCGAGCCGCTGCTCGACAAATGTGGTGGTTCCGGCCGAGGTAGGCTGCTGCGGATTTGCCGGCGACAAAGGCTTCAACGTTCCCGAGCTCAATAAATGGGCATTGCGCAAACTGCGCCCGGCCATAGAGGCTGCCGGCGTTACTGCGGGCTATTCCAACTCGCGCACATGTGAGATAGGTCTCACATACAACAGCGGGGTGTCGTACAAGTCGATTGCCTATCTGGTCGACGCGCAGACAAAATCCAAAGAATAAAACTAAAACAAATAAAAACCAATCATAAAATCATTCCTGAATCTATAAAATGACCGAAGCAACTACTCACGCCAAAAGGAGCCGCCCCAAGCGCTTGCTCGCACTCGACATTCTGCGTGGTATCACCATTGCCGGTATGATTCTTGTCAATAATCCCGGTTCGTGGGCCAATATCTATGCCCCGCTTCGCCACGCGTCGTGGAACGGTCTCACACCTACTGATCTCGTGTTCCCGTTCTTTATGTTCATCATGGGTATCTCCACCTATTTCTCGCTCAAGAAATTCGACTTCAAACTTACCGGGCCTACCATCTGGAAGATTGTACGCCGCACAGTCGTGATATTCCTGATAGGTATGTTTATCGCATGGTTCGGACTGTTCCTGCGCGGCATACTCAACGAAAAGACTCTGTTCGAGGCCATGTTCAGCTTCGACCATATCCGTATTCTCGGTGTGATGCCCCGCCTGGCAATCTGCTACGGCGTAGGATCGATATGCGCTCTGCTTATAAGGCAGCGTGCCCTGCCGTGGTTTGTGGGCGGTCTGCTGGTGATATACAGTATAATGCTCATCTTCGGCAACGGATACGAATTTTCTGACAGCAATATCATCTCGATAGTCGACCATAAGGTGCTCGGTCCCGATCACATGTATTCCGATACGATCGACGGTGTAAGTCTTAAGTTCGATCCCGAGGGTCTGCTCAGCACTCTGCCGTCGATAGCCCACATGCTGATAGGCTTCATCTGCGGCGGTCTGATTACCTCGACGACCGATAATTCGGAGCGCATCAACCGCCTGTTTATCGTCGGCACAATCCTTACCTTTGCCGGATTCCTCCTCAGCTACGGCCTGCCTATCAACAAAAAGATATGGTCGCCCACATTCGTGCTCACCACATGTGGCCTTGCATCGAGCTTCCTGGGTCTGCTGATATGGATAATTGATATCCGCGGCCATAAGCGCTGGTGTCGCTTCTTCGAGGCATTCGGTATCAATCCACTGTTCATGTACTGCCTCGGTGCTATACTGTCGATAGTGTTCGGCGCCGTGCGTATTCCCTGGAGCGAGGCCTCGTCGGGCATGATATCCATCTCCGGATACTTCTACCGCGGCATCCTCATGCCTATATGCGGCGACGCCACGCTGGCCTCGCTGTGCTTCGCAATTATCTTCGTGTTAATCAACTGGCTTATCGGCCTTATTTTATACAAAAAGAAAATATATATTAAGATATGATCCTTGTAGCAGATTGTGGCAGCACCAAGATTGACTGGTGTCTGCTCGACAATGGAAAAGTGGTAAAACAGGTGTTCACTCTCGGCATGAATGCCGTGATGCTCACCGAGGAAGAAATGCGTCAGCGGCTTGCCGACGAACTTGCCCCCGAAATCGATGGTTATCCCGTGGCTGAGGTTTACTTCTATGGCGCAGGCTGCATATCGCCCGAGGTGTGCGGCAATGTGGCCAGCGCTATCCGTGCCAATATTCCCTCGGCCACCAAGGTTGAGGTGCATACCGACCTCCTGGCAGCCGCCCGTGCCTTGTGCGGCCGTTCGGCCGGCATAGCCTGCATCATGGGCACAGGCTCCAACTCGTGCTACTACGACGGCGAGAAGATCGCCGACAATGTGTCGCCTCTCGGTTTCATCCTCGGCGATGAAGGCTCTGGCGCCGTTCTCGGCAAGATAATGCTCGGCGACATCCTCAAGAACCAGCTCCCCGCTGACCTCTGCGAGAAATTCCTCAAGCAATACGATCTCGACCGTCTCACTATCATCCGCCGTGTATACAAGGAGCCGCAGGGCAACCGCTTCCTTGCATCTGTGACCCCCTTCCTCAAGGAGAACATCGACCGTCCCGAGGTTCACGCACTGGTGCTCAACGCCTTCAAGGCATTCTTCGTGCGCAATATCGCACAGTATCCCCGTTATAAGGAACTCGATGTGAATTTCATCGGTTCGATAGCCTACTATTATCGCGACGTGCTTGAGGAAGCCGCCATGGAATGCGGCTGCCGCATCGGCACCATCATCAAGTCGCCTATGGAAGGCCTTATTAAATTCCACACCGCATAACACAATCATCCAATCATCATCACATGGCATTTGTCAAGATCAGCGAGCAGTCGTCGCTCTACAACGACCTCGAAAAAAAATCCGTAGGCGAGATCCTGCGCGACATCAATACTGAAGACAAGAAGGTGGCCCTCGCAGTTGAGAAGGCTATCCCGCAGATAGAAAAACTTGTCACCGAGATAGTGGCCCGCATGAAGCGCGGCGGACGTATCTTCTACATCGGAGCCGGCACATCGGGTCGCCTCGGCGTTCTCGATGCATCGGAGATTCCTCCCACATTCGGTATGGATCCCTCATGGGTGATAGGCCTTATCGCCGGCGGCGACACAGCCCTGCGCAATGCCGTTGAAAACGCCGAGGACGATACACATCAGGCCTGGAAGGACCTGCAGCCTTACAGCATCAACGAGAAGGACACCGTCATCGGTATCGCCGCTTCCGGAACTACTCCCTATGTCATCGGTGGTCTCAAGGATTGCCGCGAGCACGGCATACTTACAGCGGCCATCACTTCCAATCCCGACGCCCCCGTGAGCGAGGCTGCCGACATCGCCATCGAGATGGTTGTCGGCCCCGAATACGTAACCGGTTCATCGCGCATGAAGTCAGGTACAGGTCAAAAGATGATCTGCAACATGATCACCACCGCCACAATGATTCAGATGGGTCGTGTGAAGGGCAACAAGATGGTGAACATGCAGCTCACCAACGCCAAGCTTGTCGACCGCGGCACCCGCATGGTGATGGAAGAACTCGGTCTCAGCTACGACCAGGCAAAGCGCCTGCTGCTTTTCCACGGGTCGGTGAAGAATGCCGTTGACGCTTATCGCAGCGAGGAACACAAGCAATGAAACGCACTCTGCTCATAGCAATGGCAGCCTTGATGGCTGCCTTTGCCGCTTTTGCCCAGAATTCCGCGGCAAAGCCCAAATACACTGAGTTGTATTATCAGCGTGCATCGCTGTTTGATGCGCTCGGCGTGGATTCAACCAATATCGTGTTTCTCGGCAACAGCCTTACCCACGGATGCGAGTGGCACGAACTGCTCGATATGCCCAATGTGGTGAACCGCGGCATCAACGGCGATATCGTCGAGGGTATCCGCGAGCGCATCTCATCGGTCGTCAACGGTCATCCCGCCAAGATTTTCCTTATGGTAGGCGCCAACGACGTGAGCCACGATCTCACCGCCGATTCGATAGTCACCGCCGTTACGGCCCTCATCGACTATATTACCGAGGCCACGCCGTCGACCCGGCTATATGTGCAGTCGATGCTGCCGATCAACAATTCATTCGGCCGCTATCGCCTCATGAAAGGCAAGGAACAGGTGATACGCGACATCAACGCCAGACTTGAGCCTGAGGTGCGCCGCCGCGGCCTCACATGGGTCAACCTCAATCCTGCATTCTGCGATGCCGACGGCAACCTGCGTGCCGACTTTACCAACGACGGGCTGCACCTGCTGGCACCGGGCTATATGGTATGGCGCGACATCGTGCTGCCATACGTGAAAGAATAACGGCCTTTGACCATAGCACATACAGTAGCGGGCCGGACGCTGATGATCAGCATCCGGCCCGCTTGCTATAGAGAAGAGGGGGTATGAAAGATTATTCTACATTGAGAATCTTGCCGGTAGCGTTGAAATACGAGGCGGTGAGGTGGTAAATGTCGGGCGCCGAGTACTGCTCCATGAGCTTGTCGAGGTCGGCTTCCTTCACGTTCTCGAATTCACCCTTTTCATAAGCGGTCTCGATGGCCTCGGCATCCGATTCAAATGCCTCGGGACTCATCCATGACTGGTATTCCACCGAGGTGCGCCTCTCTTCGGCCTTGTTGATGGCATGGCCGGCACGGCGGTAGTTGTCGACTATGTGCCGGACAATTTTTTCAGTTGAGGGTTTCATAGAATTATTATTTTGAGGGGTCAGTGTCGCGTATTGTCGGATTGCCCGGAGCGGTAGTTGTGCCGTTGCCCGGCAGCTGGTCTTCAGAGCCAACCACAATCACTGTGTACGACAATACCGCAAATGCGGGCGCCTTGTCGACGGCATAGACGGGGCAGGTGATCTCGAGCAGGTGCTCTCCGAGTTCATAATCCTCCGGGATAACGATATTATAGCCGTAGGGCTTTTCAACGCTTTGTCCCAGGAAGCTATAGTCCCAGTAATAGTTTGCGTAAGGGATAAGTACGCCTTTGCCTTGTTCCTGATTCACTACTGTGATGCTTTCGATTGTAAGGTCCGTGCCGGCTACGGCATAGATCTTACCGTCGGAATATTCGCCGCCACTGACCTGGATGCTGAAGTCCACATCGGGTATATCATCGTCATCATCGTGGCACGAGGTGAAGCCAAGTACTGGCAATGCGCATACAAGCAGGTAAAGTAACTTTTTCATGTCGTTGTAAAGTATAATTTTTATTAATCAGATAACTATGATTATAACGGCTCAGCGGCTATAAAGTTTGCCGGCATGCGTCGGCGGGGGTGAAAAAGCAGCCGTTGTAGATAAAAAATTGAAGAATAGGACAAAAAAAACGGGCGAAATTTGCCAGAGTCAGAAAAAAATCGTTACTTTGCACTCTGTTTTGTGGCTCATCCTTGAAAACCCTTAAGAAGATGCACTTTGGGGTGATATGAGACCTGCGATTGGCGCCACCGACAACAATTAAACAAAGAAAACAAAAGATAAACCGTTAAAGCCATGTCAAAGATTTGTCAGATCACAGGCAAAAAAGCGATGGTGGGTAACAATGTATCGCACTCAAAGCGTCGCACCAAACGCAAATTCAACGTAAACCTCTTCAACAAGAAGTTCTACTGGGTTGAACAGGGCATCTGGATTTCTCTTACGATTTCTGCTGCCGGCCTTCGCACCATCAACAAACTCGGCCTTAATGCCGCTATGCTTCAGGCAGCCGAAAAGGGATACCTCAAAGACAGTGATATTAAATTTTTAGGATTCTAAGCAACTATGGCAAAGAAAGCTAAAGGTAATCGCGTGCAGGTTATTCTCGAATGCACCGAACACAAGGCCAGCGGTATGCCCGGTACTTCGCGTTACATCACTACCAAAAACCGCAAAAACACCACCGAACGTCTTGAGCTCAAGAAATACAACCCCATCCTCAAGCGTGTAACAGTTCATAAAGAAATCAAATAACCACACACTGAGATATGGCAAAGAAAACCGTCGCATCGCTGCAGAAGGGCGAAGGCCGCACCTACTCCAAGGTTATCAAAATGGTGAAATCGCCCAAAACAGGAGCCTATGTCTTCAAGGAAGAAATGGTTCCCAATGACGCCGTCAAGGACGCGCTTAAGTAAACATCCATCTACCTATATATGTCAAGGCCCGGACTTATTGTCCGGGCCTTGAACTGTTTTTAGAGCCGCCCTTATTCGGGAGCGAGGAAGTTGTCGTAAATCATAAGGCAGAAGAGTGTGTAGACGACAATGAACAGAAAGTATCGCAGCGATTTAGGCTTTATGATCTGTCGTTTGTCTAAAATCATAAGCAGTGGCGCTCCGACAGCCACATAAATCAGGAGGTAATACCAGGGTACATCCATTTTATTTGTATTTGATGTTTTTATTATTTGACGCGGCTTTAAGCAAATAATTACAACCCGGCGTGAAAATGATCTTATGCATGCTGATGGCAGCTTATCTGTAATTTGACGGGGCGAAGATGTCGGTGTGTGTCGGGATGGGCTTTAGGCGGACTTTGTTGGCTTTTATCTTGCGCAGGCGGGGATTGGCGGCTATGTATTCGAGGATAGCGATGCGGTCGGCCACTGTGAGATAGTCTTTGCCGTAGCCGGCGGTGGCGTCGAGATCGTGCCCTACGCGCCGCAGGGCGTCGATATATGCGTTGCCGTTGCCGTCGAGCTGCATGTAGCGGTAAGCTACGATATCGGCTTCGACGATCTGGTCGGGCGTATAGTCGAGCCGGTGGCGCTGCTGAGTGTCGGACATGCCTATCATTACGGCGGCTGTAAGGCCGAGTTCGGCGGGGAACATCCCGTCGGTGGCCTCGTCGGCTATGATCGATGCGCCGGCGAGAGCCGTGGCGCCGAATATTTTCCAGAACCTGTGTTTGCGGGCGCGCTTTTTCTCGGCCTTTGCATGTACATAGGCGTGCTGTAATGCGTAGTGGGCTTCCTCGGCTGCAAGTAGTCCCTGCAGGGTCAGGGAATCGCCTTCCACAGCGTCGTATAGGGCTCCGGTCATAAACAGGTATCCGTTGGGATAGCCAAAGGCCGAGATGTCCTTCTCGTCGGTAATGGTGAGCGTCGCCAGCGGATTGGAGGTCCGGATGCCCGAGGAGTCTATCATGCGTTCGCACAGGGTATATGAGTTACTGCGAACTGGGACATTGGCAAAGTATGCCTCGCTGTCGGCAAGTGTCTGTATCAGTTTATGCTTGATGTCGCGGTCACCGCCTCCGCGCAGCGATTTCACGGCGTCGCGGTAGGGTTTGCTGGACATCTGCAGCAGTTGCCAGAACTGTGCGCGAGAGGGGGCGTGCATAACTGTGTCGGCCACATCGAGCCGGCGCACGGTCTCGATGATCTGTTTTTCGGAGATACGTGCGGTAGCTGTGATTGCCGACATTATTATTAATAATGTGATGATTCGTTTCATTGATGTCGGAAAAAAACGCCCGTTGGGCTCTGGGGCCTGCGGGCGTTGTATGTTGAATTGTGTTATGTCGGTGGGTTATCGCACGCGGAGCTTTTGTCCGGGGCGGATCTTGGTGGAACTCTTGATGCCGTTGAGGCGGCAGATTGCTGCTACTGATGTGCCGTTGCGCGAGGCAATGCGGCTCAGGGAGTCGCCCTTGCGAACCACAACGGTACTTGCACCTTTCGACCGGCTGTTGGACGCTGCTGTCGACTTGGTGTTGCCATATTCCACCTTGTGTGTGGCCCGGTACTGAGCTGCGTATGCGGCGTTGGCCTCGGGCGAGAAATTGCGGGCGTGCTGGTATGTATTCTTGTCGAATGTGTAGTAGTCGGTGTGTGTGGTCTGATTGGCGAAGTCGAAGATTGCGGCCGGATTGATGGCGTAACCCATGTAGCGGGTCTCGAAATGAAGGTGAGAGCCGAATGAGCGGCCGGTATTGCCGGCGAGAGCTATCGGGTCGCCTGCGCGGACATACTGGTCGGGTTCGACGAGGAATTTGGAGAGGTGTCCGTATACGGTCTCGAGGTCGTTGGTGTGGCGGACAACCACGTAGTAGCCGTAGCCGCGGCGTTCATATTTTGTAAGGCGCACCTTGCCGTCGAATGCCGCGCGGACTGTGTCGCCGATATTGGCCTTGAGGTCGATGCCTTTGTGCATGCGGCGGAATCGCTTGCGGTAGCCGTAGGGCGATGTGACGTATCCCGGGTGGGGCATACAGAATTTGGTCACGTCGATGACGGCGGTCTGCGGTACGGTAGCGTTTTTGTAGCAGTTGACGAATCCGCTCTCCCAGCCTTCGGTATAGATGTCAAACTCGGGTTCTTCTTCTTCGGCAAAGAGAGCTTCAAGGTATTTGGTGGTATTGTCCACTTCCATGTTGCTGTGGTGCTGGCCGGCTATGAGATCGCCATGCTGCTGGGTGTGCTGTCCGGGCAGACGGTATGATTGTGCTGCGGACGGACTTACTGCCATCAGCGCCATTGCAAAAGAAGCGAGAATTGTGAGTTTGTGAGAGAGTTTCATTGTTGTGATGGTCGTTTTTTGAGGAGAGGGGCCGCAGGTAATATCTTACCGGTGTGGCCTGATTGGTATTCTGTTAGTCTATTTCGTCGGGAGCGTATGTGGCTTCGGTGGTTGGCATTGAGTAGTCAAAAACTTCTTCGGGGCTGAAGAATCGGTTGATCTCGATCACTGCGTTTTCGGGAGTGTCGGAGGCATGGACGATGTTTTCCTGTCCCGACATGCCGAAGTCTCCCCGGATAGTGCCGGGAGCGGCGTTGCGGCAGTTGGTTGCGCCTACCATCGAGCGCACGACAGCAACGGCATCTTTACCTTTGAGTACCATCACGATAACCGGTGTGCGGGTCATTGACTTCACAAGGGTCGGGAAGAACGGGCGGTCGACGAGGTGGGCGTAGTGTACGCGCAGGATCTTTTCGTCGAGCTGCATCATCTTGATACCTGCGATGGCAAGGCCCTTGCGTTGGAAGCGGGTGAGCACGTCACCGCACAGGCTGCGTTGTATGGCCGAAGGTTTTAAGATTACGAAGGTCTGCTCCATGGATTTTGTCGTATTTAGTGGATGCGTTTTATTTCACGCTCTTCAAAGTTACGAAAAATTGACCGTAAAGCCCGTTTTTATTGGTTTAAAAAATCTTAATTGAAATTAGTTTAGCTAAAAGTTGGGGATAATGCACAGATATACAGCACTGTATCAAAAATATGTTTTAAAACATATTTTCAACAAATAATGCGTAGCAAGTGTTGCGACGGCCATATTAGAAAGCCCCCGCACCGTGGTTTTTCGTTGCGGGGGCTTATATGGTTGCGGGCTGTGCGACCTGTGCTGATTATTGCTCGAAAATATGTTTGAGTTTCGAGAAAATACGTTTTTTCTGATCTTCGTCGGGTGTGACGTTGGGCGAGTTTTTCATTGATTCGAATGCCAGCCTCTCGTCGTCGCTGAGTTTTTCGGGGATGTAAACCATCACATTGATCAGCTCGTCGCCGCGTTGTGAGGGGTAGTCGGTTGATGGCAGGCCCTTGCCGCGCATGCGTAGCACCTTGCCGGGCTGTGTACCCGGAGCGATTTTAAGACGTGCACGGCCTCCGATAGTGGGTACTTCCACCGAGCCGCCGAGGGTGGCGGTAGGCAGATCGAGCATGAGGTTGTAGATAACGTCCTGACCGTCGCGGATCAGCTCGGGGTGCTTGATTTCCTCGATGACGACGAGAAGGTTGCCGCGTATGCCGCCGTGACGCGGGGCATTGCCTTTGCCCTTTACGGTGAGGGTCATGCCGTCGGATACGCCGGCGGGTATTGTGAACGATACCTGCTCGTCCTTGCGCACGACGCCTTCGCCGCGGCAATACTGGCATTGTTCGGATATTACCTTGCCTGTGCCTTCGCAGGTGGGGCAGGTGGCGTTCACCTGCTCGATGCCGAAGAAGCTCTGGTGCTGTTCGATCACAGTGCCGGTGCCGTGGCATGTCGGACAGGTTGTGAATGCTGTGCCATCCTTTGCTCCGGTACCTTTGCAATGCTCGCACGGTACGAAGGTGGGAATTTTGAGATTCTTGGTCACGCCGTTGGCAATCTCGTCGAGAGTGAGCTTGACGCGTATGCGCAGGTCGGTGCCGCGGCGCTGGCGCTGCTGGCGTGAGCGCGACGAGCCTGCCGCGCTGCCAAAGCCGCCCATGTTGGAGTACCGGCCGCCGAATATGTCGCCGAACTGTTCGAAGATGTCCTCCATCGAGAAACCGCCGCCCTGAAAGCCTCCGAAGCCGCCTCCGAAGCCACCGGCACCTCCTCCGAATCCCTGCGGACCCATCGAGTGGCCAAACTGGTCGTACTTTCTGCGCTTCTCCTCGTTGGACAGCACATCATAAGCTTCGGCGGCTTCCTTGAATTTTTCTTCGGCCTCCTTGTCTCCGGGATTCTTGTCGGGGTGATATTTGATGGCCATCTTGCGATAGGCCTTCTTTATCTCGTCGGGTGTGGCTGTCTTGCTCACGCCCAGCACTTCATAATAATCGCGCTTATTATCCATATTCCGCGTCTTATATAATTAATGTGTTATTCGCCGACGGCCACTTTGGCATGGCGGAGCACCTTGTCATTGATCATATAACCGCGGGTCGTGGTGTCCACAACCTTGCCCTTGAGATCTTCGCTCGGAGCGGGAATCGTAGCGATGGCCTCGTGGAAGTCGGGGTCGAATGGCTGCCCGGTCGATTCCATAGGCTTAACACCGTTGTCGGCAAGATATTTGAGCAGTTTGTTGTATATCAGTTCCATGCCTTCGCGCACGGCGGCAGCGTCGTTGCTGCCCTTTGTGGCCTGAAGTCCGCGTTCGAAGTCGTCGACAATCGGTAGCAGGCCTTTGAGAACCTTCTCGCCGGCATTGCGGAGCAGTTCCTCGCGTTCCTTGAGCATACGCTTGCGGTAGTTGTCGAAGTCGGCGCGTAGAAACAGATAGTCTTTCTTTTCCTTTTCCAAATCTTCGGTTAGCTTCTGAATCTTCTGAAGCATTGCGTCAGCCTCGTCTTCGGTGACATTGGCGTCATCGACTTCGGCGGTGGTATCGTCGAGAATATCTTCTACTTCGGGGGCGTCGGCCGGCTGTTCTTTGATTTTTGATGTATCTTTATTCTTTTTCTGACTCATAGCTGGATGTATTTGTGGTTAGATATGCAAAAACTTTGCCAAAAACCTGCCGGGAGGTCCTTCAGCTAAAATTTATAACAAAAACAGACGATTAAACGTTCAATGCCGGCTCATGGCACACGCGGTAGTCGCAGTCGGGGAATATCGCGGCGGCCTTTTGTGCCAAAATGTCATTGGCGAATATGCCAAAAACGGCTGCTCCCGAGCCGGTCATTGCCGTATATTCGGCACCGGCATCAGTCATCCGCCGCTTCACATCGGCCACTGCAGGCAGTTTTGTAAATATAGATGCCTCGAAGTCGTTGTACAGTGCCGGCGCCCACTGTGCGGGCGGCAGGTTTACAACAGACCGTATGTCGGTGGCGCAGGGCAGCGGTTTTATTCCCGCGTATGCCTCGCGGGTCGATACGGATGCCACACGGGGCTTGGCAATAAGAATTGCCCGGCCGGTAATGCCGTCAACGCTGCAAGGCTCGATATTTGTGCCCGTACCCGTGCACCATGCCGGCCGGTTGTAGATGAAGAAGGGGCAGTCGGCGCCGACGGTGGCTGCAACCAGCGCCAGCCGGTCCTTGCCGAGTCCGAGATTGAACAGCTCGTTCAGGCCCGTAAGTGCAAATGCGGCGTCGGCCGAACCGCCGCCCATTCCCGCTCCGTCGGGTATAATCTTTTCAAGATAAAAGTGTGCAGGCGGCAGGCCTCCGGTTATATCTGATAGGGCGTGATATGCTTTAATTACCAGATTCTTTTCAGGGGGGCAGTCGACAAGCCGGCCATAGGTGGTGAGTGTGGTGCGGCCATCGTCGGCAGGGACAATCTCCAGAATGTCGCACCAGTCGACAGGCAGCATTATTGTGGCGATGTCGTGATAGCCGTCGGGACGTCGGCGCTCGACGGCCAGGCCCAGATTGATCTTTGCGTTGGGGTATAGAATCATGGCGCAAAGTTAGTAAAAATGCTCCTATAAGGCGCCCACGGGAGCGTGAAAAATGCATTTTTGTTCTGAAAAGGACCGAAAAAGTTATTTTCTGCTTTTTTATACTCGGCAGACTTCCCGGACCGTAAAAAACGTTAAGATTTTTTATGGTTTTTCCGAATAAATCATTAACTTTGCAGGCAGAAATATAGGACGAACGCCTTAGAATCGAGGCCATATACAGTGCAAATATATGATTAGCAAAACAATGCCGGTCATAGTTGTCTGCTTTATGGTATGATGCCAAGGCATGCGGCAACAGACAACAATAATAGAAATAATATGATACCATTAGCCATCTTTGGAATCGAGAACAGTGGAGTGCTTGCCATTACGGCGCTACTCACTGGTGTCGCTCTTGTGGCACTGGCCATGTGGATAGCCGGGCTTATCTCGCCCCGCTCGTTCAATCCGCAGAAAGGCGAGGCCTATGAATGCGGCATCCCCACGCGCGGCGAGAGCATGTCGCAGTTTCATGTGGGTTATTACTTGTTTGCAATCCTGTTCCTGATGTTCGACGTCGAGACTGTATTCCTCTTCCCTTGGGCCGTGCGTATGCAGGCCCTCGGTGCTCAGGGAATCCTCAGTATCGCTGTCTTTTTCGGTGTCTTAGTGCTGGGCCTCGTCTACGCCTGGCGGAAAGGAGCCCTTGAATGGAAGTAACTACCAAGAGCATGCCCTACGAGGCATGGAAAGATAACGAGTATATCGAACAACTCGTGAAGGAGCTGCAGGAGAGCGGCACCAATGTTATTGTCGGCTCTTTTGACAAGCTCATCAACTGGGGGCGGTCCAACTCACTCTGGCCACTCACTTTCGCCACCAGTTGCTGCGGTATCGAATTCGTGTCGCTCGGTGCGGCGCGTTTCGACATGGCGCGTTTTGGCTGGGAAGTAGCGCGCGCCTCGCCCCGCCAGGCCGACTTCATGATGGTGGCCGGCACTATAGTCAACAGGATGGTGCCCGTATTCCGTCGCCTCTATGATCAGCTCGCCGAGCCTAAGTATGTGATTGCATGCGGTTCGTGCGCCATATCCGGCGGCCCCTTCCGCAAGAGCTACCATGTGGCCAAAGGCATCGAGGATATTGTCCCTGTCGATGTGTTTGTGCCCGGCTGCCCGCCTCGCCCCGAAGCCATGATTTACGGTATCATGCAGCTCTCACGCAAGATTAAGGTGGAAAAATTCTTCGGCGGTGTCAACCGTCAGGAAAGCCAGAAAGAATTCCTCGCAAAGCATCCAATCCCCGCCGACGGAGAATAACCGTCGCATCCAATTATTAATCAAAGCCTCAAACCAATCGAACAGCAATGGCTAATATACAGGAAAAGATTGCCAAACTCTTCCCCGCCGCGACTTTCGAGAACGATAATTCGGGTATCCTCCAGATTACCGTTGCCGATGAGCAGTGGCATGAACTGGCAAAGAACCTCCGCGACGATCCCGACACAGCGATGGACTATCTCGTTACCATCGTCGGAATGGACTGGGTGGAAAAACTCGGCTGTATCTACTATCTGATGTCGACCCGGCACAATACCATGTGCTCGGTGAAGGTCGCAGTGACCGACCGCGACAAGCCCTACATTCACTCGGTAGCCGATCTGTGGCGTATCGCCGAGATCTATGAGCGTGAAGTATATGATTTCTACGGCATCGTCTTCATCAATAATCCCGATATGCGCCGCCTTTTCCTCAACATCGACTGGGTGGGCTATCCTCTGCGCAAGGATTATGACGAGGATCCGGCTATCAACCCCGTGTCGATCGAAAACGAGCGCCAGACCGACCTTACCTCGGTATATAAAGAGGAAGGCGGCAAGGTCGTGAAGACCGAGCGCGAGATATTCCACAAGGACGACTTCGTGGTGAACATCGGCCCCCAGCACCCGGCTACGCACGGTGTGTTGCGCTTCCGTACCGCCGTCGACGGCGAGACCATCAAGAAGATCGACGTATATATGGGCTATATCCACCGCGGCGTGGAGAAACTCTGCGAGTCGCTCCAGTATCCCCAGACACTTCACTTCCTCGACCGTCTCGACTACTTCTCGGGTCAGATCTATCACCACGGCCTGTGCCTGCTCTACGAGAAGGCCCTCAACATCGAGGTATCGCGCCGTGCCCAGGTGATCCGCGTGATGATGGACGAGCTGTCGCGTATCGCATCGCACTGCCTGTTCATCGGCACATACTGCATGGACCTCGGCGCCACCACGATGCTTTTCTACACACTGCGCGTCCGCGAGCAGATCCTTGATATATTCGAGAAGACCTGTGGCGCACGCATGACGTTCAACTATGCGTGCATAGGCGGTGTGATGCAGGACCTCGCCCCCGACTTTGCCGACGATGTACGTGCTCTGCTCGAGGTTCTCCCCAAAAACATCAAGGAATACAACAAGATATTCACCGGCAACGTCATCGCCAAGAACCGTATGGAAGGCGTCGGCGTCCTTACCCGCGAGGATGCCATTTCGTATGCCGTAACCGGTCCTTCGGGACGTGCATCGGGCTGGGCGTGCGATATCCGCAAACTGCAGCCTTACTCCATTTACGATGAGCTCGAATTCGACGAAATCGTCCGCGAAGAAGGCGACTCCATGGCACGCTTCAAGGTGCGCATGGCCGAGATGGAGCAGAGCGCAAGAATCCTTGCCCAGCTTGTCGACAATATCCCCGATGGCGAGTATTGCGTGAAAGTGCCCAAGGTAGTCAAGCTGCCCAAGGGACAGTGGTTCCAGCTCGTGGAGGGTTGTCGCGGTGCATTCGGCGTTTATGTCGAGAGCGACGGCTCCACCAAGCCTTTCCGCCTCAAGATTGCTCCGCCTTGCCTGCCCCTCGCTGCAGTAGTCGACCATATCACACAGGGCAGCAAGATCGCCGACCTTATCACCATCGGCGGCTCGCTCGACTATATCGTACCCGACATGGACCGCTAACCCATTCAACCGAAAGTGATTATGTACAACGTATCAGATTCTCACATTTTTGATTTCTCAAGAGTGACAGGCCCCATTCACGACTGGCTCACAGGCTTTCTGCCCGGTTGGGCCGCCACGACGGTTGAATGTGTAGCTATCGGCGTAGGCCTGCTGTTGCTCTACGCGCTGCTCGCTCTGTTCTACATCTATTTCGAGCGTAAGGTGTGCGCCGCCTTCCAGTGCCGTCTCGGTCCTAACCGTGTCGGCCCCTTTGGTCTGCTGCAGAGCTTCGCCGATATGTTCAAGATCCTTATCAAGGAGCTTATCTGCCTCAACCATATCGATAAATTCCTGTTCGCACTGGCCCCGTATCTCGTTATAATCGCCTCGATGCTCTGCTTCGCGGTGCTTCCCTGGGGCGACGGACTGCAGATTATCGATTTCAACATCGGCATATTCTTCCTGATCGCATGCTCGTCGATCGGCGTACTCGGCATACTGCTTGCCGGTTGGTCGTCCAACAACAAGTTCACACTCATCGGTGCTCTCCGTTCAGGCGCGCAGATGGTGAGCTATGAGTTGTCGATCGGTCTGTCGGTGGTGACTATGGTCTGCCTCGCCGGCAGCATGAGCGTCACCGACATCGTGCTCGCGCAGGGCAACGGCTGGTTCATCTTCAAGGGGCATATCGCCGCTGTTATCGCCTTCATTATTTATATGATCGCCGGTACCGCCGAGACAAACCGCGGCCCGTTTGACCTTCCCGAGGCCGAGAGCGAGCTTACCGCCGGCTACCACACCGAGTATTCGGGTATTCACTTCGGTTTCTTCTATCTCGCCGAATACCTGAATCTCTTCATCGTGTCGGGCGTAGCCACTCTGCTCTTCTTCGGTGGCTGGATGCCCCTGCATATCCCCGGCTGGGAAGGCTTCAATACCGTTATGGACTATATCCCCACTCCGATATGGTTCATCGGTAAGGCCATCCTGCTGTCCTACATCATAATCTGGTTCAAGTGGACATTCCCGCGTCTGCGTATCGACCAGCTGCTTAGCCTCGAGTGGAAATATCTGCTGCCGATCAGCCTGTTCAACCTCGCGCTGATGGTATGCTTCATCACCCTTGGCTGGCACTTCTGATTTATCAACGATTTAACTAACAATCTCCATACCTTCCAAACACAATGAGCGAGAATACCGGCAAAATAGCCCAAGTAATCGGCCCCGTAGTCGATGTGGCCTTTGAGGGCGAGGAAGTATTGCTTCCCCCTATCTACACCGCCCTGAAGATCGACCGCGAGGACGGTAGCGAACTCATACTCGAGGTAGAGCAGCATATCGGCGAAGACACCGTGCGCTGCGTGGCTATGGAATCGACCGACGGCCTGCGCCGCGGCCTTCCTGTTGTGAACCTCGGGCATCCTATCGCAATCCCCACCGGCGACCAGGTCAAGGGCCGTCTGATGAACGTCATCGGTCATGCGATCGACAACCTTCCGGCGCTCACACGCGACAATCTGAAACCTATTCACCAGCCCGCGCCTAAGTTTGAGGACCTTACCATCGGTACAGAAATCCTCTCCACCGGCATCAAGGTGATCGACCTTCTCGAGCCATACAGCAAGGGCGGCAAGATCGGTCTCTTCGGCGGTGCCGGTGTAGGCAAGACAGTGCTCATCATGGAGCTTATCAACAATATCGCCAAGGGACACGACGGCTTCTCGGTATTCACCGGTGTGGGCGAGCGTACCCGTGAAGGTAACGACCTGCTGCGCGAGATGATCGAGAGTGGTGTTATGCGCTACGGCGATAAGTTCAAGGAAGGCATGGAGGAAGGTAAATGGAACCTGGGTGATGTTGACCTTGCTCACCTCAAGGATTCTCAGGCCGCACTTGTGTTCGGTCAGATGAACGAGCCGCCGGGCGCGCGTCTGCGTGTGGCACTTACCGGTCTTACCGTTGCCGAACAGTTCCGCGACCAGGGCGCGGGCGGCAAAGACGTTCTGCTGTTCATCGACAACATCTTCCGTT